>JBIOUF010000314.1:0-19401 GCA_044866695.1 Nocardioidaceae bacterium | reverse complement strand
GGCACAGCGGCACCTGGTTGCAGATCGCGGCCCCGTCGACCAGCCAGCCGATGGTGCCCACGTCGGCGTACGACAGCGTCGGGTAGTTGAAGATCGAGGAGTACTTCTGCCGCCCGGTGTGCAGCGCGTCGAGGAGCTCGTCGCGCGAGACCCCGAGCGTCTCCGCGGCGGCGTACAGGTAGAGACCGTGGCCGGCCTCGTCCTGGACCTTGGCGAGCAAGATCGCCTTGCGGCGCAGGGAGGGCGCGCGGCCGATCCAGCTGCCCTCCGGCTGCATGCCGATGATCTCGGAGTGCGCGTGCTGGGCGACCTGCCGGACCAGCGTCCTGCGGTACGCCTCCGGCATCCAGTCGCGCGGCTCGATGCGGTCCTTGTGCCCGACGACGTCCTCGAACCGGGCCAGCAGCTCGGCCTCGTCGACAGCCGACGTCATCGGACCTCCCGTGCCTGGATCTGCTCCTGGCCAATTACTGACCAACCGTTCTGTAATACTACTGTGGCACAGACGGAACCGGTCGGGCAACGGCCGCAGCCACGAGACGGAAGGGGCGCCGGACACGTGAGCGCACCGCTGGAGAGCTATGTCGCGGGCCGGTGGTTCCGCCCGGCTGACGAGGGCGAGCCGGTCCTCGACGCGGCGACCGGCGAGGAGGTCGCCAGGGTCTCCACCCGCGGCCTGGACCACGCCGCGATGGTCGAGCACGCCCGCAGCGTCGGCGGTCCGGCGATCCGGACGCTTACCTTCCACGAGCGCGCGGCGCTGCTCAAGGCACTGGCCAAGCACCTCGGTGGGGCCAAGGACGAGCTCTACGCGCTGTCGCTGCGCACCGGCGCCACGCAGCGCGACTCCCTGGTGGACGTCGACGGCGGCATCGGCACACTGTTCTCCTTTGCCAGCAAGGGCACCCGGGAGCTGCCCAACGACACCGTCGTGCTCGACGGCGCGGCCGAGCGGCTGGGCCGGCAGGGCAGCTTCCTGGGCCAGCACGTCTACACCTCCCGGCCCGGCGTCGCCGTGCAGGTCAACGCGTTCAACTTCCCCGTGTGGGGGATGCTCGAGAAGCTCGCCCCGGCGTTCCTGGCCGGCCTGCCCACCATCGTCAAGCCGGCCAGCCAGACCGCCTACCTCGCCGCGGCGGCGGCCCGCCTGGTCATCGAGTCCGGCATCCTTCCCGAGGGCAGCCTGCAGCTGGTGTGCGGCAGCGCCGGCACGCTGCTCGACGAGCTGGCCGAGCAGGACTCGGTGGCGTTCACCGGCTCCGCCCACACCGCGGGCATCCTGCGCAACCACCCGTCGGTGCTGTACCGCGGCGTGCGCCTCGGCGTCGAGGCCGACTCGCTCAACTGCTCGATCCTGGGACCCGACGTCACCCCGGACGACCCCGAGCTCGACCTGTTCGTCAAGGCCGTCGTCACCGAGATGACCGTCAAGGCCGGGCAGAAGTGCACCGCCATCCGGCGCGCCCTGGTGCCCGAGCCGGTCGCCGACGCGGTCGTCGAGGCGATCGGCGCGCGCCTGGCGAGCACCACGGTCGGGCACCCCGCCGTCGAGGGGGTCCGGATGGGGCCGCTGGCCAGCCTCGGCCAGCGCGCGGAGGTGCGCAAGGCCGTCGAGGCGCTGCGCGGCTCCGCCGACGTCGTGTACGGCGACCCCGACCACGTCGACCCGGTCGGCGGCGACGCCGAGCGGGGCGCGTTCCTCTCCCCCGTCCTGCTGCGCGCCCGGCCGGGAGCGGTCGAGCCGCACGAGGTGGAGCCGTTCGGCCCGGTCAGCACGGTGGTCGCCTACCGCACCACCGAGGAGGCGGTGGCGCTGGCCGCCCGCGGCAGGGGCAGCCTGGTCGCCTCGCTGGTCAGCCACGACCCCCGGGTCGCTCGCGAGGTGGTCCTCGGCCTGGCGCCCTGGCACGGCCGCATCCTGGTGCTGGACCGCGACGACGCCGCGGAGTCCACCGGCCACGGGAGCCCGCTGCCCGTGCTCGTCCACGGCGGCCCGGGTCGCGCGGGCGGTGGCGAGGAGCTCGGCGGGGTCCGCGGCGTGCTGCACCACATGCAGCGCACCGCCGTCCAGGCCTCCCCCGACATGCTCACCGCGGTCACCGGCCGGTGGACCACCGGCGCACGGCGCCAGGTCGGCGCCGTGCACCCGTTCCGCAAGAGCCTCGCCGAGCTGCGGATCGGGGACAGCGTCGAGTCCGAGCCCCGCCAGGTGACCCTCGACGACATCGACCGGTTCGCCGAGCTGACCGGCGACACGTTCTACGCCCACACCGACCCCGCGGCCGCGGCGGCCAACCCGCTCTTCGGCGGCATCGTGGCCCACGGCTACCTCGTGGTGTCGCTGGCCGCCGGCCTGTTCGTCGAGCCGAACCCGGGGCCGGTGCTGGCGAACTTCGGCGTCGACCACCTGCGGTTCCTCACCCCGGTCAAGGCCGACGACACCATCCGGGTGACGCTGACGGTCAAGCAGGTCACCCCGCGGGCGACGGCCGAGTACGGCGAGGTGCGCTGGGACGCAGTGGTCACGAACCAGGACGGCGAGCCGGTCGCGACCTACGACGTGCTCACGCTGGTGGCGAAGAGCTGGCCGCCGGACGCCAGGGGCTGAGCTCAGTCGGCGGGCAGCTCGACCAGCAGGCCCTCGAAGGCGATCGCGCTGACCGCCTCGGCGATCTCCTCCCGGCTGGCGCGGCCGTCGGGGCGGACCCACTCCACCAGCGAGTTCACCATGCCGAACAGCAGCCGGCTGATCAGCTGCGGCCGGACGTCGGCCCGCACGGCGCCCTCCTCGACCGCCTCCTCGACCAGGGCGGCGAGCGCGGCGTCGATCTCGCGGCGTCGTCGCAGCGCGTCGAGCTCGGCCGGGCTGTTGCCCCTGACCCGCAGCAGCAGCGTGACCGCCGGCAGGTGGTCGAGGAGGAGCTCCACCGAGCCGCGCACCGCCGCGCGCAGCCGGTGGTAGGCCGACCCGCCCGAGTCCTGCTGCGCGGCGGCCACGACCGCCGCGAGGCCGTCGAGGGCCTCGTCGAGGGCCTGCCGCAGGAGGTGCTCCTTGCTGGGCACGTGATGGTAGATCGCCGACTTGCTGAACCCCAGCTCTCTGGCCAGGTCGCCCATGCTGGTGGCCTCGTACCCCTGCCGGTTGAACAGGTCGACGGCCCGCCGGAGCACGGTCTCCTGGTCGTAGCCGGGACGGCCGCGGCGGCGCCGCGAGGCGGGGCCACCCACGTCGACCATGGACCACAGGCTCGCACACCGCCCCGCTGCCGCGAGGGGCCCAAGGGCCCTGTCGGTCCCGGACCCGCTGCACGAGAGTGGAGCCACGACACATCCCGAGGTGCCCACGATGTCCGCGACCGCTGCTGCCGGCCGGGTGCTCCCGACCGCGAACGTCGTCCGCTCGCGGCCCTGGCCGGACTCCTGGGTGGACCTGTTCTGGATCCCGCTGGGCGCCGGGGAGAGCACCGGCCTGGTCGGCGTGAGCGGGCGGCTCTACGAGCGTCTGGCCTCCCGCCGCGAGGGCCGTTCGCCGCAGCCGCTCTACCACTCCGCCCTCCTGGTGCGCTGTGGCGGTGCGACGTACGCCGTCGAGATGGCGCCGGTCTGGGGCAGCCCGGACCCGGAGCGCGGCGTCGTGGGCGAGGGCGCGGTGGGGCTGTCGTGGCTGGGCCGCACCAGGGCGTTCCGCTACGAGGTCAGGTGCTGGCGGAACGGACGGATCCCAGACCTCGACAGCGGTGTCGGCGGGGGGGTCCGGCTGAGCGCCGACGGACAGCAGGCCCGCCGGCTGCTGTACCTGGTCCGCGACGTCCCGCTGCTCACCTGGGGTCGCGACGAGCGGCGCACCGGGGACATGTGGAACTCCAACTCGCTGACCTCCTGGCTGCTGGTCCGCAGCGGCCACGACGTGTCCGACCTAGGTCCTCCCGACCGCGGCCGGGCCCCGGGCTGGCGGGCCGGCGTGGCGGTCGCGGGCGAGGCTCTGGCCGGCTCACGCCGTACCTGACCGCTGCCCGGCCCGGCCGGTCCCGCGGCCTCTCAGCCGCACCTCGGCGATCCTCACCACGACGAGAACCAGCAGGGAGTACAGCGCCGGGTCGGGAGCGACTGTCGCCAGCAGCGTCGCCGATGCGAACACCGCTGTGGTGAGCCACGGCCAGAACGACCCGGGTCGTCCGGTGGCGCGGTCTGCCAGCACCGCGGTCAGGGTGGTGAGCAGCGACAGAACGGCCATCGTGCCGATGTAGAGCGGCGTCGAGTCCCCGGTGTCGTCCCTGCCGACCAGTGCGGTGGGGAAGGGCAGGAACGCGACCATGAGCAGCCAGAGCATGGTCAGCAGCCGCAGCGGCGGTACGTCGATGCCCGCCTGGGCCACCGGGCTCAGCACCGAGGCGTGCGCAGCCCAGAAGACGTAGATCACCAGGAAGCTGACCACGAAAGGCAGCAGCAGGTCGGTGTGCCTCCTGACGACGTCGCCGAGCCGCTCGGTCTCCACCTCGCCCGTGACCTCGACCAACGGCAGCACCAGGAGCGTCATGGCGATCGCGACGACGGCGTCGGTGAGGGCGATGACGCGTTCGAGTGGCACCGTCCCCTCGGACCGCGGCTGCTGGGTGGTCGACATGCGAGCAAGCCTGCCGGGCCTCCCGCCCGGGCCGTCACCCGGCCCCCGGCACGGGGCCTCGAGTCGTCAGCGCGCGGGTTGCTCCGCGGTAGCCGGCCGGGAGGAGAGGTGCGCGACCTGGTCCACCTCGACCTCCAGGTAGCAGAACCCGCCCTCCGGCTGGGGGGCGTGCCAGAGCGCCTTGCCGGAGGCCAGCGAGCCGAGCCCGTCGACCACCCGGTGGCCGGTGACCGGTGTCGACCACCGCTGCGGCGTGAAGGACCGCCCGTCCGCGGAGGCCCGCAGCCGGTCGTCGGAGGCGAAGTCGACCACGCGGTGCTGGTCGTCGAAGGCGATCTCGGCGCTCACCGTGACCCCGCCCGCGGTGTAGTGGCCGCGCACGCGGTGTTCGTCGAGGGGCTCCCACCGGACCGGCGCGCCGACCAGTGCGGCGGGGGCGAACAGCACCAGGTCGTTGAAGAGCGTGACGGTCTCGGCCCGGTCCAGCTCGGGCCCGGCGGCCTGGGTCACCGGCAGCGCGGCCAGCAGCCTGGCCCGCATCGTGGCGTGGCCCGAGAAGGCGTGGAACACCCACACCGGCAGGCCGGCCCTGCGGGCCTCGATCAGGAAGAACCGGGTCGGCGTGGGCTCGAACGTGTTGGCCTGGCGACCCGCGAACGGCATCCAGGCGCCGTCCGGCCCGCCCCGGATGCGACCGCGCACGGTGGCCTCGAAGCCGGTGACCGGCGGCCTCCCGACCGCGCCGGCGGCCCGGACGCAGTCCGCCACGGGCGAGGGCAGCCCGACCAGGTCCGCCTCGGTGACGACCCGGCCGGCCGCCGGGACCGACGCGGCCGCCGCGCGCGACCGGGCGTCGTACTGCGCCGAGAAGCTCCGCGGACCGTACGCCGCGAACCCGTACGCCGCCGCGAGAAGGAGCAGCACGTTGACCACCGTGCCGGCCTTCGCCTCCTGCCACGACGTGAGCACCATCGCCTGGGACGCCGCGGCGGCGACCCCGGCGAGGACCCACCAGAAGCGGGCCCGGACGGCCAGCGCGACGGCCGTGGCGCCGAGCAGCACGGCCACCACGACCCACGCCACCCCGGCGCCCAGCAGGTGGACCAGCCCGTGCAGGGCGACGAGCGCGGCGAACGCCAGGCGCGGCCGGCGGCTCATCGCGGCGCGGCCACGGGCGCGAGGGCCGGCCAGTCCCGCCGTGCCGCGGGCAGCAGCACCGCCAGCACGGGAACGGACCAGAGCAGGAAGCCCGGCCCGAACAGCGGCAGGAGCAGGTGGAAGGCGACCACCAGGACCCAGCCGAGCCGGACCAGCCGGCCCCTGGCCAGCAGCAGCAGGCCGACGGCCAGCTCGCCGGCGAACGCGACCAGGCCCCAGGCGGCCGGGTCGCGCATGACGACCTGCGACCAGCCCTCGTCGACGAACGCCAACGGCGAGCCGTCGGCGAACGGCCGGTAGAACTGCGGGTCCGCCACGACGATGCCGAGATGGACCCCGGCGGTGACCAGGAAGAACCCGCCGGTGAAGCGGCGGACCCGGTACGCCCAGCCGGCCGGCGTCGTAGCGGCGTCCGGCCGGGTAGGTGCCGACCACAGGACGGTCATGACACATCACTCCCCCACCACCCTCCCTCGGCGGCGCCGCCGCCACCACGAGCGGAGGTCCCGGTTGGGAGGCCGTTCGGCCTGCGCCAGCTCTCGGCTCGTCGGCCACCGGTGGTTGAGGTGCGAGCTTGCGAGCCTCGAAACCACCGGCACACGGGTTGGGACCCTGCCGCCGGTCACCGGGTCTCGAGACGCCTCCGCTGGCGCTCCGGCTCCTCGACCACCGCTGCTCAGCAGTCGACGGTGCCGTCCGGGACCTTCCCCTGGACCAGGTAGTCCTCGACCGCGGCGTCGACGCACGCGTTGCCGGCCCGGTAGCCGGTGTGCCCGTCCCCGTCGCGCCGCACGAGGATCCCCGAGTCCAGCTGCTCGGCGAGCGACTCGGCCCAGCGCAGCGGCGTCGCCGGGTCGCGGCTGGTGCCCACCACCAGGATCGGCGGCGCGCCGGGGGCGTGGATCGGCGCGGGCCCGGCTCCGGACTGCACCGGCCAGACCTGGCAGCTGGTCATCCCGAAGGAGAAGAACCGCCCGAACGTCGGGGACGCCCGGAGGAACTCGGCGTCGGCGTCCTCCACCTGGTCCCAGCGGAGTCCGCCCGGCCGGTCCAGGCACCCGATGGGCAGGAACGCCTCGAGGGTGTTGTCGGTGAAGCCGTCCGGACCTCGCTGCGCGTAGGCGTCGGCCAGGGCCAGCAGCGCGGTGCCGTCGCCGTCCAGGGCCTGGCGCAGGGCGGCGTCGAGGTACTTCCACAGGCTCCTGGCGTAGAGCGGGTAGACCAGCCCGTAGGTGCCCCGCCCCTCGGTGAGGACCCGTCGCCCGTCGGTCGGCAGCGGGGCCCGGTCCAGCTCCGCCAGCAGGTCGGAGATCCGCCCGAGCGCCTCGGACCGGTCCGCCCCGAGGTAGCAGTCGTCCTGCGACAGACAGTCGTCGACGTAGGCGTCCAGCGCGGTCTGCACGCCCGCCGCCTGGTCGAGCGCGGTCTGCTGGTTGGACAGCGCGGGGTCGACCGCGCCGTCGAGGACCATCCTGGCGACCCGCTCGGGGAACAGCTCGGCGTAGGTGGCGCCGAGGAAGGTGCCGTACGACGCGCCGAAGTACGCCAGCGTGTCGTCACCGAGGACCTCGCGCACGATGTCGAGGTCGCGGGCCACCTCCTCGGTGGAGACGTGCCGGGCCAGGTCGCCGCTGCGGACCAGGCAGCCCCGGCCAAGCGCCCGGGTCCGGGCCGCGCCGGCCCGCCGCTCGCGGTCGGTGTCCGGGGTGGGGTCGCCGGCGAACCAGGCGTCCAGCGCCGCGTCGGACACGCAGTCCACCGGTGTGCTGGCGCCGACGCCGCGCGGGTCCATGCCCACCACGTCGAAGACCGCTCGGACCCGGTCACCGAAGGCCGCCTCGGCCGCCGCCGCGTAGTCCTCGGCCGACCCGCCCGGGCCGCCCGGGTTCACCAGCAGCGAGCCGACCGCGCGGTCGGGGTCCGTCGCCGGCGCCTTCAGCAGGCCGAGCGTGATGGTGCTCCCGGCCGGGTCGGCGTAGTCCAGCGGCACGTCCACCTCGGCGCACCGGAAGGTGTCGCGGCACTCGGTCCAGGCCGGCTCCTGGTCGTAGAAGCGGTCCAGGGCCGGGTCGCGGGACGGCGCCGCCGACGGGCTGGGCAGCGCCTCCGGCTCCGGCGCGTCGTCCCCGCCGACCAGGCTGCAGGAGGAGAGCACGAGCGCGCAGGCCGACGCGGCCAGGAGGCGACGCGGGTGCACCGGGACACTCTAGGCAGGTCGGGTCAGCGGGTCCGCAGCGCCACCATCATCGACTCCAGCGCGAGCAGCGGCGCGGTGTTGAACTCCAGCATCTGCTGCCGAGCGGTGAAGACGGCGTCGATCCGGCGTAGGTTCTGCTCGGGGGTGGACCGGCGGGCGACCTCCTCGACCTCCGCGCGGACCTCCTCGTTGACCAGCGGCTGCGCGGCGCCGGTCTGGACGGCGATGGCGTCGCGGTAGACCGAGAGCAGGTCCATCAGGCACCGGTCGACGACGTCCATCACCCGCCGCTTCTCCCGCTGCTTCTGGCTGCGCGCCAGCTCGGCCGCGGCGGCCCTGTAGGCCCGTGAGGAGCGCGCCTTGCGGTCGCTGCCGAACACGGCGTCCAGCTCGGCCGCCTCGCGGGCGTTGGCCTGCTCGGTGATCGCCGCGGTCTCCTGCTGGGCGATGTCGACCAGGTTCGCGGCGGCGTTCATGCAGGCGCCCAGGGAGGTCAGCCCGGGCGGGATCCCGACCACCTCGCGGCGCCGGTTGCGGGTCTGCTCGTCGGTCGCCAGCGCCCGGGCCCGGCCGATGTGTCCCTGGCTGGCCCGGGCCGCGAACGCCGCCACGCTGCCGGGTACGCCGAGCCGGTGGGTGAGGAAGCCGGTCACCTCCTCGACGGTGGGGGTGGCCAGCACGACGGTGCGGCACCGCGACCGGATCGTCGGCAGCACGTCCTCGACCGTCGGCGCGCAGAGCAGCCAGACCGTCTTCGGGGTGGGCTCCTCGATCGCCTTCAGCAGCGCGTTGGCGGTGCGGGTGTCCTCGCCCTTGGTGAGCCGGTCGGCGTCCTCGATCATCATCACCTGCCACCGGCCCATCGCCGGGTGCAGCCCCGCCCGCCGGACCAGCTCGCGCATGTCCTTGATGTAGTGCACCGACGTCTCCGACCGGGTCACGCTGACGTCCGGGTGCGTGCCGGCCAGGACGCCGCGGCACGTCGCGCACTCGCCGCACCCCTGGCGCGGGCACTGCAAGGCGGCCGCGAACGCGGCGGCGGCGTTGGAGCGACCCGACCCGGGGGGGCCGGTGAACAGCCAGGCGTGGGTCATGCCCTCGCCGGCGGCGGCCCGTCGCAGGACGTCCACGGCCCGGCGCTGCCCCACCAGGGTGTCCCACACCGTCGTCGCCGCCGTCATCTCCGTCGTCATCACCGTGTCCATCGCTGTCGTCGTCAGTGTCGTCATCACTGTCGTCATCACTGTCATCATTGGGCGCCGCGCCGCGCGGCCGAGAGCAGGGGCGCGAGCCGGACCCGGATCTCGGCCTCGAGGTCGTCGGCGGGACGCCGCGCGTCCAGGACCAGGTAGCGCTCCGGCGCGCGGTCGGCCAGGGCGAGGAACCCGGCCCGGACCCGGTGGTGGAACTCCCGGGGCTCGGCCTCGATGCGGTCCCGCCCGTCGAACCGGGCCATGCCGTCCTCCGGTGGCAGGTCCAGCAGGACGGTGAGATGCGGCCGCAGGTCGGCGGTCGCCCAGCGCGCCAGCCGTTCCAGGTCGGCCATGGCCAGGTCGCGTCCGGCGCCCTGGTAGGCCAGCGTGGAGTCGACGTAGCGGTCGGTGACGACCACCGCGCCGCGCTGCAGTGCCGGGCGCACCACCTGCTCCACGTGCTCGGCCTTGTCGGCGGCGTAGATCAGCGCCTCGGTGCGCCCGGCCATCGCACCGGTCTCCGGGGACAGCACGATGTCCCGCAGCCGCTGCCCGACCGCGGTCGCACCGGGCTCGCGGGTGAGCACGACGGCGTAGCCGGCCGCACCCAGCCAGTCCGCCAGCCGGTCGGCCTGGGTGGACTTGCCCGCTCCCTCCCCGCCCTCCAGCGCGACGAAGCAGCCGAGCGCCGGGTAGACGCCCGCCTGCGCGCCGGCCGCAGCGGGCAGGCCGGTCAACGGCGCGCCTCCTTCCGCGTGTCGGCCCTGGTCATCTGACGGTAGGACGCGACGCCCACGAGGGTCATCAGGACGGCGGCGGCCAGGATCGTCACGGCCGCGCCGCCGTAGCTGAACCAGCGGCTCCCGTCGGGGCCCGGCGGCCCGACGCCGACCACGCCGATGGCCCCGGCGAGTAGCGGAGCGGCCGCGAGCACGAGCGCCAGCGACAGCCGCATGAGCGAGTACACGAACGCGAAGGTCCGCCCCCGCAGGTGGTCGGGGACCTCCAGCCCCAGCAGCGTGTTGCCGACCACCCACGCGCCGCCGGCGCAGAACCCGACCGCCACCGCGAGCACGACCACGACCTCGAGCCTGGGGACCAGGGCGACCGGGAACAGCAGCAGCCCGCAGGCGGTGAGCGCCAGGCCGAACACCCGCCGTCGCGAGACGCCGGGGATCAGCCCGGGACCCTTCCACATGCCCAGCGCCAGGCCGAGGAAGACCGCCGCGAACAGCAGGCCGTACGCCGAGTCGCCGCCACGCAGGTCGGCCACGAAGGTCCGGGCCAGCGCGACGACGACGCCGCCGGACATGAACGCGCCCACGATGCCGACCACCAGCCCGCGGACCAGGGGCGTCCGGCCGACGTACGCCCAGCCGTCGACGACCACCCTGACCAGGCCGGCCTCTCGGCCGGTGTCGGCGGGACCGGGGGGGATGTCGCGCAGCCGGGCGATCACCAGCCCGGACACCAGGAACGTCGCCGCGTTGAGGTAGAGCGCGAGGTCCTCCGCACCCCGGTCCAGCCAGCCGAACACGTCCGGTGCGACGCGGTCCACCAGCGCCAGCAGCGCGAACAGGGCGGCAGCCGGCAGCGCCGAGGCGTAGGTCGTGGTCATGCTGACCTGGTTGGCCGCCTCGAGCCGGTCGGCCGGGACCAGGTTGGGCACCGTCGCGTCCTTGGCCGGCCCCCACACCGTGCTCACGGTCTCCACCAGGACGGTCGCCACCAACACCCACCACAGCGTGCCCACCACCGGGATGCTCGCGAACAGCGCGGCGCGGAGGACGTCGCCCCAGACCAGCGTGGCCCGCCGGTCCACCCGGTCGGCGACGTAGCCGGCGAACGGGCCGATGACCAGCGGCGGCAGCACCCGGAGGAACAGCACCGCGGCGATCGCGTAGTTGGCCGACGCGTAGGAGCCGGCGAACTGGCTGGCCATCGCGGTGAGCGCCAGCAGGCCCAGCCAGTCGCCGAGGCTGGACAGTCCCAGGCCGACCCACAGCCGCCGGAAGTCGCGGATCCGCAGCACCGCCAGCGCCGACCCGCCGGGCCCGCGGACCTGGCCGGCCGGCTCAGCCACCGGCGGAGCGCCTCTTGGCGGTGGTCTTCTTCGCGGTGGCCTTCTTCGCCGTGGTCTTCTTCGCGGTGGTCTTCTTCGCGGCGGTCTTCTTCGCGGTGCGCTTCGCGGGGGCCGGGCCCTTGGCGCGCTTCTCGGCGAGCAGCTCGGCGGCCCGCTCCAGGGTGACCGACGCCTCGTCGTCGTCGCGGCGCAGAGTCGCGTTGACCTCGCCGTCGGTGACGTAGGGGCCGAACCGCCCGCTTCTCACCGTGACCTTCCGTCCGGTCGCCGGGTCCTCGCCGAGCTCGCGACCCGGACTGGCGGCGCCCCGCCCGCGCCGCTTGGGCTCGGCGTAGAGCCGCAGCGCGTCGGCCAGGGTGACGTCGAACAGCTGCTCCTCGGTCTCCAGCGACCGGGAGTCGGTGCCCTTCCTCAGGTACGGGCCGTAACGACCGTTCTGGGCGGTGATCTCCTCCCCGGACTCCGGGTCGACGCCGACCACACGGGGCAGAGTGAGCAGCCGCAGGGCGTCGTCGAGGGTGACGGTGTCGAGGCTCATCGAGGAGAACAGGGAGGCGGTGCGCGGCTTGGCCCCCTTCGCGGCGTCGTCGGGCAACACCTCGGTGACGTACGGGCCGAACCGGCCGTTCTTCGCCACGACGGCGTGACCGCTCTGCGGGTCGGTGCCGAGCGGCCGCTCCTCGCCGGCGGGGTTGGCCAGCAGCTCCTGGGCCTTCTCGACGGTGAGCTCGTCGGGCGGCAGGTCGTCGGGCACGTTGCCGCGCCGGGCCGCGGCGTCCTCGACGTACGGGCCGTAGCGGCCCACCCGCAGCACGATGCCGTCACTGCCGTCGCCGATCGGGAACGTCGCCAGCTCGCGCGCGTCGATGTCGCCGAGCTCGGTGACCAGCTTGTGCAGTCCCTCGACGCCGTTGCCGCCGAAGTAGAACCTCGCCAGCTCGCTGACCCGGTCGCGGTTGCCGGCGGCGATCTCGTCGAGGACCTCCTCCATCGACGCGGTGAACTCGTAGGACACCAGCCGGGCGAAGTGCTCCTCGAGCAGCCGCACGACCGCGAAGGCCAGCCACGACGGGACCAGCGCCGAGCCCTTCTTGTAGACATAGCCCCGGGCCAGGATGGTGCCGATGATCGAGGCGTACGTCGAGGGCCGGCCGATGTCGCGCTCCTCGAGCTCGCGCACGAGCGTCGCCTCGGTGTAGCGGGCCGGGGGCTTGGTCTCGTGGCCGGACGCCCGCAGCGCCGCGGCGCTGACGGAGTCGCCCTCGGCGACGTTGGGCAGGCGCGACTGCGCGTCGTCGGACTCCGACTCCGGGTCGTCGGACCCCTCGACGTAGGCCTTCAGGAAGCCGTGGAAGGTGATCACCCGCCCGCTCGCGGCGAACACCACCTCCTCACCCGTGGCGGCCGCGCCGCCGAGCCGCACCGAGACGCTGAACCCCTCCGCGTCCTTCATCTGCGAGGCGACGGTGCGCATCCAGATCAGCTCGTAGAGCCGGAACTCGGTGCCGGTGAGACCGGTCTGCGCCGGGGTGCGGAACCGCTCACCCGCGGGGCGGATCGCCTCGTGGGCCTCCTGGGCGCTCTTCACCTTCGACTGGTACCTGCGCGGGGCGTCGGGCAGGTAGTCGCCGCCGAACAGCTCCCGCACCTGGTCGCGGGCCGCCGCCACCGCCGACTCGCTCAACGTCACCGAGTCGGTGCGCATGTAGGTGATGAAGCCGTTCTCGTAGAGCCGCTGGGCCACCGACATGGTCTGCGCGGCCCCGAGCCCGAGCTTGCGCGAGGCCTCCTGCTGCAGCGTGGTGGTGCGGAACGGCGGGTAGGGCCTGCGGGTGTAGGGCTTGCGCTCCACCGAACGCACCTCGAAGGTGGTGTCGCGCAGCGCCTCGACCAGCGCCTCGGCGCGCGTGCGGTCCAGGTGGACGACCGGAGCGCCGCTCGACGGCTGCCGGAGCTCGCCGAGGCTGGTGAAGTCCGACCCCCGCGCCACCCGGGCCTGGTCCACCGAGTGCAGCCGGGCGGGGAACATCCGCTCGGCGTGCCGCTCGCCGGCGTCGAAGGTGCCGTCGAGGTCCCAGTACGACGCCGTGCGGAAGGCGATGCGCTCGCGCTCGCGGTCGACGACCAGGCGGGTCGCGACCGACTGCACCCGGCCCGCGGACAGGCCCGACATGACCTTCTTCCACAGCACGGGGGAGACCTCGTAGCCGTAGAGCCGGTCCAGGATCCGCCGCGCCTCCTGGGCCTCCACCAGGTCCATGTCGATGTCGCGGGGGTTGGCCACTGCCTCGCGGATCGCCTGCGGGGTGATCTCGGAGAAGACCATGCGGTGGACGGGCACCTTGGGCTTCAGCTCGTCGGCGAGGTGCCAGGCGATCGCCTCCCCCTCACGGTCCTCGTCGGTGGCCAGGTAGAGCTCGCTGGCCTGCGCGAGCAGCCCCTTCAGCTTCGACATGTGCGGGCGCCTGTCCCGCGACACGACGTAGTAGGGGGTGAACTCGTTGTCGACGTCGACACCGAGCCTCGCCCACTTCTCACCCTTGATCTTCGCGGGGATGTCGGCCGCGCTCTGCGGCAGGTCCCGGACGTGGCCGATCGAGGACTCCACGACGTAGTCGTCGCCGAGGTAGCCCGCGATCGTCCGCGCCTTCGGAGGCGACTCGACGATCACGAGCTTGCGGCCGGTTGCCGGTGCCACGTGCGCTTCCCCTTCGCCAGACCCCGCAGGGCGAGGTGCCCGCGGTGCAGGGCTAGACGGTAGCCCGTGCTGTCAACCCGGCCCCTCCTCGGTCGCGTCCCGCCTCACACCCCCGCGCGGTGCGCGGCCGGGGAGCCGGACTCGTCGCCGATCACGTGCGAGCGCTGCTTGGAGACGTACACCGCCACGACGATGGCCAGGAACGCCGCCACCGCGATGGCGACGCGGAGGGGGATGTTGGCGTCCTCGCCGACCGACAGCTTCACGATCGCCGCGACGATCAGCAGCGACACCAGGTTCATCACCTTGATCAGCGGGTTGATCGCCGGCCCGGCGGTGTCCTTGAACGGGTCGCCGACCGTGTCGCCGATCACCGTGGCCGCGTGGGCGGCGGAGCCCTTGCCGCCGTGGCTGCCGTCCTCGACCAGCTTCTTGGCGTTGTCCCAGGCACCACCGGAGTTGGCCAGGAAGACCGCCATGAGGGTCCCGGCGCCGATGGCGCCGGCGAGGAAGCCGGCCAGGGGGCCGACGCCCAGCCCGAAGCCGACGGCGACCGGAGCCATGATGGCCAGCACGCCCGGGGTGACCAGCTCCCGCAGCGAGTCGCGGGTGACGATGTCGACCACCTTGCCGTACTCGGGCCGCCCGGTGCCCTCCATGATCCCGGGGATCTCCCGGAACTGGCGACGCACCTCGAGCACCACGGCGCCCGCTGCGCGGCCGACCGCGTTGATCGCGAGACCGGAGAACAAGAACACAGTGGCCACGCCGAGCAGCAGCCCGACCAGCACGTTGGGGTAGGAGACGTCGAAGGCGAATGCCATCTGAGTGAGCCGGCCCACCTGCCCGGTCACGCTCACCTCGTCGAGGGCGTCGGCCATCGCGCTGGTGTAGGAGCCGAACAGCGCGCTCGCCGCGAGCACAGCGGTCGCGATCGCGATGCCCTTGGTGATCGCCTTGGTGGTGTTCCCCACCGCGTCGAGCTCGGTGAGGATCTGCGCGCCCTCGCCGTGCACGTCGCCGGACATCTCCGCGATGCCCTGGGCGTTGTCGGAGACCGGGCCGAAGGTGTCCATCGCCACGATGACGCCGACGGTCGTGAGCAGCCCACAGCCGGCCAGCGCGACCGCCGCGAGCGCCACGATGATCTGGCCCCCGCCGATGAGGAACGCGGCGAACACCGCCGTCGCGATGACCAGCGTCGTGTACACCGCCGACTCGAAGCCGACCGCCAGGCCCGACAGGATCACGGTGGCCGCACCGGTCAGGGAGGTGCGGCCGACGTCCTTGACCGGAGTGTGCTCGGTGCCCGTGAAGTAGCCGGTGAGCCCCAGGATCACCGCGGCGAGCACGATCCCGATCAGCACCGCTCCGGCGGCGACGAGCCGCGGGTCGCCGTCGGAGGCCACGTCCGGCGAGACGCCCAGCTCGGCGAAGCTGCCGGGTAGGTAGGCGAAGGCCGCGATCGCGCAGGCAACCGCGGAGACTCCCGCGGAGATGTAGAAGGCCCGGTTGATGGTGACCAGGCCGCCCTCACCGGGCCGAGGCCGGCACATGAACACGCCGAGGACCGCGGTGATCGCGCCGATCGCCGGCACGATCAGCGGGAACACCAGGCCGCGCTCGCCGAACGCCTGGGACCCCAGGATCAGCGCCGCGACCAGCGTGACGGCGTAGGACTCGAAGAGGTCCGCGGCCATGCCCGCGCAGTCGCCGACGTTGTCGCCCACGTTGTCGGCGATGGTGGCCGCGTTGCGCGGGTCGTCCTCGGGGATGTTCTGCTCGACCTTGCCCACCAGGTCGGCACCCACGTCGGCGGCCTTGGTGAAGATGCCGCCGCCGACCCGCATGAACATCGCCAGCAGCGCGGCGCCGAAGCCGAAGCCCTCCAGCACCGTGGGGGCGTCGCCTTGGAACAGCAGCACCACGACCGACGCGCCGAGCAGGCCCAGGCCCACGGTGGACATGCCGACCACGGCGCCGGTCCGGAACGCGACGTTCATCGCGGGGTCCCGGCCCTCGAACTCCGCGGCGGCGGCCACCCGCAGGTTCGCCCGCACCGCCAGCCACATGCCCAGATAGCCGATCGAGGCCGAGAACCCCGCCCCGACCAGGAAGAACACCGAGCGGAACACTCTCAGCACAAGGTCGTCGGCGGGCAGCGCCAGCAGCACCAGGAACGCCAATACCGCGAAGACGCCGAGCGTGCGGAACTGCCGGCCCAGGTACGCCGCTGCGCCCTCCTGGACCGCCTGGGCGATGCGCTGCATGCCCTCCGTGCCCTCACCGGCGGCCAGCACCTTGGCGCGGAACACCAGCGCCATGCCCACCGAGCCGAGAGCAACGAGCAGCACGACGACGACCCAGGCCAGGTTGCCGCCGGAGAGCTCCACGGACCCTCCACCGCCCTCTTCTGCAGCGCGAAGTATCGGGGACATGCGATCTCCTCCGAGCTGGGCGAGAGCCCAATCGACGTTGTGCGCCGAGCCGCGCCGCACGCGGCTCCTCAGGGCCAGCTCAGCGACAGGCCGCTGGCAGATGTGGCTGGGAGTCTACTGACGGCGCTCCTGGGAGATTACTGGGGGGTATGTGGTCTCTGCCACACCCTGCGCCGGTCCGCGCCGGCCGGAGGCCGGCCGCGCCGGGCCAGCCTGGGTCACTCGGCCGCGAGGGCCTTCGCCTGGGAGTCGTGGATCGCGAACACCTTCGCCAGCCCGGTGATCCGGAAGATCTTCAGCAGCCGCTCCTGCGTGCAGATCAGCTGCATCGAGCCGTCGTGGGCCCGCACCTTCTTCAGCCCCCCGACCAGCACGCCGAGGCCGGTGGAGTCCAGGAAGTCCACGCTCTCCATGTCGATGACCAGGTGGTGGTGGCCGTCGGCGACCAGCTCGGAGATCTTCTCCCGCAGCTTCGGGGCCGTGTACACGTCGATCTCGCCGCCGACCTCGATCACCGTCCGGCCGCTGTCCTGACGCGTCTGCAAAGACAGGTCCACGCGCTCCTCCTGTCCTTCTCGTCGCCGCCGCTCGAAGCGTCGAGGCCGCGAACCCCCGGCAAGCATTCAACCAGAGTTTGGCAGACTTCCGCGGTGCCCAGGCAGCCCGCACCGACGGCCGGAGACCTGGCCGCCCACGTGGTCGGCCTGCCCCGCCACGAGGACCGGCTCACGGACCTGCGGCTGCTCCCCGCGCGCCCCGGCGCGCCGGCCGCGTGGCCCGAGTGGGCGCCCGCCGGGCTGGTCGACTCGTTCCGGGTCCGAGGCGTGAGGACCCCCTGGTCGCACCAGGTCCGTGGCGCCGACGCCGCGCGCGCCGGACGGCACGTGGTCGTGGCCACCGGCACCGCGTCCGGCAAGTCCCTGGTCTTCTGGCTGCCGGCGCTGAGCGCGGTCCTGGAGCGACGGCGCCCCCGAGGTCGTCGCGGCGCGACGGTCCTCTACCTTGCACCCACCAAGGCGCTGGCCCAGGACCAGCTTGCGGCGCTGCGCGACCTCGGCGTGCCTGGTCTCGCCGCCACCACCCACGACGGGGACAGCCCCCCGGAGCAGCGCGCGTGGGCGCGGGACCACGCCGAGTACCTGCTGACCAACCCCGACATGCTGCACCGCTCGCTGCTGCCGACCCACGCCCGCTGGGCGAGGTTCCTCTCGCTGCTGCAGTTCGTCGTGGTCGACGAGTGCCACTACTACCGCGGGGTGTTCGGCGCCCACGTGGCGCAGGTGCTGCGCCGGCTGCGACGGGTGTGCGCCGGATACGGCGTCGCGCCCACCTTCGTCCTGGCGTCGGCCACGGTCGCCGAGCCGGCGGTCTCCGCATCGCTGCTCACCGGGCTGCCGGTCACCGAGGTCACCGAGGACGGCTCGGCCCGCGGCGCCGTGGCGCTGGCGCTGTGGCAGCCGCCGTTCGTCTCCCACGCCGGGGAGAACGGGGCGCCGGTCCGCCGGTCCGCCACCGCCGAGGTGGCCGACCTGCTGACCGACCTGGTCGTCGACGGAGTGCGCACGCTGGCCTTCGTCCGGTCGCGGCGGGGTGCGGAGTCGGTTGCCCAGCAGGCGCGCCGGCTGCTCTCCGAGGCCGCCCCCTCGCTGGTCGGGCGGGTCGCCGCCTACCGGGGCGGGTACCTGCCCGAGGACCGCCGCGCCCTCGAGCAGGCGCTGCGCGGCGGCGACCTGCTCGGCCTGGCCGCCACGAACGCTCTCGAGCTCGGCATCGACGTCGCCGGCCTGGACGCCGTCCTGCTCGCTGGGTTCCCGGGCACCCGGGCGTCGATGTGGCAGCAGTTCGGGCGGGCGGGCCGCGGCGGCCGGGACGCGCTCGGCGTCCTGGTCGCCCGCGACGACCCGCTGGACACCTACCTGGTCACCCATCCCGAGACGCTGCTCGGCGCCCCGGTCGAGGCCTGCGTCCTCGACCCGGACAACCCGCACGTGGTCGGCCCGCACCTGTGCGCCGCGGCGGACGAGGCGCCGCTCACCACCGCCGACCTGGACCTGTTCGGCCCCTCGGCGCAGGCCGGCGCCGCCACCCTCGCGGCCGCCGGGCTGCTCCGCCGCCGGGGCGACCGCTGGTACTGGACCGGGCCGGGCCGGGCCTGCGACCTGGCCGACATCCGTTCCACCTCGGGGCCGCCGGTGAGCCTCGTGGAGGCCGGCACCGGGCGGCTGGTGGGCACGGTCGACGCCGCGTCCTCGCACGCGACCGCGCATCCCGGCGCGGTCTACCTGCACCAGGGCGACACCTATCTGGTGCGGGAGCTGGACCTCGCCGCCGCGGTGGCCCTGGTCGAGCCGGCGGACCCGCCCTACACGACCTCGGCCCGCGAGGTCACCGACATCGCCGTGCTGGGCGAACACCGGGCGCGACCGCTCGGGACCGGCCGGCTGAGCCTCGGCAGCGTGCGGGTCAGCCACCAGGTGGTGGGCTACCTGCGCCGCGCGGTGCCCGGGGGCGAGCTCCTGGGAGAGGAGCCACTGGACCTCCCGGCCCGGTCCCTGGAGACGCTCGCGGTCTGGTGGACACTGCCGCCGGAGGTGCTCGACGCCCTGGACCTCGCCCCCGCCGACCGGCCCGGGGCCGCGCACGCCGCCGAGCACGCCGCCATCGGCCTGCTGCCGCTGTTCGCGACCTGCGACCGGTGGGACATCGGTGGGGTGTCCACGTCCACGCACCCCGACACCGGCCGGCTCACCGTGTTCGTCTACGACGGCCACCCGGGCGGGGCCGGGTTCGCGGCTCGCGGGTACGAGGCCGCCGAGGCCTGGTTGCGGGCCACCCGGGACGCCATCCGCGGCTGCGGCTGCGAGAGCGGCTGCCCGTCGTGCGTGCAGTCACCCAAGTGCGGGAACGGCAACCACCCCCTCGACAAGGACGGCGGTGCGCTGCTCCTCGACTGGCTGGTGCGTTGAGGACCCGGGATCCGGTCCGGCGCGGGCCCGGGCCGGCACCCGCA
>JBIOUF010000313.1:0-5031 GCA_044866695.1 Nocardioidaceae bacterium | reverse complement strand
CCGCGGTCTGCGGCGCGCCGATGCCCGGGCCGCCGTCGAGGTAGACGTCCTCCTTGGCGTCATAGATGTTGAAGTTGACCTCCGACCCGTCGGCCAGGGTGGTGAAGATCGCGCCGGACGGCGCGTGTGCCGCCGCCATCGGCGGCGCCACGGCCCCGACCAGCCCTAGGACGGCGGTACAGGCGGTCGCGCCGAACATTGTCGACCTGCGCATGAGCAGACTCCCCTCTCAGTCCGGGTGCGCTCCGCCGTGCCCGGCCCGTTCCCGGCGCAGGGGCACACCTCCTCGCAGATTCTTCTCCCAGCTCAACCCGACGTACATGGTCCGATCGGCCATTCCGCCGGCCCGAGCGCACTAGGCCGTTGCCCCGGTTCGGGTGTCCCGCGTCGCGCTGGGCGCTGGACCCGGCAGCAGCGCTCCTCGTTGAGACACGGACCATCCAGGACCAACACGGTCAGCCGCTCGAACACACCACCAGCGCCTACGTCGCCGACCGCTACGCCCTACAAGTCCAGTTCCGCATCGAGGCATCACTGCCGAACTGACGGCGAACCGCCTGTCGGCTGCGCAGGCAGGCTCGCGGCCAAGCAACGGGCGGTCGCACGCTCGACAACTGCCGTCCGCAGCGGACTTGCCGCAGCCCTTGCCGCCAACAGGCGACGCGCTACCGGCCAGGAGACGGTTCCCGGACCACGTTTCTGGACACCAACCAAGTGGACACCGGTCGAATCCGTTGGCGGCCAAGTCAGCGCGGGTTGATGTCGCCGGCAACAGCGGAGCGAGCGATGGCGTCGTCGAGCTGGGGCTCGCGGGGGAATGCCGAACCGGAGCTGGCAGCGGCAGGCGTGGCCCGCGACGTGCCCCACCGAGTCAACTGCCACGCGCGGGACGCCAGCGTCGCCAACGTCGCGACGAGCACGGCCCAGACAAGCACGGTGAGGGCGGGCCACCCGTACGCGGCTGCCTCCCACGTGACTTCGCGGCCGAAGAAGCGCCCTGCGAGCTGTGGGAACGCGGCGGCCGCGGCCAGGACAGCGAGGTGCGGCAGCGTGCGGGCTCCCAGGATGATCCTTGACTGGTTCGTGTGTCGGCGAACCCACCGTCGGGCACGGAGGACGCCAGCGGCGCCAAGCAGCAGCGCGGCCAGCGTGAGCACGGCGAGGACCCGGTCGAGGGTCGTCGCGTTCAACCTCGTCCCGCCGGGTCCTGGGGGTGTGAGGTCGGTGCCTTCCACGATGTCGCGTACGCCGTAGAAGACCCCGGTTTGGTCGAGCATCAGGCTCGAGCCTGAGTTGAGGAGGACGACGACGCCGTACCCCGTACTTGGGACGATGTCCATGTTGGAGCTCCAGGTGAGCAGACTGCCCGTGTGCTCGAGCCGGGTGGGTGCGTCAGCGGGCCCGTCGGTGTCCCAGCCCAGCGCGTAGGTACTCGTGTGTGCGCCAGGGGTGTGCTGCTCTGCGAGGCTGTGGTCGCTCAGGACCGGCGTGCCGTCGGCGGCGCGTCCGTGGTTGGTCTGCACGATGAGCCATTGGGCCATGTCGGCGGCGGAGGCGACCACGCCGCCGGCGCCGGCCTCGAAGTCGTCCGGGCTGTCGACGGCGAAGGGGTGCCCCCAGGCGACGGTGTGCCCGTCCGCCAGGCCTGGGACGTCCTGGTCGTCGTGGTCGACGGTGACCGCGGAGGTCATCCCGGAGGGCCGGAGCACGCGATCGCGCAGATAGGCGTCGAACGGTTCACCGGCCACGACCTCGACGAGGCGGGCCGCGACCTGATAGTTCGCGTTGGTGTAGGCCCACTGGGTCCCGGGCGCTGCGGCGAGCCCTGACGTGCGCAGGGCCGCCACGGCGTCGGCCAGGGAGTCCGGTTGCTCGCGAGAGAGCTCGTGCACCTGCGAGTCCGCGAGGCCCGAGGTCTGCTCGAGCAGCTGGCGCACCGTGATGTCGGCGCCGCGAGGGTCAGCGAGCCGGAACTCGGGCAGGTGATCGACGACAGGGTCGTCGAGGAGGAGACGGTGCTCGTCGACGAGCTGCATGACGGCCAGCGCGGTGAACGACTTGCTGAGCGAGGCGACGCGGAAGAGGGTCTCGCCGGTGACGGTGGCGCCAGTGGAGTCGTGGCCGAAGCCTGCCACGTGCACGACCTGGTCGCCGTGGGTGATCGCCACGGCGGCGCCGGGAACGGAGGCGGCGTCGATCTGCTCGCTGAGGAACCGGTCCACGGCGGCGATGTCCACGGGTGCGTCGTCCACGGTCGCGGGGGTGATCGGCTGCCCACCGGCGGGCGACCCGATCACAACGGCAGCGAGCGCCGACAAGACCAGGAGCGGGGCACCGATACGGGACGAGACGCGGACCAGCCCGCGCCGCCCTTGTCCCTGTGCCACGATGCGGGGGCGGTGTCGCCATCCGGTCGAGTACATGTCCATGTCGTTTCTCCTCGCTTGCCGCGGTCCGGGCTCTGGGTGAAGGAACTCTCGGCCTGCCCGCTTTCCGGCCGCTGTCCAATCGCTGGCTTCCGCCGAGTCCCTTCGCCGGAGTCGGCCACTGGTCTGGGCGGGCATGACAACCCGCTCCGGCGGGTTCCTTTGTGCAACCCCCGCTGGAGCGGACCTCGGGTCGTGCAGCGACGTCCGGTCAGGCGGAAGCGGCCTGCTGCCCCGGCTGTGCTGACTCAACGCCCCCGGGACATCCCGGAGCCGGGCGGTCACCTCGCGCACGCAGCTTCGGCAACCCATGCCATCGACGTACAGGGTCAGCTCGGTTACCTGCCCACTCCCTTCACGGGTCCCGAGCATCACCGGCGACGCTGTCCTGACGCTGTCCGAAGCGGTGGGTGGCGGTGTTGATGCCCGGCGACGCCGAGCGGCGATCTCGGGACCGACAGGTCACTCGGCCGTGGCGGGCGCCTGAGGCTGGTTCGCGTGCGAGCTGTCGCCCTGGCCCGTGGGCCAGGTCTCCTGGTAGCGAGGACGCGGCCGGCCGAGCCGTTCCCGCAGGTCAGCTGCCTCCGCCTCGAGAGCGGCCGCCCGATCTGGCTCCTGCAGTGCCCACGTGCGCGCGAGCCCTTCGAGCGCCGATGCGGTGAGGCCGGGCTCACCGGCCCGTCTCCCCAGGTCGAGCGCCCCCTCGTACAGCTCCCGAGCCGCAAGGGGTCCGTCGCGGAGCTCGCGGCAGCGGGCGAGCGGCACGAGCGCCCAGCCCTCCCAGACCGGCGTCCTCGGTACCGAAAAGCCTTCCCTGGCGAGCGTGGAGCGCTGCTCGGCAAGCGCGATCTGCGCGCGCTCGGTGAGCGCTGTGGTGCGGAGCGCGCGCGGAGACCTGCCGCCTCGCTGATGCCCATGCGCTGCAGGGCAGGGACAGCGCGCTGCCCTGGACGAGGATTCCCATCGGTTCGAGCAGACGAAAGCGCAGGTCGTCCACCAACGTCCCTCCCGGGCAGTGCAACCTTCCCGCTACGAGACTCGGCGTGCCCTACCTCCGGAGCCGCGGCGATGTCGGACAGCCATCGGACAGGGCCGGGCAAGCGCGCCGCCGGAGGGTCCACACATGAACCGACGGCCGAGCCGACCTCGGCCACGTGATGGCAAGGAAGTGGATGACATGGCCGGAACGATCACCAACCACGACGAGACCGCGGCCGAGACCTCGCGCTCACAGACCCACGAGAACGAGGACCCGCCCTCCCGCCGGTCCCGGATGGGGCGCGTTGTCGCGCTCTCGCTGGCCACGGGTTTCGTCGCCGCCCTCGCCTTCGCGGCGCTCCCGGTCGTCCCGGTCGAGGAGAGCGCCCTCACGGGCGCGGTCCTGTGCGGGTTCGCGCTGGGCTGGGCGATGCTGGGGCTGCTCTCGCTCCGGTGCACCGACCAGCCTCAGCGGTGGGCAGTGGCACCAGCCCTGTTCATGGGTGTCGGCGGACTCCTACTGACGGCTGTCGGCTCTCCAATGCGCGAGGTTCTGAGCTGGATCTGGCCGCCGACCCTGCTCCTGTTGGTCATCTGGATGATGCTCCGGACGCGCAAGGACATGCGCAGTCGCAGCGGTCGCGCCCAGCTCTACCTGGTCTTCGGCGGTGCTCGCCGCCTCGGCGGTCGGAGGCGGCTACGAGTCCGTGGGCGAGGCAACGGACTCGAACCCACGGCCCTCGACCGGCCGGCTTGTCGACGTGGGCGGGCATAAGCTCTACCTCAGCTGCTTCGGCTCGGGCAGCCCGACCGTCGTCCTCGAGCCCGGCGCCGGCGGGACGTCCTCCCAGATGGCGTGGATCACACCGGAGGTGGCCGGTCACACCCGCGTGTGCGTGTACGACCGTGCCAGCCGTGGCTGGAGCGAACCCGCCGGCAGCCCCCAGGACGGCGCACAGATAGCCACCGACCTGCACACCCTGCTGCACCAAGCAGCTGAAGCTGGCCCGTACGTCCTCGCCGGTCACTCCTTCGGTGGCCTCTACGTCCGCACCTTCGCCGCGCACTACTCGACGAGGTCGCTGGCCTCGTACTCATCGACTCCACGGCGTCGAAGAATCCCGCGAAGCCCGTCGTCGTACCGTCCGAGAGGACTTCCGATGACGCTGTCGGCCGGGTCCCGATCCTCGCCTCCCTCGCTGCTCGCGTCGGCGTCGCCCGCCTCCTCGGGCAACTCAACTGGGGGGAGCTTCCCACCGAGTCTCGGGCTGAGATTCGGGCCAGCAATGCCCAGGCGCGCTGGCTTGGCAGCACGGTCGACGAGTACATGCGGGCTGGGGCCTCGGCGCAGGAAGCCGCGTCTCTGCGCGACTTCGGCGACAAGCCCCTCTTCGTGGTGACTGCCGGCCGCCACCCTGAGTCCTGGATGACCCGGCAGAGCAAGCTGCTGGGCCCGTCGACAATCAGCGCCCAGGAGGTTGTTTCTGGCGCAGCGCACATCGACCTTCTCATCGATCGGACCCCTGCCGCGACTACCGCCCAGGCCATCCTCGCCGTCGTGGACTCCGCGAGGACTGGCCAGCCGCTGAGCCGCTGACGGGCCAAACTCCACTGGACGAGGAATGCC
>JBIOUF010000312.1:0-2146 GCA_044866695.1 Nocardioidaceae bacterium | reverse complement strand
CAGCAGTGGCCGGACCAGCTGCGACAGCCCGGCGAACGGCAGGTCCTGCTCGGCCTCAGCGCCCGACGCAGCGACCACCTGCATGTCACCGGCGAGCGACCGGGCCTCGGCCAGGAGCGCGCTCTTGCCGATCCCCGCCTCGCCCGCCACCACCAGCGTGCCGCTGGAGCCGGACCTGGCCGCCGCCACCAGCCGTTCGACCCGCTGCCGCTCGGTGTCCCGGCCGACCAGCATGCTCCGCACCCTAGCCGCGTGATGCCAGCCCGGCGGCGGAACGCTAGGTGGGCCACCTGATGCGAGGCGCTACGCGCGGTCCCTAGCGTCGGCGCCACGTTCACTCCCGGGCCCACGCCCCGGGTCGCCACGAGGAGGCAGCACATGACCGACCTGACCACGGCGCCCACACCCGCACCGGCCCTCGACACCGACAAGCTGATGTCCTTCGTCTTCCGGGCCGTCGACGAGGTCGGCGCCACCTTGAACACCGCCCTGGTCGTCCTGGGCGACAAGCTGGGCTACTACCGGGCGCTCGCCGGCCACGGGCCGCTGACCCCCGCTGGGCTGGCCGAGGCGACCCTGACCGACGAGCACTACGCCCGGGAGTGGCTGAACGCGCAGGCCGCCGGCGGCTTCGTCGAGTACGACGCCGGGTCCGGCCGCTACGCCCTGCCCCCGGAGCAGGCGGTCGCGCTCGCCGACGAGTCCAGCCCCGCCTTCCTGCCAGGCTTCTTCCAGATCGCCCTCGGCACGGTGGCCGACTCCGGCCGCATCGCCCAGGCCGCCCGGGACGGCGCCGGCATCGGCTGGCACGAGCACAACACCGACGTACACCACGGCTGCGAGCGGTTCTTCCGGCCCGGGTACCACGCGCACCTGGTCCAGGAGTGGCTGCCGGCCGCCGGCGTGGCGGACAAGCTCCGCGCCGGCGCCTCGGTGGCCGACATCGGCTGCGGGCACGGGGCCTCCACGATCCTGATGAGCCAGGCGTTCCCGCGGTCGCGGTTCCTCGGCTCGGACTACCACGCCGAGTCGGTCCGGGTCGCCCGCGAGCGCGCGGAGGAGGCCGGCGTCGCCGACCGGGTCCGGTTCGAGGTCGCGTCGGCGCAGGAGTTCTCCGGCTCCGGGTACGACCTCGTGACCACGTTCGACGCCCTGCACGACATGGGTGACCCGGTCGGCGCGGCCCGGCACGTGTACGACGTGCTCGCCGGCGACGGCACTTGGATGGTCGTCGAGCCGATGGCCGGCGACCGGGTGGAGGACAATCTGAACCCGGTGGGGCGCGCCTACTACGGCTTCTCCACCCTGCTGTGCACGCCCGCCTCGCTGTCGCAGGAGATTGGGCTGGCGATCGGCACCCAGGCCGGTCCGGCGCGGATCCGGGACATCACCACCGCGGCCGGGTTCACCGGCTTCGAGTCGGTCGCGGAGACGCCGTTCAACCGGGTGCTACGGATCCGCCGCTGACCCGGGGGCACCGGCCAGGAGGAGAGCGATGCGAGCCAGGCAGCCGGACACGGCGGGCACCGTCGAGCGGGACGGGGTGCGGATCGCCTACGAGGTGTTCGGCGAGGCCGGAGGCGGGGAGCGGCCGGCGGTGCTGCTGATGCCGACCTGGTCGATCATCCCCTCGCGGCACTGGAAGCACCAGGTGCCGTTCCTCGCCCGCCGCTACCGGGTGGTCACCTTCGACGGCCGCGGCTCGGGCGGATCGGACCGCCCGGTCGGTCCGGACAGCTACAGCGACGCCGAGTACGTCGCCGACGCGGTCGCAGTGCTGGACGCCACCGGCACCGGACGCGCGGTGGTGGTGGGCCTGTCCTGCGGTGCGGCGTGGTCGATGCGGCTCGCGCTCGACCACCCGGACCGGGTGCAGGGCATCGTCACCATCGGACCCGCGGTCGGGCTCGCCCCGGGCCAGGAGGAGCGCACCCGGCAGGTGTTCAGCGAGTCGTCCGGCCCGGGAGGGGGCTGGTCGCAGTTCAACCGGCACACCTGGCTGGAGGGCGACTACGACGCGTTCCTCCGGTTCTTCTTCGGCCGGATGTTCCCCGAGCCGCACTCCACGAAAGCGATCGAGGACTGCGTCGGGTGGGGCCACGAGATCGGCCCGGAGCGGCTGGTGGACACCGAGGAGGCCCGGCAG
>JBIOUF010000311.1:0-5904 GCA_044866695.1 Nocardioidaceae bacterium | reverse complement strand
GGGGGTGAGGTTGTGACGGGTCGGCATGGTCTGGGGGTGAGGTTGTGACGGGTCGGCATGGTCTGGGGGTGAGGTTGTGACGGGTCGGCATGGTCTGGGGGTGAGGTTGTGACGGGTCGGCGTCAATGCGGGGGAGGGGAAGGGAGGGCGTTTCCGCGGCGACGGCGGGTCCAGGCAGGGTGGCACGGGGACGGTCCGGTAGGGTCGCCACCGGAACGACATCCTTTAACGAGCCGTCCGGTGAGGCGGAGAAGGAGGTCCGGCACGCTCATGCTTGCCCGCACCGGTGACACCGCCGTCGAGAGGGCGGTCGAGCCCCAGGCTCCCCCCGGCCGCACCGTGCTCGACGGGTCCGACATCTCCCGGGCGCTGTCCCGGATCGCGCACGAGATCCTCGAGCGCAACAAGGGCGCCGGCGACCTGCTGCTGCTCGGCATCCCCAGCCGCGGCGTACCGCTGGCGCACCGGATCGCCGAGCGGATCGCCGCGGTCGAGGGGCAGGAGGTGCCCGTCGGGTCGCTGGACGTGACGATGTACCGCGACGACCTCCGGCTCCGCCCAGCCCGCGCCCTGCTGCCCACCGAGATCCCGCCCAGCGGCATCGACGGCAAGGTGGTGGTGCTGGTCGACGACGTCCTCTACAGCGGCCGCACGATCCGCGCCGCCCTGGACGCGATGAACGACCTGGGCCGGCCCCGGGTGGTGCGGCTCGCGGTGCTGGTCGACCGCGGCCACCGCGACCTGCCGATCCGCGCCGACTTCGTCGGCAAGAACCTGCCGACGTCCCTGGCCGAGAAGGTCCGGGTCCGGGTGGAGGAGTTCGACGGCGTGGACGCCGTGACCATCGTCGAGGGGGGAGACCGGTGAGGAAGCACCTGCTGAGCGCGGCCGACCTGTCCCGCGACGACGCCGAGCTGCTGCTCCACACCGCCGAGGAGCTTCGGTCGCTGGCCGACCGGCCGATCAAGAAGCTGCCGGCGCTGCGGGGCCGCACGGTGGTGAACCTGTTCTTCGAGGACTCCACCCGCACCCGCACGTCGTTCGAGGCCGCGGCCAAGCGGCTGTCCGCCGACGTGATCAACTTCGCCGCCAAGGGATCCAGCGTGAGCAAGGGCGAGAGCCTGAAGGACACCGCGCTGACCCTGGAGGCGATGGGCGCCGACGCGATCGTGATCCGGCACGGCGCCAGCGGCGCGCCGCACCGGCTCGCCCAGGCCGGCTGGACCCGAGCCTGCGTGGTCAACGCCGGGGACGGCACCCACGAGCATCCCACCCAGGCGCTGCTCGACGCCTTCACCATGTGGCGGCACCTCGGTGAGCTCGACGGCCGGCGGGTGGCCATCGTCGGCGACGTGCTGCACAGCCGCGTGGCCCGGTCCAACGCCCTGCTGCTGCGCACCCTGGGCGCGGAGGTGACGCTGGTCGCGCCGCCCACCCTGCTGCCGGTCGGCATCGAGTCCTGGGACGTGGAGACCTCCTACGACGTCGACGCGGTGATCCCCAAGGCCGACGCGGTGATGATGCTGCGGGTGCAGCGGGAGCGGATGAACGCCTCGTTCTTCCCGACCACGCGGGAGTACTCCCGCCGCTACGGCCTGGACTCCCGGCGCATGGCCACGTTGCAGGACCACACCATCGTGATGCACCCCGGCCCGATGGTCCGCGGCATGGAGATCACCGCCGACGTGGCCGACTCCGCCCGCTCGGTGATCGTCGAGCAGGTGACGAACGGCGTCGCCGTACGGATGGCGGTGCTGTACCTGCTGCTCGGCGGGTCCGAGCCGGCCGTGGGGAGCGAGGGCGCGTGACCGCCTACCTGGTGAAGGGCGCCCGGCCGTACGGCGGGGAGCCGACCGACCTGCTGGTCGAGAACGGCGTCGTCGCGGGCACCGGCACCGGCCTGTCCCGCCGCGGCGCGGAGACCCTCGACGCCGACGGGCTCGTCGCGCTCCCCGGGCTCGTCGACCTGCACACGCACCTGCGCGAGCCCGGCCGCGAGGACGCCGAGACGGTCGAGACCGGCACCCTCGCCGCGGCCCTGGGCGGCTTCACCGCGGTGCACGCCATGGCCAACACCGACCCGGTGGCCGACACGGCCGGCGTCGTGGAGCAGGTCTGGCGGCTGGGCCGCGAGGCCGGGCACTGCGACGTGCTCCCGGTCGGCGCGGTGACCGTCGGCCTGGCCGGCGAACGGCTCGCCGAGCTGGGAGCGATGGCCGACTCCGCCGCCCGGGTGCGGGTGTTCTCCGACGACGGAAGGTGCGTCTCCGACGCAGTGCTGATGCGCCGCGCACTGGAGTACGTCAAGGCGTTCGACGGCGTCATCGCCCAGCACGCGCAGGAGCCGCGGCTGACCGAGGACGCGCAGATGAACGAGGGCGAGCTGTCCGGTCGCCTCGGCCTGCGCGGCTGGCCGGCCGTCGCGGAGGAGGCGGTCGTCGCCCGCGACTGCCTGCTCGCCGCGCACGTGGGCAGCCGGCTGCACATCTGCCACGTCTCGACCGCCGGGTCGGTGGAGATCCTGCGCTGGGCCAAGAGCAAGGGCTGGAACGTCACCGCGGAGGTCACCCCCCACCACCTGCTGCTCACCGACGACCTGGCCGCGACCTACGACCCGGTCTACAAGGTCAACCCGCCGCTACGCACCGCCGCCGACGTCGAGGCGGTCCGCGCCGGCCTCGCCGACGGCATCCTCGACGTGGTCGCCACCGACCACGCGCCGCACCCGCACGAGGACAAGGACTGTGAGTGGCCCGCCGCCGCGTTCGGCATGCTCGGCCTGGAGACCGCCCTGTCCGTGGTGCAGGAGGCGATGGTCGACACCGGCCTGCTGGACTGGGCCGGCGTCGCCGAGCGCATGTCGGTGCGGCCGGCCGTGATCGGCCGGCTCGCCGGGCACGGTCGCCCGCTGGCCGAGGGGGAGCCGGCGAACCTGGTGCTCTACGACCCCTCCGCGAGCCGGGTGGTGGACCCGACCGAGACCGCGTCGCTGTCCCGCAACACCCCGTACGCCGGACGCACCCTGCCCGGCCGCGTCGTCGCGACGATCCTTCGCGGCCGGCCCACCGTGCTCGACGGGAAGCCGGCGTGAGGGCCGCAGGATGAGCCGCCTCGCCGCGGTGCTGATGCTGGTCGCGGTGCTGCTGGTCCTCTACGCCCTGATGTGGAAGGGCTGGCGGCGCCGGAGCCGCAGGCACGACCTGCCCGCACTGGTGCCGGTCCCGCGCGAGCGGCGGCCCGACCTCGCCGCCGACGCGCGGTACTACGGCACCACCGTCGCCGGCGACTGGCTCGACCGCGTGGCCGCCCGGGGGCTGGGCTCCCGCTCGGCGGCCCGGCTGGAGCTGTCCCCGGCGGGCCTGGACGTGCTCCGCGAACCCGGGGCGTTCCGGGTTCCGGCCGGCGCGCTGCGCGGCGCCCGGCAGGACCAGGGCATCGCCGGCAAGGTGGTGCCGCCGCACGGGCTGCTGGTCGTCACCTGGCGGCACGGCGGGCTGCTGCTCGACTCCGGCTTCCGCATGGTCGACGGCGGCACCCCGGTACACGAGCGGTGGGTCGCCGCGCTGACCGCTCTGGCCGGCACGCAGGAGGAGACCCGATGAGCCCCCCGCCCGCCGTCCTGGTGCTCGAGGACGGCCGCACCTTCACCGGCCGCTCGTACGGCGCGGAGGGCGAGACGTTCGGCGAGGCGGTGTTCGCCACCGGCATGACCGGCTACCAGGAGACGCTGACCGACCCGTCGTACCACCGCCAGGTCGTGGTCATGACCGCACCGCACGTCGGCAACACCGGCATGAACGACGAGGACCCGGAGTCGCGACGGATCTGGGTGGCCGGGTACGTCGTGCGCGACCCGGCCCGCATCCCGAGCAGCTGGCGGTCGCGCCGCAGCCTCGACGACGCGCTGCGCGAGCAGGGCGTCGTGGGCATCAGCGGCATCGACACCCGGGCCCTGACCCGGCACCTGCGCGAGCGCGGCGCGATGCGCGTGGGCATCTCCACCACCGAGACCGACCCCACCGCCCTCCTGGAGCGGGTGCGCGCCACCGCACCGATGGCCGGCGCCGCCCTGGCCGGAGAGGTCACCACCGACGAGGCCTACGTCGTCGCGGCGGTGGGGGAGCGCCGGTTCACCGTCGCCGCGGTCGACCTCGGGATCAAGGCCAGCACTCCCCGGATGCTGGCGCAGCGTGGCGTCGAGGTGCACGTCCTGCCCGCCACCTCGACCCTCGACGACATCCTCTCGGTCGGCCCGGACGGGCTGTTCTTCAGCAACGGCCCGGGCGACCCCGCGGCCACCGACCGCGTGGTCGAGCTGCTCCGCGAGGCGCTCGACCACGGCCTGCCCTACTTCGGGATCTGCTTCGGCAACCAGCTGTTCGGCCGCGCCCTGGGACTGGGCACCTACAAGCTCAAGTACGGTCACCGGGGCATCAACCAGCCGGTCCTGGACCGCACCACCGGCAAGGTCGAGGTCACCGCGCACAACCACGGGTTCGCCGTCGACGCGCCCCTGGACCGGCCCACCACCACGCCGTACGGCGAGGCGACGGTCAGCCACGTGTGCCTCAACGACGACGTGGTCGAGGGGCTCGAGCTCCGCGACGGCGAGGGACGGCTGCGGGCGTTCTCGGTGCAGTACCACCCCGAGGCGGCCGCCGGCCCCCACGACGCGGCGTACCTGTTCGACCGGTTCTGCGACCTCCTGGGGGGTCGGTCGCCGGCGCCGGGTCCTCCCGCCGACGACGGCGCGGGCAACCACCCCCTCCACTCGTTCCTTGCTCCGGGGGGGCCGGTCCCATCCACGCCCGCGTCGCCGCCGTCGTCCGGCCCCGCTGCCGGCGCCCGCAGCGCCGCCGCGCCCGACGAGCGGGACGAGCCCTGATGCCGCGCCGCACGGACATCTCCTCGGTCCTGGTGATCGGGTCGGGGCCGATCGTGATCGGGCAGGCCTGCGAGTTCGACTACTCCGGCACGCAGGCGTGCCGGGTGCTCAAGGCCGAGGGGCTGCGGGTGGTGCTGGTCAACTCCAACCCGGCGACGATCATGACCGACCCGGAGTTCGCCGACGCCACCTACGTCGAGCCGATCACCCCGGAGTACGTCGAGAAGGTGATCGCCAAGGAGCGCCCCGACGCGCTGCTGGCCACCCTCGGCGGGCAGACCGCGCTCAACACCGCGATGGCGCTGACCCAGGCCGGCGTGCTGGAGCGGTACGGCGTGGAGCTCATCGGCGCCAGCATCGAGGCGATCGACCGGGGGGAGAACCGCGAGTCGTTCAAGAAGGTCGTCGAGGAGCTCGGCGGCGAGGTGGCCCGCAGCGCGATCTGCCACTCGCTGGCCGACTGCCTCGCCGCGGTGGGCGACCTCGGCTACCCGGTCGTCGTACGGCCCAGCTTCACCATGGGCGGGGCCGGGTCGGGCATGGCCTACGACGAGGACGGCCTGCGCCGCATCGCCGGCGCCGGCCTGGACGCCAGCCCGACCACCGAGGTGCTCCTGGAGGAGTCGATCCTCGGCTGGAAGGAGTACGAGCTGGAGGTGATGCGCGACCGGGCCGACAACGTGGTCGTCGTCTGCTCCATCGAGAACCTCGACCCGATGGGCGTCCACACCGGCGACTCGGTCACGGTGGCGCCCGCGATGACGCTCACCGACCGCGAGTACCAGCACCTGCGCGACCTGTCCATCGGCATCATCCGCGCGGTCGGCGTCGACACCGGCGGCTGCAACATCCAGTTCGCGGTCAACCCCGACGACGGCCGCGTGGTGGTCATCGAGATGAACCCCCGCGTCTCCCGCTCCAGCGCGCTGGCGTCGAAGGCCACCGGGTTCCCGATCGCCAAGATCGCCGCCAAGGTCGCCGTCGGCTACACCCTGGACGAGATCCCCAACGACATCACC
>JBIOUF010000310.1:0-44370 GCA_044866695.1 Nocardioidaceae bacterium | reverse complement strand
AGTGCCCGCGCCGATCCTGACCACCCGCAAGCTCAACAAGAGCTTTGGCCCGGTCCACGTCCTCCACGACATCGACTTCGACGTCTACCCCGGCGAGGTCACCGCGCTGGTGGGCGACAACGGCGCGGGCAAGTCCACGCTGGTCAAGTGCGTCGCCGGCATCAACAGCATCGACAGCGGCGAGGTCACCTTCGAGGGCGAGGTCGTGCACCTCACCGACCCCCGCGTCGCCAACGGGCTTGGCATCGAGTTCGTCTACCAGGACCTCGCCCTCGCCGACAACCTCGACATCACCCAGAACCTCTTCCTGGGCCGGGAGGAACGCCGGATCGGCTCCTTCCTCAACGACGGGGAGATGGAGCGCAAGGCCCGTGAGACGCTGTCCGGCCTGTCCGTGCGCACCGTCTCGTCGGTGCGCCAGCTGGTCAGCCACCTGTCCGGGGGCCAGCGGCAGACCGTGGCGATCGCCAAGGCCGTGCTGTGGAACAGCAAGGTGGTCTTCCTCGACGAGCCCACCGCGGCTCTCGGGGTGGCCCAGACCCGCCAGGTCCTCGACCTCGTCCGGCGGCTCGCCGACCAGGGCCGGGGCGTGGTGCTGATCTCCCACAACATGAACGACGTCATGGAGGTGGCCGACCGCGTCGTCGCGCTCTACCTCGGCCGGGTCGCGGCCGAGGTCATGTCGAAGGACAGCAGCACGACCCAGATCGTCGAGCTGATCACCGCGGGGCGCAGCGGGGACATCGGCCTGGCCCCCGCAACAGCCAACGAGAGCATCTAGGAAGAAGGCCGCCGCGATGCCCCCCACCTCCGAGACCAACGTCGACAGCGGCACGCAGCCCACCGGCGACCGCGCCAGCGCCTTCTCCCTCGACATCGAGGAGCGCTCGGTGCGCGACGCGCTGCGCGACTGGGTGACCAAGCTGCGCACCGGCGACCCCGGGGCGCTGCCCTCGGTGCTGGGCCTGATCGTGCTCGCGGTCATCTTCATGCAGGTGTCGGACCGGTTCCTGTCGGCGTACAACCTCGGGAACCTGCCCGGGCAGGGCGCCTACATCGCGGTCATCGCCCTGGGTCTGGTGTTCGTCCTGCTCCTGGGGGAGATCGACCTCTCCGCCGGCACGGCGGGCGGCACTTGCGCGGCCATCGCCGCGGTGGCCGTCTCCTCCGGCAGCCTGCACGAGGGCCTGCCGGGGCTGATGTACTGGTGCCTGGTGGTCGGCCTGGCCATCGGCATCGCGATGGCGATCTGGCTCAGGGCCTGGTCGGCCTCGGTGGTCATCGCGGTCGGGTTCGTGCTGGTCGTCACCAACCTGACCCAGCACCTGGTCTTCGCGCTGGTGGCGGCGATCTGCATCGGCGCGGCGATCGGCGTCCTCAACGGCTATCTCGTGGCGAAGGTCGGCATCCCCAGCTTCGTGGTCACGCTGGCGTTGTTCCTGGCCTGGCAGGGGGTGCTGCAGTTCGCGCTGAGCGGGCAGCCGGTCAACACGTCGAACTACGGGTTCTGGCACGACCTCACCTACGGCACCCTGACGCCGCTGTGGAGCTGGGTGTTCACCGTGGTGGTCGTGGGCGGCTACATCGGCTACACCGTGATGAAGTCCCTGCGCGCCCAGCGAGAGGGCCTGGCCCGGGACAGCCTCAGCCTGGTCCTCCTCCGCGGCGGAGCCCTCGCGCTCGTCGCGGCGATCATCACGGTCGTCGCCAACCAGAACCGCAACACCAACCCGTACAAGGTCATCGAAGGCATTCCGGTCCCGGCGGTGATCGCGATCGTGCTGATGATCGGGTGCACGATCGCCCTCAGCAAGACCGCCTGGGGGCGGCACCTCTACGCCACCGGCGGCAACGCCGAGGCGGCCCGCCGCGCCGGCATCGACGTGGTCCACATGCGCGTCACCGCCTTCGTGCTGTGCTCGTCCTTCGGCGCGCTCGGGGGGATCATGCTCGCCTCCTCGCAGTCGTCTGCATCCCTGGACCTCGGGTCGGGCAACGTGCTGCTCTTCTCGGTCGCGGCGGCCGTCATCGGTGGCACATCGCTGTTCGGAGGTCGGGGCAAGCCGCGCGACGCCATCCTCGGCGCACTGGTCATCGCCATCATCCCCAACGGCCTGCTGCTGCGGCCCAGCCTGGGAGCCCAGTGGCAGCAGGTGATCACCGGCATCGTGCTGCTGCTCGCCGCCGCCGTCGACGCCGTCAGCCGCCGCCGCGCCACCCGAGGCTGACCCCAGCCCCAGCCGGAGCCCCTGCCCCTGCCCCAGCCACGCCCCTCACTGCCGACCCGGCGCATCTTCCTCTGAATGGGCTGGCGAGCCGGCGCAACCCGTGCCCGGTGGGTCGCCGAGCCGGCTTGTCTTGTGCCGGGTGGGCCGTCGAGCCGGCTGGTCTTGTGCCGCGTGGGCCGTCGAGCCGGCTGGTCTTGTGCCGGGTGGGCCGTCGAGCCGGCGGATGTTGTGCCGGGTGGGCCGCCGAGCCGGCTGGTCTTGTGCCGCGTGGGCCGCCGAGCCGGCGCATCTTGCGCCGGGTCGGCGGCGTCCGGCGAGCGGCGCAGTGCGGCGCGCCCGAGTCACTCCACCAGTCCCTCGCCGGCCTCCTCGAGCGGGTGCGGTCCGTGCGACCCCTCGTGCAGCTTTTGCCGGCGGTCCCACTCCCGCCAGTCGACCGGCTCCATCCCGAGCTCGTGACTCTCCACCACGTAGTCCTCGTACTCCTGACGGCGGATCGGAGCGTCGAGATACCCCTGGTACTCCAGCTGCTCGTGCATGGCAGCGACCACCGCGTCCTTCACCGGGTCCGGTCGCATCTGCTCGGCGGTCGCCGCAGACAGGTGAGGGAGGGTGTCGGTGGGCACTCGGGGGCGCAGTGAGTCCAGCACAACCGCTGGCGGGTCGGGCTCGTACACCGGCTGGGTGACCGTGCCGTTCCCCGAACAGGTCGGGCACGGGAACCTGCCTGCGCCGTTGCACATGGCACACAGCTCCTGCCGGGTGACGCAGTCGGTGACCGAGCCGCTGCCGTAGCACACCGGACAGCTCGGGTTGCCGCCGCCGCAGTGAGGGCAGCTGCGGCGCTCGTCGACGGACACCGTGCGGCTCCCGGCCCCGCCGCAGGCGGCGCAGGTCTCGTAGCCCTGGCCGCCGCAACGCGTGCAGGTGACCGTCCTCAACGTCACTCCCACGGTGACTCCTCTCCGTGGCGTCCGGCCCCGAGCCGGCCCGCCGCTCGTCGCGGGGCTGATCGCTCAGCCGCGCAGCCGGTTCAATGCGTTGACGATGCTGGCGTGCTGGTCGTGCGCCCACCGCTCCTCGCGGTCACGCCGCGCCCTGGCCTCGGCGGCCCCAGCCGTGGTGCCGGAGCCGTCGCAGCAGAAGCACGTCGTATGGACGAATCCCCGTCCGCCGCAGTGCCGGCACTCGGCGGTGGCCGGGGTCTGCCTGCCCCCTCGTGTGCAGGTGCACAGCGCCGTGAGGTAGCCCCGCCCGTGGCAGTCGGCGCACGCGCCCTCGACCGAGGGCGCCTCGGCCTGGCGCGCCTGCGCCTCCTGCCTCTCCTGGGTCGACGGGGAGGTCGGCAGGCACTCACCACCGACGTAGCGCGTCATCAGGTCACGTCCCTCGACCAGATCGCGCTGACGGCCCCGGACCGACCTGCTCGGCAGAGCCGCAGCGGAAGCGGGAACCCGTCCCCATCACGGACGCCGACCCACTCGCCGACCGGGAGTGACTCCAAGGTCGCGACCCGGTCCCACCGCTTCAGCCCGAGGTTCCACACGTACAGGCCCGGTCCGCGCGAACCTCGGGCCTGGTAGAGCACGAAGAAGCTCGCGGCGGCGTCGAACGGACACATGTGCGTGTCGTTGTCGGCGACCGCGAAGGGGGTCTCCGCAGGGTCGCCGAAAGGAACCTGGTACGTGACCGGTCGACGCAACGGGATGGTGGCGACAGCAGGCGGCGCAGACGCGGCGCCCCACGACCCTGGTGTGTCAGGCGTCCCGGCCGGTGGGTCGGGTGGACGGCGGCCTCGGCGACGGAACATGGCGACCTCCTCGGACGGGGCTCGCGGCATTGTCGTCGCTGCAGCGGCATTGCCGCTTCGCTGGCTCACTACCGACGCTTGCACCCGGGGGATGGTCAGGCCAGGGGACAACGTCCCGCGCCGCGAGGAGCATCGCCGGCTTGCCGAGGCGGTTGGGGCCGCCGGCGCGAGACAAGGCGGGGTGTCGGACGCCCGGAGCCGCTGTTGTCGTCGACGGCGGCGTGGGTGCGGGGCTGGTGCCGGTCACTGGCGGGACGCGGTGGGCTGGGAGCGGCTGGCCCAGACGTTGCGGGACGGGCACGAGGCGGTGGACGACCTGCCCACCCGGTGGTTGAGGAGGGCGAGCTTGCGAGGGCGCGAAGCCGGCGACCGGCGGCCGTGACGCTGCCCGGCGCGGGAGTGGTTTCGAGGCTCGTAGGCTCGCACCTCCACCACCGGTGGCCCGCGGTCAGGTCCGTGAAGGGGCCGGCGTCCTGCTCCTTTCGCCCGCACGACGCACCGACGCCCCCGGCCGTGGCGGGCGGGGGCGTCGGTGCTGATGCCGGTGCCTAGAGAGTCTTGCTGATGGGGCGGTAGTCGGTGACGACCACCTTGGACATGGTGCCGGGGATGCGATCGCCCGTGGGGTACTGCGCGCCGTACTCGGTTCGGCCCTCGGTGATCGTGCCGTCGGTGATGGCGCCGTCCTCGACGCCGTTGACGGTGATGTCGCCGTCGGTGATCGCGCCGTCGGTCATCGTGCCGTCGGTGACTACGCTGTCGTAATAGGTGATCTTGTCGGCGTTCTGGCTACGGTCGCAGTCAGCGGGGTTCTCGCCCGGAGCGGCAACCCAGTCGCCCCATTCGATGCCGGCGTCCGGCTCCCACATGTACGCGTCGGGGAACGAGTACTCGCCGAAGCCGTAGCCACCGGTGAACGAGTAGGCACCGAACGACCAGTCGCCGAACTCCCACGCGTCGAAGGACGCCGAGTCGTTCCACATGGTGGCAGCCGGTGTGTAGGCAGGGCTGCTCGTCCAGCCGTTGAGGTTGAAGCCGGTGTACTGGCCGGTCTTCTTGTTGGTGACGTTCAGGTCGGCGGACAGAGTTCCGGTCAGCGAGCCGGCTCGGATGCCGGTGCGGATGCCGTCGCGCTCGACGTCGCGGACACCCTCGCGGGTGCCGACCCGGCTGCCGTCGCGGGTGCCGGTCCGCTCGCCGCCGCGAACCCCCTCACGGTGGAAGTACTTGGTGTTCTTGTCGCTGCCGTTGGTGTAGGTGCAGGACAGGTCCTGCGAGACGACTCGCGTGGCCGACTGTGTGCCGACCTGGGTGGCCGATTCGGTGCCGGTCTGCGTACCGGTCTGCGAGCCGGACTGGGTGGCAGACTGCGCGACCGGCTGGCTGGTCGGCTGCTCGGCGCGGAACGCGAAGCCCCTTTCCACGGCGGTCTGCATGGTGCCGTTGCTGTAGCCGTAGGCGGACTGCACGGCGCCCTTGCCGATGAAGCCCTTGCCGCTGGCGTCGAGGGCGACGTCGGCGTTCGCCGCGCTGGCCGTGAAGGCGATCGGCGCGGCCACGGCGGTGGCGGCGACGAGGCCGAGGACGATCTTGCGCATGGTGGATGGTGCCTTTCGCGTTGCCTTGTGCGGGATGCCGTCCCGGTGCGGTGGTCGCGGTTTGGTCGGTGGGTACGACCGAACTCAGGAGTGAGACAGGCGCAGGCTGCAGCCATGACGTGGTGCGTTGACTCTTCATGGGAAGCTCTTGGGTTCCTCAGGACTCCATCAGGATGTTGGAGACCTTCGCCCCTAGCGCGGCTGGCAGAGCTCCCGCCACTGCTCGCGCCGACCCAGGGGGAGGAGCTCCTGAGCGTCAACTTTCGTGGTCGAGGTCGCCGCCGTATGACGGGGCCCTGGCGTCGGGTCAGAGGGCGCGCAGAATGTCCTCGACGCGGTCCTTGGCGTCGCCGAAGAGCATGGCGGCGTTGTCGCGGTAGAACAGCGGGTTGGGGACGCCGGCGTACCCCGACGCCATGGAGCGCTTGAAGATGACGACGTTGTCGGCCTCCCAGACGCGGAGCACGGGCATGCCGGCGATCGGGCTGGTGGGGTCATCCTCGGCGGCGGGGTTGACGGTGTCGTTGGCGCCGATGACCAGGACGACGGCGGTGTCGTCGAAGTCGTCGTTGATCTCGTCCATCTCCAAGACGATGTCGTAGGGGACCTTGGCCTCGGCGAGCAGGACGTTCATGTGGCCGGGGAGCCGGCCGGCGACCGGGTGGATGCCGAACCGGACGTCCGCGCCGCGCTCGCGGAGCTTGCGGGTGAGCTCGGCGACGCCGTACTGGGCCTGCGCGACGGCCATCCCGTGGCCGGGGGTGATGACCACGGTGTCGGCACCGGAGAGCAGCTCCGCGGCGGCCTCGGCGGTGATCTCGCGGTGCTCGCCGTAGTCCTTGGCGTCGGCGGGGCCGGCCTCGATGCCGAACCCTCCGGCGATGACGGAGATGAAGGACCGGTTCATGGCCTTGCACATGATGTAGGACAGGTAGGCACCGGAGGAGCCGACCAGCGCACCGGTGACGATGAGCAGGTCGTTCTCGAGCAGGAACCCGGAGGCGGCGGCGGCCCATCCGGAGTAGCTGTTGAGCATGCTGACGACGACGGGCATGTCGCCGCCGCCGATGGAGGCGACCAGGTGCCACCCCAGGGCGAGGGAGATCGCGGTGACCGCGATCAGCAGCCAGAGCTGGGGGTCGGCGACGAACCACGCGGACAGCGCCACGAACGCCGCCAGCGCGCCCAGGTTGAGGGCGTTCTTGCCGGGCAGCATCAGCGGCGCGGACTTGATGCGCGCGGACAGCTTCAGGTTCGCCACGATCGACCCGGTGAAGGTGACCCCGCCGATGAACACCCCGACGACGACCTCGCCGGAGTGGACGCCGAGCAGCCCCGCCTCGTCCAGGAGCCTGGCCTCGAGCAGGCCCAGGTCCGCCTCGACGTGCAGGTAGCCGTTCCAGCCGACCAGCACCGCGGCCAGGCCGACGAAGGAGTGCAGCATCGCGATCAGCTCGGGCATCCCGGTCATCTCGACCCGGGCGGCCAGGGTCAGGCCGACCACAGCGCCGAGCGCCATCCCGACCGCGAGCAGCGCCGCGCCCGGCCCGGATATGTCCCGGTCCAGGGCCAGCGCGATGGTGGCCACCAGCGCCAGCGCCATCCCGGCGATCCCGAAGGTGTTCCCGGCCTTCGCGGTCTCGTGCCGCGACAGCCCCGCCAGAGCGAGGATGAACAGCAGCGCGGCGACCAGGTACGCCGCCGCGGCGGCAGTCTCCACAGACATGGCTGGTTCCTCCCCTCTCAGCTACGCGAGAACATGCCGAGCATCCGGCGGGTCACCGAGAACCCGCCGAACACGTTGATGCTCGCGATCAGGATCGCCACGAACGACAGCACCGTGACCAGCGCGTCCCCGTGCCCGATCTGCAGCAGCGCGCCGACCACGATGATCCCGGAGATCGCGTTGGTCACGCTCATCAGCGGCGTATGCAGGGCATGGTGCACGTTGCCGATGACGTAGTAGCCGATCACGATCGCCAGCGCGAACACGGTGATGTGCCGCTGCAGCGCAGACGGCGAGTACGCCGCGAGCAGGAACAGGACGCCGGCCACCACCGCCACCACACCGAACCGCCGGCCCTGGCTCATCGGCCGCTTCGCCCGCGCCTCCGCCACGGCTGGGGGCGGCGCGGCCGGCGCCGGCCCGGTGTTCGCCGTCGCCGCCGCCGACACCTGCACCGGTGGCGGCGGCCAGGTCAGCTCGGTCACCCCGTCCTGGCCGTCGTGCCCGGCGTGGTAGCGGACCACGGTGATCGACCGCTGCACCACGTCGTCGAAGTCCAGCACCAGGCGGCCGTCCTTGTCCGGGGTGAGCAGCTTCATCAGGTTCACCAGGTTGGTGCCGTACAGCTGCGACGCCTGCCCGGGCAGGCGGCCGGCCAGGTCGGTGTAGCCCAGGATCGTCACGCCGTTTCCGGTGACCACCCGCTGGCCCGGCACCGTGCCTGCGACGTTGCCCCCGTTTGCCGCGGCCATGTCGACCACCACCGACCCCGGCTTCATCGAGGCGACCATGTCGGCGGTGATGATCCGCGGCGCCGGCCGGCCCGGGATCAGCGCCGTGGTGATCACGATGTCGGCGTCGCGGCACTGCTCGGCGTACAGCTCGGCCTCGCGCTGCTTGTAGTCCTCGCCCATCTCCTTGGCGTAGCCGGTCGCCGACACCTCGACCTCGGGCGACTCGATCGACAGGTACTCCCCGCCCAGCGACCGGACCTGGTCGGCCACCTCCGGCCGCGGGTCGGTGGCCCGCACCATCGCGCCCAGGCTGCCCGCCGCGCCGATCGCCGCCAGGCCCGCCACTCCCGCGCCCACCACCAGCACCTTTGCCGGGGGCACCTTTCCCGCCGCGGTCACCTGACCGGTGAAGAACCGGCCGAACTCGTGGGCCGCCTCCACCACGGCCCGGTAGCCCGCGATGTTGGCCATCGAGGACAGCACGTCCAGCGACTGCGCGCGCGAGATCCGCGGCACCGCGTCCATCGCCAGCGCCGTCACGGGACGACCGGCGAGGTCCTGGACCAGGTCGGCGTTCAGCGCCGGGCCCAGCAACCCCACCACCGTCGCCCCGGGACGCAACGCGTCCAGCTGCGCGGGCGACGGGGCGTTCACCCCGAACACCACGTCCGCGGCCAGCGGGTCGCCCACGGTCGCACCCGCCTCGACGTACGCCGCATCGGGGAAGCTCGACGCCGCCCCGGCACCGGGCTCCACCACCACCTCATAGCCCAGGTTCAGCAGTTGGGCCACCGTCGCCGGCGTCGCCGCCACCCGGGTCTCACCGGGACGCGCTTCCTTCAGGACTCCGATGATCACGGGCCGGTCCCTTCGTCTGGACGCCAAGAGGCGGAGAGCCAGGCGTCAGTCTAGGAAGCCGCCTCCCGGGCCGGCGCGGCGAGCCCGTCGGGGATGCCGGTGCGTGGCGGCGGGGGGGCCGTGGCACCAGGCGGGCCAGGGCGGATGATGAGCCCAGCCCAGCCAGCCGGATCCGAGGAAGCCACCATGCCGACAGCCCGGTTCACCGTCCACACGAGCCTGCCGCCGGGCGACGTGATGGCGTTCCTCACCGACTTCGGGCCGGACCGGCCTCGCCGATGGCCGAACATCGACCAGGCGCACTACGCGGTGCACGGTGCCGGCCCGGACTGGGCCGAGGTCACCGAGGGCAACGCGATGGGCTGGGAGCGCGCGCGGTACTCATGGGACGCCTCCGCCGGCACCCTCGCGATCGAGACCCTCGACTCCAACCTCTGGGGGGCAGGGAGCGGCTGGCGCTACCGGCTGGCCCCGTCCGCCGGGGGCACCGACGTACACGTGACGTTGACCCGTGCGCCCAGGTCCGTCCTCGGCAGGCTGGTCGGCGCGCTGATCCCCGTCGCCGGCGCGTGGACGCTCGGCAGGCAGCTGCGGTCGGTGCTCCGAGGGGCCGAGGCCACCGCGGAGAACGAGCGATGACCGGACGTCTGGACGGCAAGATCGCCCTGGTCACCGGGGTCGGCGGCGGGATGGGGGTCGCCGCCGCGTCCCGGTTCGCCGCGGAGGGGGCGCGGGTGGTCGGGTGCGACCTGGACGCCGCGGGTGCGGAGCGGACCACGGAGTCGGTGCGCGCGGCGGGGGGCGAGATCACGGCGATGGGCGGGGTGGACCTGGGTGACCCCGACGCGGCCAGGGAGTGGGTGGACGCCGCGGTGGGCGTGTACGGCGGGATCGACGTGCTCTACAACAACGCCTCGACCCAGCGGTTCGGCGCCCTGGACGAGCTCACCGCCGCGGACTGGGACTTCACGATGCGCAACGAGCTCAGCCTGGTCTACTACACCGTCCGGGCCGCCTGGCCGCACCTGAAGGCCCATGGTGGTGGGTCGATCATCAACGTCGGGTCGATCGCGGCATTGCGGGGCGTGGAGTTCATGCCGCAGAACGCCCACTCCGCGGCCAAGGGCGGGGTGATCGCGCTGACCCTGCAGCTGGTGGTGGAGGGCGGCCCGCACGGCATCCGCGCGAACGTGATCAGCCCCGGGCTGGTGGAGACGCCCAACACCGCGCCGATGCTGGCCGATCCGCCGGAGCGGATGCGGCGCGTCGTGCTCGACCGGATCCCGCTGGGCCGGCACGGCCGGCCCGACGACGTCGTCAACGCCGCGGTGTTCCTGGCCTCCGACGAGTCCTCCTGGGTCAGCGGCGCCAACATCGTCGTCGACGGAGGCGGCTCGGTCCTCGGCTGACCCCTTCTCCCGTCGAGCCGGCAATCCTGGTGGGTCGAGCCGGCAATCCTGGTGGGGCGAGGATCGCTCCGGCCGGCACTCCCGTGCCGCGGCCAGCGGGCATGGGAATCTGGCTACCGTGACGAGGCCACGGGCGTCGGGACCTCACCCCGAGGGAGCCCACCGGCTCCGCGAGATCGCCCTGGTCTTCCTCCGGCTAGGCACCATCTCGTTCGGCGGGCCGGCCGCGCACATCGCGATGATGCGCGAGGAGCTGGTGCGGCGCCGCGGCTGGGTGACCGACCAGCGGTTCGTGGACCTGATGGGCGCTACCAACCTGATCCCGGGCCCCAACTCCACCGAGCTGGCCATCCATCTCGGCTTCGACCGGGCCAGGTGGCGCGGTCTGGGCCTGGCCGGCGTCTGCTTCATCCTCCCGGCGGCGCTGATGGTCACCGGGCTCGCCTGGGCCTATGTCACCTACGGGCAGACCCCGGCCTTCGAGGGCATCCTCTACGGCGTCGTGCCGGTGGTGATCGCGATCATCGCCTTCGCGCTGGTCGGGCTGGTGCGGACCGCGGTCAGGTCCAGGTGGCTGGCGCTGCTCGCCGTCGCCTGCCTGGCGGCGTACCTGCTCGGGGTCAACGAGCTCGTGGTGCTGGCGGCGGGCGCCGTGGCGGCGGTGGGGGGGCACGGCGCGCGGTCAGTACGCCGCTCGGGGCAGGTCGACGTGGTCGGGCTGCCGGTGGTGGCCGGTGCCCTGCCGGTCTTCGCCGACCCGTCCGCGGCCCAGCTGTGGCAGCTGTTCGCCACCATGGTCAAGATCGGGTCGGTGCTCTACGGCAGCGGCTATGTCCTGGTGGCGTTCCTGCAAGGCGACTTCGTGGACCGGCTGGGCTGGATCACCGAGCAGCAGCTGCTCGACGCGGTCGCGATCGGGCAGGTCACGCCAGGCCCGGTGTTCACCGCGGCGACCTTCGTCGGCTACCTCGTCGCGGGTCCCGTGGGGGCCTTCGTGGCGACGGTCGCGATCTTCCTGCCGTCGTTCGTCTTCGTCGGCCTGCTGACCAGGATCACCGACGCCCTCCGGGCACGCGCGTGGACCTCGGCCCTGCTCGACGGGCTGAACGTCGCCTCCCTTGCCCTCATGGCCGGCGTCACCCTCCACTTGGCGCGCACCTCCCTGGTGGACCCGCTGACCGTCGCCCTCGCGGTCGTGGCGTTCGGGCTGGTCGTGCGAACCCGGCTGAACACCGCCTGGTACATCGTCGCCGGGGCGCTCGTCGGCCTCGCCCACACGAGCTGGCCCTGACCGGCTGGGCGTGCGACGACCAGCGACCCGCGCTGCGGCGTTGACCGGGTAGGAAGGCTGCATGCGCTTCGTCCTGGCCCCCGACTCGTTCAAGGAGTCCATGTCGGCGCGCGAGGCGGTCGCGGCGATGGAGCGGGGGGTGCGCTCGGTGCTGCCTGACGCGGTGTGCGTCGCCGCGCCGGTCGCGGACGGCGGGGAGGGCACCGTCGACGCGCTGGTCGCCTCGCTGCACGGTGAGCTGGTCCAGGTCCCGGTGACCGGCCCGCTCGGCGCCGCCGTCGGCGCCCGGTACGGATGGGTGGCGGCCGAGCGCCTCGCCGTCGTCGAGGTCGCCGCGGCCGTGGGGATCGACCTGGTGCCCCTGGCAGTGCGCGACCCGCTCCGCGCGACCAGCATCGGCGTCGGGGAGCTGCTGCGTGCCGCGCTGGACCGCGGGGCGAGACGGGTCGTCGTCGGCCTCGGCGGCAGCGTCACGAACGACGCAGGAGCGGGCATGCTGCACGCCCTGGGCCTGCGGCTGCTCGACGCCGAGGGCGAGCAGCTGAGTCCCGTGCCCGTGGCCCTGGAGGGGCTCGCCCGCGTCGACCCGACCGGCCTCGACCCACGGCTGCGCGACCTCGAGGTGGAGATCGCCTGCGACGTGACCAACCCGCTCCTGGGGCCCACCGGGGCGAGCGCGGTCTTCGGCCCGCAGAAGGGCGCGAGCCCCGAGATGGTGGCCCGGCTCGACGCCGCCCTTGCCGTGCTCGCAGGTCACCTCGCCGAGGTCGCCGGGCGCGACGTGGCCGGCACTCCGGGGGCCGGAGCGGCCGGCGGCCTGGGCGCGGCGCTGCTGGCCGCCTTCCCGCGCGCACGCATCCGCAGCGGAGTGGAGGTCGTGCTCGAGGCGGTCCACCTCGACGACGCGCTGCGCGGCGCCGACCTGGTGCTCACCGGGGAGGGGTCCGTCGACGCCCAGACAATGCACGGCAAAGCGCCGTACGGCGTCGCCCAGGCGGCGCGACGCCAGGGCGTCCCGGTCGTCGTCCTCGCCGGCAGGATCGGCCCTGGAGCCGAGCAGCTCTACCGGCACGGCGTGCGCGCGCTGGTGCCGATCGTCGGCAACGTCACCGACCTGCCCACGGCGCTGGCCGAGGGGCCGGCGAACCTCGAGGCCGCGGTGGCCACCGTGTGCCGGCTGCTCACCCTCCCGCGGCCGGACCGGGCCCGGTAGCCACCAGCGCCGGTTCGTGTCGCGCCGAGGCTGCCGGCGGCTGACCCCCCGCGACGTCGAGGCCGAACGACCAGGTGGCGAAGGTCATCGGCACCTACTCGACCAGGTCCCCGGGTGCAAGAGTCGTAGCGACGTGCGAAGGAGGGACTGGCGACGCCGTCCCGACCGCGGCCGGCACCGGTGGTCACTGCACCACGAAAGGAAGGGGCCATGACGAATCTCGAGGTCGAGCCGGGTCTGCGAGACGCGGCCGTCAAGCGGCTGAAGAAGCGCCGCGACTTCTACTCCCACCTGCTGCTCTATGTGCTGGTGAACGGCTTCCTGGTCGTCTTCTGGCTGATGACCAGCAGCCCCGGCTTCTTCTGGCCGATCTTCCCGCTCTTCGGGTGGGGCGTCGGCCTGGTGATGCACGCCTGGGACGTCTTCCTCAGCTCCGAGCCCAGCCAGGCCGACATCGACCGCGAGGTCGCCCGGATGCGCCGCTGAGGCGGCGGCAGAGAACGGCTCCGGCCGGCGTCGGCTCAGTCTGGATCCAGGCTCAGCACGCGCACGACGCACCGCGTGCCGGGCGCTCCGGCGAGACGCCGGTCCGCGGTGAGCAGCTCGCAGCCGAGCGCCTCGGCCAACGCGAGGTAGGTCGCGTCGTACGCCGTCACGTTGGCGCGCAGCTCGAAGGCCCGACGAACCATCCGCAGCGTCGGGACCCTTTCGAGATCGAGACGCTCGAGGTCGGCGACGGCGGTCCGGAGGCGCTCGTCGGAGATCGTCCGAGCCAGCCAGCGCTTGCGCAGGACCGACACCGTCTCCACGTCGACGAGGTCTGGCGCGACGAGGGCGCCGGCCGCCCGTAGCTCGTCGCGGGCGGTGCGGCCGTCGGCGTCGTCGTCCCCGAGGGCGTTGGCCAGCACCGACGCGTCGATGACGATCACCGACGGGTGCGCTCCTCGTGGAGGTCTCGTACGGCCTGGTCCAGACCGACGTGGCCGCCGCGACGCGACTCGACGTCGTCGAGCACGTCGCTGACCTGCTGCCGCTCGGCCAAGCGCCGCAGCTCTGCGGTCAGGTACTGCTGGAGCGACTGGTTGCGGCGGGCCGCCTTGCGCTGGAGGGCCGCATGGACGTCGTGGGGAAGGTCGCGCACCAGCACGTTCGGCATGCTTGCATTATGCTTGCAACGGCTCTCGAGATCAAGAGCACCCCAAGGTTGACTCGTTCAAGAAAGACGACGATAGTTCACCGCGTGCCGACCCGGGCCGACCACGAGCGGATCCTGCGCGGGGCCGCCCTGCGGGTGACCCGTCCTCGGGTGGCCGTGCTGACCGCCGTCCACGACCACCCGCACGCCGACACCGACTCGATCATCGGCGTCGTGCGCGACGACCTCGGCGACGTCTCGCACCAGGCCGTGTACGACGTGCTGCGGGCGCTGACCGCGGCGGGGCTGCTACGGCGCATCCAGCCGTCCGGCTCGGTGGCCAGGTACGAAGCCAGGGTCGGCGACAACCACCACCACGTGGTGTGCCGGACCTGCGGTGCCATCGCCGACGTCGACTGCGCCGTGGGCGAGGCTCCGTGTCTGACGGCCTCCGACGACCAGCGCTTCTCCATAGACGAGGCCGAGGTCATCTACTGGGGCCTGTGCCAGGCGTGTGCGGCGACGGCGACATCCGGTGACCAGCCGGAACCATCAAGAAGCGACATCGAAGGAGATGCAGCGACGTGACTGACCGCGGCAGCGAGAGCGAGAACCCGGCGATCCCCGCCCCGACCGCCAAGGCGAGCCGTCCCAGGACGATCAAGGACTGGTGGCCGAACCAGCTGGACCTGCAGGTCCTGCACCAGCGCTCGGCCCAGGCCGACCCGATGGGGGAGGACTTCGACTACGCCAAGGAGTTCGCGACCCTCGACGTCGAGGCGCTGAAGCGCGACGTGTTCGAGGTGATGACCACCTCCCAGGACTGGTGGCCGGCAGACTACGGGCACTACGGACCGCTGTTCATCCGGATGAGCTGGCACGCCGCCGGCACCTACCGCATCGCCGACGGCCGGGGCGGCGGCGGCAGCGGCGCGCAGCGCTTCGCCCCGCTCAACAGCTGGCCGGACAACGTGAGCCTGGACAAGGCGCGCCGGCTGCTCTGGCCGGTCAAGAAGAAGTACGGCCGCAAGATCTCCTGGGCGGACCTGATCATCTTCGCGGGCAACTGCGCCTACGAGTCCATGGGGTTCGAGACCTTCGGCTTCGGCTTCGGGCGCCAGGACATCTGGGAGCCCGAGGAGATCTTCTGGGGGCCGGAGGACACCTGGCTCGGCGACGAGCGCTACAGCGGCGACCGCGAGCTCTCCGGGCCGCTCGGCGCCGTACAGATGGGGCTGATCTACGTCAACCCGGAGGGACCGAACGGCCAGCCGAGCGCGCTGGCCGCGGCGCGCGACATCCGGGAGACGTTCGGCCGGATGGCGATGAACGACGAGGAGACGGTCGCGCTCATCGTGGGCGGCCACACGGTCGGCAAGGCCCACGGTGCCGTGGACCCGCAGTACCTCGGCCCCGAGCCCGAAGCCGCCCCCCTCGAGCAGCAGGGCCTCGGCTGGAAGAACAGCTTCGGCACCGGCGTCGGCGCGCACGCGCTGACCAGCGGGCTGGAGGGCGCCTGGACCACCCGCCCGACGCAGTGGGACAACGGCTACCTGGAGAACCTGTACAAGTACGACTGGGACCTGACCAAGAGCCCGGCCGGCGCGTACCAGTGGACGCCCACCGACCCCGCGGCCAAGGACACCGTGCCGGATGCCCACGACCCGGCCAAGCGGCACGCGCCGATCATGTTCACCACCGACCTCGCCTTGCGGCTGGACCCGGTCTACGGGCCGATCACCAAGCGGTTCCTGGAGCATCCCGACGAGCTGGCCGAGGCGTTCGGCAAGGCCTGGTACAAGCTGCTGCACCGCGACATGGGACCGGTGTCGCGCTACCTCGGCCCCTGGGTGCCGGAGGCGCAGCTGTGGCAGGACCCGGTGCCCGCCGTCGACCACGACCTGGTCGGGGACGACGAGATCGCCGCCCTCAAGGGCACCCTGCTGTCCTCGGGACTGTCGATCTCCCAGCTGGTCAGGACCGCGTGGGCGTCGGCCGCGAGCTTCCGCGGCACCGACAAGCGCGGCGGCGCGAACGGCGCGAGGATCCGCCTGGAGCCACAGCGCAGCTGGGCGGCCAACGACCCGGCCGAGCTGGCGATGGTGCTCTCGACCCTGGAGCGGGTCCAGCAGGAGTTCAACGACTCCCAGACCGGCGGGACCAGGGTCTCCCTCGCCGACCTGGTCGTCCTCGGCGGCTGTGCCGCCGTGGAGCAGGCGGCGAGGAACGCCGGGCACGAGGTCACCGTCCCGTTCACGCCCGGGCGCACCGACGCCTCGCAGGAGCAGACCGACACCGACTCCTTCGCCGTCCTCGAGCCGAAGGCCGACGGGTTCCGCAACTACCTGCGCGCGGGCGAGAAGCTGCCGCCCGAGACGCTGCTGGTGGACCGGGCGTACCTGCTGAACCTCACCGCCCCGGAGATGACCGTGCTGGTCGGCGGCATGCGCGCGCTGAACGCCAACGCCGGGCGGACCGCGCACGGAGTGCTCACCGACCGGCCCGGGACCCTGACCAACGACTTCTTCACCAACCTGCTCGACATGGGCACCGAGTGGAAGGTGTCGGCGTCGACCGAGCACGTGTACGACGGCCGGGACGTCGCCACCGGTGAGGTGAGGTGGACCGCCACCGCGGTGGACCTGGTCTTCGGCGCGAACTCCCAGCTCCGGGCGCTCGCCGAGGTCTACGCCACCGACGACGCGCGGGAGAAGTTCGTCGGTGACTTCGTCCGGGCCTGGGACAAGGTGATGAGCCTGGACCGGTTCGACCTCGCCTGAGCTGCTTGGGGCTGGGCCGGCCTACCGCGGCGGGCGCCGGTCGACGATCCGCCGCATCTTGCCCACGGACCGCTCGATCGTGGCCGGCTCGGTCACGTCGACACCGACGGTGACGCCGATCCTGTGCTTCACCAGCCGGCCGACGTGCTCGCCGGCCGCCCGCGCGGCGTCCACCGTGGCGTGCTCGCTGCGCTCGATGCGGACGGTGAGCGCGTCCAGGTTGCCCTCGCGGGTCAGCACGCACTGGAAGTGCGGCGTCAGCTCCGGCACGGTGAGCACCAGCTCCTCGATCTGCGTGGGGAACAGGTTCACGCCGCGCAGGATGATCATGTCGTCGGTGCGCCCGGTGATCTTCTCCATCCGCCGCATCGGCCGCATGGTGCCGGGCAGCAGCCGGGTCAGGTCGCGGGTGCGGTACCGGATCACCGGCATGGCCTGCTTGGTGAGCGAGGTGAACACCAGCTCGCCCTTCGACCCGTCGGGCAGCACCTCACCGCTCAGCGGGTCGATGACCTCGGGGTAGAAGTGGTCCTCCCAGACGTGCAGGCCGTCCTTGGTCTCCACGCACTCCTGCGCCACGCCGGGCCCCAGCACCTCCGACAGGCCGTAGATGTCGACCGCGTGGATGTCGAGCCGCTCCTCCAGCGCGTGCCGCATCTGGTCGGTCCACGGCTCGGCGCCGAAGATCCCCACCCGCAGGGACGTCGACCGGGGGTCCACGCCTTGCCGCTCGAGCTCGTCGGCGATGTTGAGCATGTACGACGGGGTCACCATGATGACGTCGGGCCGGAGGTCGACGATCAGCTGCACCTGGCGTTCGGTCATGCCGCCCGAGACCGGTACGACGGTGCAGCCCAGCCGCTCCGCGCCGCCGTGCGCGCCCAGCCCGCCGGTGAACAGCCCGTAGCCGTAGGCGTTGTGCACGATGTCCCCGGGCCGGCCTCCGGCGGCGCGGATGCTGCGCGCCACGACGGTCGCCCACATGTCCAGGTCGTCGCGGGTGTACCCGACGACGGTCGGCTTGCCCGTCGTACCGGACGACGCGTGCACACGGACCACGTCGCGGCGAGGGACGGCGAACATCCCGAACGGGTAGCTCTCCCGCAGGTCCGCCTTCAACGTGAACGGCAGCCTCGCGAGGTCGGCGAGGTCCTCGACGTCGTCGGGGTGCACCCCCGCCGCGTCGAAGGACCGCCGGTAATGCCCGACGTTGGCGTAGGCGTGCCGCAGCGACCACCGCAGCCGCTGGAGCTGGACCGCGCGGAGCTCCTCGACCGACACGGTCTCGATCGGCTCCAGGTCGTGGTCCTCGGGAACTGGACCGGGCATGGCACTCCTCGGCGTCGCGCTGCGCTGCGCCAGGCCCGGCCGTGCCGGTGACGGCCGCGCCGGCCCTGACCAGGCGGAGCGTAGACCCCATCACGACGCCCGACCAGCGGCGACGGGTCGAATGCGAGCTGGGCGACACTGGCCGGGGTTGTGTCGGCTGGGCGACACTACGAGGAGGGCCCCGGTGGCAGCGTGCGGACCGAGGGCCTGGTATCCGAACCGGGCCGCGCCCCCGAGGAGACAACATGGGTATGGGCAGGTCGCGCCGAGTGGTCGCAGGTGCGGTGGTCGTCTCGGCCGGGCTGGTGCTGGCCGCGACCGGACCCGCCTCGGCGGGCTGGAGCGTGCACGACGACAAGCCGACCGTGACGGAGGTCGTCCCCGCTGCCGGTGGGAGCGAGGGGCAGGTCTGCGCGGACCAGCTCAAGGGGCGGACCGGCTGGATCGGGCAGGTCGCCGAAAACCAGGACCCTGCTGACTTCGAGATCCCGTCGGCGGCCCTGACGTCGGTCACCTACGAGGTGCGCAAGGCGGAGCCGGGCCCCGACCCCACGCTGGTGAGGACCTTCACGACGCCGGTCCGCACCAAGGTGCCGGTCCCGATCTTCGCCGAGATCGCCGAGCGGGTCTACGTCTTCACGACGGCGCGGTTCTCCGTGCGGCTCACCGGGGTGCAGCCGGGTGACGACCTGTGGCTGGTGCCCGCCACGCCGCCGGGCGGCAACCCCGGCGCGCCGGCGAACCTCACCGCCGTCGACTGCGGGGACACCGGCTTCATCGGCGAGTGGGAGGCCGACCTGAAGTGGTGCCGGGCGCCCGGAGGCCGGCTCGAGTCCGGTGACCTCAACGGCGACGGCCGGACCGACCTGCTGTGCCATTACCCGGCGACCGGCGCCAAGGCGGTGGCGCTGGCCCGCACGGGTGGCCGGTTCGTGGGGACGGACTGGCAGCGGAACCTGGGCTGGTGCAAGGGGGCGTCGCGGCAGCTGCTGGTGGGTGACTTCAACGGCGACGGCCGGGCGGACCTGCTGTGCCACAGCCCGGCGACCGGGTACAAGGCGGTGGCGCTGGCCCGCGCGGGTGGCCGGTTCGTGGGGACCGACTGGAAGAAGAGCCTGGGCTGGTGCACAGGGGCTCGGCAGCTGTTGGTGGGGACCTTCAACGGCGACCGCCGGGCCGACCTGCTCTGCCACGACCCGGCCACCGGGTACAAGGCGGTCGCGCTGGCCCGGCCCGGAGGCCGGTTCGCCGGGACGGACTGGGAGCGCGACCTGGGCTGGTGCTTCCACGCCGGCGCCCGGCTGCGGGTCGGTGACGTCACCGGCGACGGCCGCGACGACCTGCTCTGCCACGACTCGGTGACCGGCTACCTGTGGGTGGCCCGGGCCAGGACCGGTGGCTGGTTCGCCGGCACCGACTGGGAGCGCAACATGGGCTGGTGCCGTGACCCGGGGACCGAGCTGCGCGCCTCGGACGTCAACGGCGACGCTCGGGACGACCTGCTCTGCCACGACCCGGCCACCGGGTACAAGTGGGTCGCCTACTCCGACCTCTGAGCGCGGGCGCGGGCACGCAGCGCCGACTCGACCCGGCTGAACGCGTCGTCGAGCTGGGCGCGCGTGGTGCGCACGCCGCTGATGCCCGCAGGGGGCGGCAGCGAAGGGGGCGGTGGTTCGGGCTCCGGTGCGGAGAGCTCCCGGAGCCAGGCGCGGACGGCGGCGGACGGCTGCGCGGCGAACGCCTCCGTGGCCAGCCGGACGGCCGACCGGTGGTCGTGGGAGGAGCGGGTGAGTCGCCAGCGTTCGAGGCCCACCTCCGCGCGGTCCACCGGGTCGGCGTCAGGGGCAGCCACGAGCTCGTCGAGGCTCGTCACGACGGCTGCCTGCGCCGCGGCGCTGCCGCGACCGGCGGCGGGGTATGCCGCGACGAGGCGGGCCAGCGTCGCCCGCCGGAGCAGCGGGGCCTGGCCGAGGTCACCGGCCACCGCGGCGGCGAGCGCGGCGTCGTCGAGTGCCTGCTTCCGGCGGCCGGCGCGGGCGGCGGCGAGCGCCGCGTGCACTCGGTCTCGGGTCGCCAGCAGCGGCCGGTCCAGCAGGTTGTCGATGTCTGCGAGGCGTCGCCATCGGGTCGCGTCCCCGGCGAGCGACGGGACGGCGGTCAGCCACGTGTGCAGGTTGTTCGCGGCGCAGGCGAGGTCACCCAGGTCGAGGCTCCGCCGGACGGCCACCGCGGCGCACGCGGCGGCGTACGGATCCTCGAGCCCGGCCCGGAGCTGCGCCTCGTTGCTGAGGTTGAACGCGAGATGCCGGCGGTACCCGATCCGGTCCGCGACCGCCCGCGCGTCGGTGAGCAGCCCGGCGCAGTCGGCGTACCGCCCGGTCTCGAACGCGCACCCGGCCAGGTCGCTGAGCACGTGCACCTGCCGGACCGCGTCCCCGGTCTCTCGGGCACCGGCGAGCGCCTGTTCGTACTCGGCCGCCGCCTCCGCGGGGCGCCCGGACAGCAGCAGGGCGGCCCCCAGGGCCGCGTGAGCCGTGGTCCACGCCGTCGGGTCACCGGGCGTCGCGCGTGCCACCAGCCCACGGGCGGTCGCCACGGCCTCCCGGGTCGCTCCGCGCTCCGAGCGCGCCAGGACCAGCAGCTCGGCGGACCGCTGGTACCTGGCCTCGTCCAGGGTGTCCAGGAGCCGCATTGCCTCTGCCGCGGCGGTCTCGGCGGGGCCGTAGTCGCCGCAGGACGCAGCGGCTTCGGCGACCACGTGCAGCCGTCGGGCCGCCAGCAGCCGCTCCGGGGCCGGGGCGGCAGCCGCCGGGACGGGCGCCACGGCGCCGCCGGCCTCCTTCAGCACCTCGTCGGCGCGGCCTGCCACGAGCAGCACCTCGAGCAGCTCGACCTCGGCCTCCGCTCGCGCCCGCCCGGCCAGCAGCGGCACGACCAGCTCGAGGTACGTCGCGGCATCGGAGAGGTTCCAGGACCGTCGCGCGGCCGCGGCGGCGAGCGGGAACCAACGGCGGCGCAGCCCGGCGTCGTCGAGGTGCCGGACATGCCCGGCGACGTCGAGGGGGTCCGCGCCGAGCTCGGCGAGGGAGGTCACGAACCGCCGGTGTAGCCGGCCTCGCTCGGCATGGCTCATCGACCCGTAGACCGTCTGCCGGAGCTGGTCGTGGACGAGCCGCAGGCGCTCGTCGTCGCCGACGAGCTCCACCTCGACCAGATGGCCGGCCGCCAGGGACGCCAGCGCCCCGGCCAGCGCCTCGGCGTCGAGCCGGTCGCCACAGACGGCCGCCACCACCGTCCGCGCGCAGGGCCGTCCCGACACCGCGAGCACGTCCAGCAGGTGGCGGGACCCGGCGTCCAGCCGGTCGATCCCCTCGCTCAGCAGTGCGCCGAGCCGGCGGTCGGCACTGTCGTCGAGCGCGGGTGGCGGTGAGCCCGGCCGCCAGCTGCTCCTCAGCTCCCAGGCGACGCTGCGCACGAACAGGGGGTTGCCGCCGGCCCGGAGGTGGGCCGCCTCGGCGAGCCATGGCGGAGGGGTCCCGCCACCGGCCTGGCGCCAGGCGTCCGCCGCGACCAGCGCCACCTCCTTCCGGTCCAGCTCGGCAAGCGGCAGTCGTCCCGTCGACGCGGACGGCCGGCCGGCCGGCGGACCGCCCGTTGCCGAGGTGGTGACCAGGCAGGCCCGGGAAGCGGTCAGCGACCTCGCCAGGACGGCGACCGTCCGCGCCGAGGAGTCGTCGAGGTGGTCGGCGTTGTCGATCGCGATCAGCAGGGGCCGGTCGCGGGAGAGGGTGTCGAGCAGCGAGACCAGCAGTCCCTCTGCCAGCTCGACGTCGAGGACCTCGCCGGAGCCGCGTGCGGGCGCCGGGACCGGGACGCCCACGCGCACCCCGAGCAGCGCCCCGAGCCGGCCGATCTGCGCCCCCGCCTCGGGGAGGCAGGCAGCGAGCGCAGCGCCCAGCTGCCCGGCACCGGCCCGCGTCGGCACGCCGAGCAGGCTTCCGACCAGGTCCCGCCACAGCTCCTGCGGCCGTCCGCGCGGATGGTCGAGCACATCGGACGCCGCGACGAGGAAGCCCCGCGTCCTCGCGCGGTCCACCACCTCCTGGACGAGCCGGGTCTTGCCGATGCCCGGGTCGCCCTCCAGGGTCAGCACACCGCCCCGGCCGCCCGTAGCGTCGTCGAGCAGCCGTTCCAGCGCCGTCACCTCCGGCCCGCGACCCGCCAGCGGAGGCCGTGCGGCGGTCACCGCGAGCGGACGAGGCCGGCGCCGCCCGCCGACGACGTGCACCTCGACCTCGTCCTGTCGGCCCTTGACGCGCAGGGCGCTGGGCCGGCCGGTCCGGCGGAGGCGACCGGACGCCGCGGCCCAGGTCTCGCCGTCGACGAGCAGCTGTCCGGCGCTCGCCTTCTCCATGAGGCGGGCGGCGGTCGACACCGCCAGCCCCGAGTGCGTCGGAACCAGGCGCGTCCGGGAGCCGAGCAGAGCCGCGAAGACCGGGCCGGTGGCCACCCCTGCGGCGATGTCGGCGACCCGGCTGCGGGTCTCGAGCATCGCCTCGACGGCGCGGTTCGCGTCGTCGCCGTGGGCCAGCGGAGCGCCGAACACGACCATGGCGACCACGCCCTTGTCGCCGCCGGAGACCTGGACCAGCTCGCCCTCCCAGTCGTCGACCAGCTCGAGCAGCGTGCTCACCTCGGCCAGGAAGGCGCCGAGGCCGGCGGGGGCCACCGGAGGGAACCTCGCGAACGCCGCGGAGATCCGGCGATGGCTCTCCAGGGAGCCGCCGGAGGCCAGCCGGTCGAGCATGAGCGGTGAGATCAGCCCGGCCAACCCGGCTGTGCCGGCCGGCTTCGGCGTGGGTCGGTCGGGCGAGTGCGCCGCCTCCTCGCGTGCCGTCCCGGCGCCCGGCGCGTCGACCGCGGAGGCAGCCGCCGGCTCGAAGCCACGCGGGTCCACGACGACCTCGTCGGCCTCGGCCGAGGCTTCGGCGGCCACGGCGAGGTCGATGCCGGGGCCGAGGTTCACCGGGAGGCAGCGGCGGCTGGACCTGGCGACAGCCGTGGTGACGCCACCGCGAGCGATGCCGATGCGGCTGCGCAGGCGCACCGGCCCCGCCAGCGTGTCGGCACCGGACGCCTGCGCGGCCAGCCGCCGGATCTCCTCGGCGGACCTCCGGGCGGCCTCGAGAGTGGGCCCGGTCGCCCCGTCGTAGACCAGGGTGAGGGCGTCACCGCTGTAGGCGACCAGGTCGCCGCCCAGCTCGGTGACGGCGTTGGTCACCTGGCCGAAGAAGTCCCGCAGCACCCGGCTGAGCTGCTCCGTGCCGCGGCTGCCGAACCGCCCGAGCCGGTCGGTCAGGGAGGTGAACCCCTCCAGGTCGACGAACAGGGTCGTTGCGTCCTCGCTCACGACCGGGCCCTCGCCGAGGAGGTCGTGCTCGAGGACGCGTCGGGGTGCGAACGCAGCCAGCCGACCGGTCATCGACCAACCTCCCGACGAGCGCGCGACGATGACGAGCGCGCCGCCACATTCTGCCCCAAGGCGGCCCAAGGCGGCCCAAGGCGGCCCAAGGCGGCCGAACGGCCGGTCGGTCCGGGTCAGGCCGTTCGGCGGCGGACCACGGGGACGGCCTCGCTCAGACCGGCACGGCGCGGTCGTCGGCCTCCTCGCTGGGGACGACGACGTTCTCGCCGCGGTCGAGGCGGCTCGGCCACCAGATCCTGCCGCCGAGGTCGAGGTTGAGCGCGGTCACCAGCACTGAGCGGACGATCATGGTGTCGATCAGCACGCCCAGGGCGACGGTGAACCCGAGCTCGGCCAGGAACACGAAGGGGATCGTGCCGAGCACCAGGAACGTCGCCGCCAGGACCAGGCCCGCCGACGTGATCACCCCGCCGGTGGTGGCCAGCGCCACCAGCGACCCGGCGCGGGTGCCGCGGTGGTGGGTCTCCTCACGCACCCTGGTCATCAAGAAGATGTTGTAGTCGATCCCGAGCGCGACCAGGAACACGAACGCGAACAACGGGAAGCCGGGGTCGGACCCGGCGAAGCCGAAGACGTACTCGAAGATCAGCGCCGAGATGCCGAGGGACGCGCCGAAGGACAAGATCACCGTCGCGATCAGCAGCAGCGGCGACACCAGGGCGCGCAGCAGCATCACCAGGATCGAGAACACGACCACCAGCACGATCGGGATGATCACCCGGTTGTCACGCGTGGACGCGAGCTTGGTGTCGAGGTAGAACGCCGAGCCGCCCCCCACGAGCGCGTCCGCGCCGTCCACCCCGTGCGCCGCCTCTCGGGTGGCCTCGACGATGTCGAAGGCGGCGGTCGAGGAGATGTCCTCGCCGATGGTCGCCTCGAAGTACGAGCGCCCCTCACTGATCGGCTGCGGCGGGCGGGGCTCGCCGAGGCCGTCGACGCCCTCCACCGCGGCGACGACCTCGTCGATCCGGTCGGTGTCGGCGACGACCTGCGCGGTGTTGGAGTCGTCCTGGAGACCGTGGGCCACGAGCACCTTCTGGCCCTTGATCGAGTCGAACTCCTTGGTGTAGCTGTCCTCGGTGGACAGCCCAGAGGCGTCCAGCCGGAACAGGCCGAGGCAGGCGATGCCCAGGACGAGCGCGGTCACCATCCAGACCAGCCGCGGCCGGGGCGCGATCCGCCGCCCGACCTTCGCCCAGAAGCCCCTGGTGTTCGGCTCCTCGGACCGGAAGCGAGGACGCTTGGGCCAGAACATCCAGCGGCCGAAGATCACCAGCAGCGCGGGCAGCAGGGTGACCATCACCAGGTAGGTGACCGAGACGCCGACGGCGAGGACCGGTCCGAGGCCTGCGGTGGAGTTCAGGTCGGCGAAGACCAGGCACAGCATGCCGACCACGACGGTCGCGGCGCTGGCCAGGATGGCGGGCGCGGCGCGGTGCAGGGCGAAGGCCATCGCCTCGTGCCTGTCCTCGTGGCGGCGCAGCTCTTCGCGGTACCTGGCCACGAGGAGCAGGGCGTAGTCGGTGCCGGCCCCGATCACCAGGATGCCGAGGATCGCCTGGCTCTGCCCGTTCACGGTCAGGTCGGCGTACTTCGCCAGCAGGTAGACCACGCCGCCCGACACCGTGAACGCCACCACGGCGCTGAAGATCGGCAGCATCCACAGCGTGGGGCTGCGGTAGGTGAACAGCAGGATGACGATGACCACCACGAGCGTGATGAGGATCAGGTTGGAGTCGATGCCCTCGAACGCATCCGCCGCGTCGGCCGCCTGGCCGCCGTAGCCCGCCAGGTGGACGGTGACGCCGGGGGTCTGGGTGATCTCCCGGATCTCGTCGGCCGCGGCCGGGATGTCGTTCCAGCCGTTCTTGCCGAAGTTGAAGGTCAGGGACGTGACCGCGACCTCGCCGTCGTCGGAGACCGCCTTGACCGGCAGGTCGGGGATCTGTGCGGCGACCGCCGGGGTCAGCACGCCCTGGTCGGTGACGCCGTCGATCTGGGCCAGCTCCTCGCGCTGCGCCTCGATCGCGGCGCGGTCGTCCTCGGTGAGGCCTCCGTCGCGGTAGTAGACGATCAGCGTCGGGATGTCGTTGGGGTCGATGGTTCCGGTGAGCTCCTCGACGACCTTGGTCGACTCCGCGGACTCGGGCAGCCAGGACGCGGCCTCGTTGTTCTGCACGCTGGTCAGCTTGGCGTTGAGCGCGCCGCCGACGGCGAGCAGGACGATCCACGCCGCGAGGACGAGCCACTTGGTCACGGGGCCGGTGAGCTTCCCGGCGATCTGACGATGCATGGCACAACTCCATCACGAGGCAGGGACATCCGGCATCGGGGTTTTCCCCCAGTGCGGCCTCTGACCGGGCCGCGCCTCGGAACTCATCGGCCGCTGCGTGCCGGCCTGGCTGGACCGCCGGACCCCGACAGCCGCGTCGCGGTCAGGTCGCGGACCTCGGCGTACCGGGCGCGGACCTCGGGCGTGGGGTCGGCGTGGTGCAGCTCGGCGCCGGTCTCGGCCCAGCGGGGTGGCGCCTGCGACCCGCTCAGGACCCAGGCGGCCTGCCGGGCGGCCCCGTCGGCGACGTACTCGCCCGGGGACGGTACGACGACCGGCACCCCCAGGATCGCCGGAGCCAGCCGCCGGACCGCCTCGGAGCGCGCTCCGCCACCGACCAGCAGCACGCGGCTGGTCTCGGCCCCGGTCGCCCGGATCGCGTCCAGGCCGTCGGCGAGCCCGCACAGCAGGCCCTCGACGGCGGCGCGGGCGAGGAAGGCCGGCTCGGCGGTGGTCAGCGTCAGACCGTGCACGGCGCCGGTGGCGTCGGGCCGGTTCGGGGTGCGCTCCCCGTCGAGGTAGGGGACCAGGACCAGCCCGCCCGCACCGGCGGGAGCCGCGAGCGCGAGCCGGGACAGCCCGGCGTGGTCCACGCCGAGCAGGCCGCCGACGGCGTCCAGGACGCGGGCGGCGTTGAGGGTGACGACCAGCGGCAGGAACACCCCCGTGGCGTCGGCGAACCCGGCCACCGTCCCGGTCGGGTCGGCGGCCGGTGTGGTGGAGACCGTCCCGACCACGCCCGAGGTGCCCACCGAGACGACCACGTCACCGGGCCGTGCCGCCAGCCCGAGCGCCGCGGCGGCGTTGTCCCCGGTGCCGGGGCCCAGGACCGCGTCGTGGCCCTTGAGGGCACCGGCCGGCTCGGCGGGCGCCAGCACGCGGGGGAGCGAGGGCGCGCGGCCCATGGCGAGGCGCACCAGGTCCTCGCGGTAGGCGTTCTCCTGCGGGGACCAGTAGCCGGTGCCGCTGGCATCCCCACGGTCGGTCACCACGGCTTCGACGCCGCGCGCGCCGGCGAGCCGCCAGGTCAGCCAGTCGTGCGGCAGGCACACCGCGGCCGTCCGCCCGGCGCCGTCCGGCTCGTGCTCGGCCAGCCAGCGCAGCTTCGTGACGGTGAACGAGGCCACCGGCACCAGTCCGACCGCCTCCGCCCAGGCGCGGCGGCCGGCGTCCCGGTCCCCCGACCCGAGCTCGAGGACGAGGTCCTCCGCCGCCTGGGCCGACCGGGTGTCGTTCCACAGCAGCGCCGGGCGCACCACGGCCCCGTCGGAGTCCAGGCAGACCATGCCGTGCTGCTGCCCGCCGACCGCGAGGGCGGCGACGTCGTCCAGCCCCCCGGCCTCGGTGACCGCTCGTTGCAGCGCGGTCCACCAGGCCTCGGGGGCCACCTCGGTGCCCGGCGGGTGCGGCGCCCTGCCCTCGCGCACCAGGGCGCCGCTCTCGGCGTCGCGGACGACGACCTTGCAGGACTGGGTCGAGGAGTCGACTCCCGCGACGAGCGTCATGCGCCGCGCGCGCCGGTCAGGTGGTCGACGGCCAGCTGGGCCAGCCGGACCTGTCCGTAGCCGCGAGCCCCGGCGGCGTCGGCGTCGAACTCCTCGAACGCCGACCGGTCCGCGAGCAGGTCCTCGTAGGACTCGCCCTCGCCCAGGGTCGGCCGGGCCAGCTCGGCGTACCGGGCGTCCTGCAGCGCCTGCGCCACCTCCGGGTCCGCACGGAAAGCCGTGGCCCGCTCCTTTAGGATCAGGTAGGTGCGCATGTTGGCCGCTGCCGACGTCCAGACGCCCTCCGGGTCCTCGGTGCGCAACGGCTTGTAGTCGAAGTGACGGGGACCGTCGTACGCCGGTCCGCCGCCCGGTCCACCGTTCTCCAGCAGGTCGACCAGCGAGAAGGCGCTGAGCAGGTTGCCATGGCCGAAGACGAGGTCCTGGTCGAACTTCGGGCCGTTCTGGCCGTTGAGGTCGATGTGGAACAGCTTCCCCTGCCACAGCGCCTGGGCGATGCCGTGGGTGAAGTTGAGCCCGGCCATCTGCTCGTGGCCGACCTCCGGGTTCACGCCGACCATGTCGGCATGCTGCAGCGTCGAGATGAACGCCAGCGCGTGGCCGACCGTGGGCAGGAAGATGTCACCGCGGGGCTCGTTGGGCTTCGGCTCGAGAGCGAACCGCAGGCCGTGGCCGCGGTCGACGACGTACTGAGCGAGTGTGTCGAGGCCCTCGCGGTAGCGGTCCAGCGCGGCGCGGAGGTCCTTGCCGGAGTCGACCTCGGCGCCCTCGCGCCCGCCCCAGAACACGTAGGTCCGCGCGCCGAGCTCCGCAGCGAGGTCGAGGTTGCGCATCACCTTCCGGAGGGCGTAGCGACGGATGTCCCGGTCGTTGTTGGTCAGCGCGCCCTCCTTGAACACCGGGTGCGTGAAGGTGTTCGTCGTGGCCATGGGGACCACCAGCCCGGTCTCCTCCAAGGCGCTCCGGAACCGCTTGAGGTGGGCCTCACGTGCGGTCGGGTCGCTTCCGAAGGGGATCAGGTCGTCGTCGTGGAAGGTGACCCCGTAGGCGCCGAGCTCGGCCAGCCGGTGCACCGCCTCCACCGGGTCGAGCGGCGCGCGGGTGGCGTCGCCGAACGGGTCGCGGGCCTGCCAGCCGACCGTCCACAGCCCGAAGGAGAACTTGTCGTCGCGGGTGGGCTGCCGGGTCATGGGTGTGTCCTTTCGGCTGGCGGCGGACCGGCCGGCGCGCCAGGGGAGGCGCCCGACGCGTCGGCTCGGCGTCGCCGACACCCAAGAAGTGTGGCCCACAGCGGCCCGGAACGCCGAGCCGGCGCATCCTCCGCGCGGTAGGCGGTCGAGTCGGCGGGTCTTCGGCGAGGTGGGGGGTCGAGTCGGCGGGTCTTCGGCGGGCGGGGGCGGGACGTTGCGCCGGGTCGGCGGGGTTTGGGTGGGAGGTTGCGCCGGGTCGGCGGGGTTTGGGTGGGAGGTTGCGCCGGGTCGGTGGGGTTTGGGTGGGAGGTTGCGCCGGGTGGGTGGGGTTTGGGTGGGAGGTTGCGCCGGGTCGGCGGGGTTTGGGGTTACTCGTAGTAGAGCTTCTGGGGGCCGGGGTAGACCCAGGAGAGCGCGTCGCGGAGGAGGTCGCGCCAGTTCTCCCAGTTGTGCCCGTCGCGGGCCTCGACGTACCGCACGGTCATGCCGGTGGACTCGAACGTCGGGACCATCGAGCGGTTGGAGACGATCAGCGGCTCGTAGACGCCGCAGCTGACGAAGAGCCGGTCGGCGACGCGCGTCGGGCGGGCGCGGTACCGGTTGACGAACTTCACCACCGGGTCGAACACCTCGCCCCCGCCGTGGTCGGTGCCGATGTCGGTGAACACGAACGACCCCGACATGAGGACCAGCGACCCGTACGTCTGCGGTGACCTGACCGCCGCGGCCAGCGAGGCCACCGCCCCGAAGCTGGACCCCAGCAGGCAGCGCGCCGAGGGCTTCGCCGCGAGCGGGAGCTCGGTCTCCAGCCGGGGCAGCAGCTCGGCGGTGACGAACCGGGAGTGGGCCGTGGAGTTCGCGTACTCGGTCAGCCGCTCCTGCGGATGCAGGAAGGCCACGACGGTCTCCGCCACGTCCAGGCGGTGGATCAGGTTGTCCAGCACGGTCTTCGCGGCGGCGTACTGCAGGAAGTCCGGGCCGTCGTGGACGACCAGCAGCGGGTACGACGCGGTCCGGCGGAACCGGGCGGGCAGGTACAGCGTGACGGGACAGTCCCGCCCCAGCGCCCTGCTCTGCACGACCAGCGGCACCAGCTCGCCGGGCCGGGCCTCGGGGTCCGGAATGGTCCACTCCGGCGACTCGTAGCCGTACCCGAAGCAGACCGACGACGTCCCGACGGGGCTGTAGGAGAGCTTCTCGTTGAGCGGGTCGTTCATCTGCTCGACGTGGCCGTCCCGCCGGACCTCGAGCTGGTAGTTGACCCGCGAACCCTCGGGGAGCTCGAGCACGAGGTACCACAGGTCGGTGCCACGGAGCCGGCGCAGCGGGATCAGCCCGGGCAGGCCGACGACCCGCTGGGCGAGCCAGACCTGGTCGGCCTCGCCGCGGAACAGGAACGTGCAGCGCCGGCCTTCGATGATCGGCACCTCGTGCCGGGCGAGGAACCGGTCGATGGTGGCGGCGTCCAGCGGCCTGCGGTCCTTGAGCCGGTTGATCGCGAGTCGGCGGGCCCGGCCTGCGACGGGGCGGTTCATGCCGCCTGCAGGTCGGCGACCCGGCCGTCCTCGGTGAGCACGCGCGCGTCGGGAGGAAGGTCGCCGCCTGGCCCGAGCGGCACGCGTACGCCGTCGTCGAGCACGAGGCACCGGGCGGGCGCGAACCGCCGCGCGAGCACCGACATCCGGACCGGGTCGTCGACGCGGAGCCGACGGCGCAGATGCGGGAGCGGCACCACCCCGGTCACCACGCCCACCCCCTCGGCGAACACCTCGGTCTGGCCCACCCCGTGCGGCACGAAGTCGTGGAAGAGCACGACGCGGTCGCACAGCGCCATCGCCCCGGCCGACCAGGCGATGACGACGCCGGGCAGGTGCGGGCCGACGTTGAACAGGTGCAGCACCCGGGTCAGCTCGCCCACGTGCCCGCCCGCGACGACCAGGGCCTGCGCCCCCCGCAGGAGGCGTGCCACGTCCTCGCGGTGCCGCTCGACGGCGGGCCGTTCGTGGGGCGGCCAGGCGGAGTAGAACGCCTGCTGCGCGCCGCGGACCCTGGCCAGGTGCTGTCGGTCCACCACCCGCACGACGTGCACGGCGTCGCGCAGCGCGGCGTCGCGAGCGCTCGGGCGGACCTCCTGCTCCCGGGCCACCCCGTAGGCGCCGGCCAGGGCATGGTCGAGCTGGGTGAGGTAGAGCCGGCGCAGCTCGGCGAGCGCGGCGTCGTGGTCGCGCTCGGCGTAGGCGTACTCCCGGTCCCGGTCGTGTACGTCGAGCCACCGCGCGTGCAAGGACAGGTTCACCGCGCGCCCGCCCAGCAGCTCCTGCAGCTCGGCGTCGTCGGGCTCACGCTCCTGCCAGCCGGCCGTCACGGTGGCGACGGGGGCCCGGGGGTCCAGCTCGCGCGCGACCTGCTGGACGCTGGGCCTTCGCTGCGGGCCGAGCAGTGTGACGACGCGGGTCACGCGGCGTACACGTGGATGGTCCGACCGACCTCGTCCAGCATCCCGCGCAGTGCGTCGTAGTCGGGGTGGCGCATGCGGACGTAGGCGTTGGCCATGTAGCCGGCCTCGACCGGCTGGGTCGGCGTGCCCGGGTCCGGCAGGTGCGCGTCGATCACCCACTCGCCGTACCTGTCGTGGATCTCCTCGACGCCGGAGTAGCCGGAGATGGTGCCGTCCCGCTCCGGCCGTAGGGCGACGATGCCGCTGGCGAAGCGGCGGGACGGCCGGGTCGCGACGTGCCCGTGCACGACCGCGTTGGCCCACTCGCGGTAGATGTCGAGGTCGTTGCCGGCGGCGTACAGGTCCCACGCGCCGACGCCGGGCGGACGGCAGCCGATCTCGGAGAACCTGAGCCCCTTGGGCCCGAAGAACCACTCCATGTGCGTGGCGCTGGTGCCGATGCCGAGCGCCGCGACGACGCGCTGGCCGAGCTCGCGCAGCTCCTGGTAGTCACCGACGCTGTCCACGCGGTTGGTGGAGACGAACTGCGGCGAGATCCACCGGGTCCGCATCGCCTCCAGCACTCCGGGGAAGTAGTGCGACACGAAGTCCAGCGCGGCGTGCCCGTTCACCGACAGCGTGTCGTAGAAGCCCTCGTGGCCCTCCACGAACTCCTCGACCGCGATCGAGGCGGCGCCCTGGCTGCCGAACCTGGCCAGCGCCGCCTCGAGCTGCTGGCTGTCGTCGACCCGGGTGGTGTCGAGCGCGCCGGCGCCGCTGCGCGGCTTGAGGATGATCGGGTAGCCGACGGCGTTGGCGAACGCCCACACCTGCTCGGCGTTCTCCGCGCCGGTCGAGGCCGCCGTCGGTACGCCGGCCTGGCGGAGCACCTCCTTCATGGAGGGCTTGTCCCGACACAGCCACGCGGTCCGCAGCGAGGTGCCGGGGATGGTGCACCGCTCGCGGACCTCGGCGGCGGCCAGCGTGTGCGCCTCGATCGTGGACTCGAGGCGGTCGATCCAGAGCTTGTCCTGCAGCCAGCGCACCGCGTCGGTCATCACGTCGACGTCGACGACGTTCGGCACCTGGTGGTAGTGCACCATCTGGCTTTTCAGCTCCTCGTCGAGGGAGTCCTGCGGGGACTCCCCGATGCCGATCACCTCCGCCCCCACCTCGGCCAGGCCGCGGACGAACTGGCGCTGGTTCTTCGGGAAGCTGGGCTCGACGAAGATGACTCGCACCCACCGCATGTTACTGGCCGGCACGGCGGGCCCGGCTAGCGTGACGGCCGTGCGCGGACCCGTGTGGCAGATGCCCGGGATGCGGCAGGTCAACCTCGTCGCGGTCACCGGGTTCAGCGGGTACGCCGCGCTGCTGTCCGTCGCGCCGTTGTGGGCCGTGCACGGCGGGGCGAGCGAGGCCGGCGCCGGCTGGGTGAACGGGGTGCTCCTCCTGGCCACCGTGGTCACCCAGTTCCTCGTGCCGGCCGCTCTGCGCCGCTTCGACCACGCCCAGGTCCTGGCCGCCGGCCTGGTGTTGCTGGGCGCGCCCGCTCCGGCGTACCTGCTCTCCGACGGCCTCCCGGTCACCCTGGCGCTGTCGGCGGTGCGGGGCGCCGGGTTCGGCGTCCTCACCGTCACCAGCGTCGTGCTGCTGGCCGAGCTGGTGCCAGCGAACCGCCGAGGCGAGGCGATCGGGGTCTACGGGTTCGCCGTCGCGATCCCCAACGTGGTCCTCCTCCCGGCGTCCGTGGCGATCGCGGAGAGCGCCGGCTTCGCGGTCGTCTTCTGGGTCGCGGCGCTGCCCCTCGCCGGCCTGCCGGCGGCGTTCGCGCTGGGCCGGATGCTTCGGGCCCGGCCGCACGACGCCGTCCCCGTGGCCGCCCGGCCCGACCTGCGCACGGTCCGGGCGATGCTGCGTCCCGCCGCGGTGCTGCTGGTGGTCACCATGGCCGGCGGCGCGATGCTCACCTTCGCGCCGCAGGTGCTCAGGTCGTGGTCGGTCGCCGCGCTGCTGGTGATGAACCTGCTCACCACGGTGAGCCGCTGGGGGGCCGGCACCCTCTCCGACCGGTACGGCGCCGGCAGGTTCCTGGCCCCCGCCGTGCTGCTCGGCGCGACCGGCATGGGCCTGTGCGCGCTCGCCGCGGGGTGGTCGTCGGGCGGCGTGCTGGTGGCCGGCGCCGCCACGCTCGGGGTGTCGTACGGCGCGGCGCAGAGCCTGACCCTCGTGGTCGCCTTCGCCAAGGCCGGACCCGGCCACGGCCCGACGGCGAGCGCGGTCTGGAACGCCGGGTTCGACGCCGGCACGGCGGCCGGCGCCGTGGTCGTCGGCGCCCTCGCCGCGGCGTCGTCGTTCCAGCTCGGCTTCGCGGTGGTGGCCGTCCTGCTGCTCGCCGCCCTACCGCTGTGCCGCAGCTGACCCGGCCCGTCAGCTGGTCCAGGCCCGCCACAGGGCGGCGTACTCGCCGCCCCGCGCGACCAGCTCGTCGTGCCGGCCGAGCTCGGCCACCCGGCCGTCGATGACCACGGCGATGCGGTCCGCGTCGTGGGCGGTGTGCAGCCGATGGGCGATCGCGACGACGGTCCGCCCGTCCAGCAGCGCGCTCATCGACCCCTCGACGTTGCGCGCGGTGCGCGGGTCGATCAGCGAGGTGGCCTCGTCCAGGACGAGGGTGTGCGGGTCGGCCACGATCAGCCGGGCCAGCGCCACCTGCTGCGCCTGGGCGGGGGTGAGGGCTAGGTTGCCCGAGCCGACCATCGTGTCCAGCCCGGCGGGCAGCCGGCGCACCCAGTCCGCCGACCCCACGGCGCCGAGCGCCGACCAGACCGCCTCGTCGGAGGAGTCCTCGCGGGCCAGCAGGATGTTGTCGCGGACCGAGCCGACGAAGACGTGGTGCTCCTGGGTGACCAGGGCGACCTCGGTGCGCAGCAGCTCGAGCGGCAGCTTGGTCAGCTCGACGCCGCCGACCCGCGCCGACCCGGTGCGCGGACGGTTGATGCCGGCCAGCAGCCGGCTCAGTGTCGACTTGCCGGACCCGCTCGGCCCGACGACGGCCAGCCGCTCGCCGGGGACCAGGGCCAGGTCGATGCCGTGCAGCACGTCGTGGCCTTCGCGGTAGGCGAAGCGCAGGTCCTCCCCGACCAGGTCGGAGCCCTCCGGCCGGTCGTCGCCCGGGGTGCGGTCGGAGGGCACCAAGGCGATGCCGAGCAGGCGGCTGGTGGAGGCCACCCCGACCTGCAGCCGGTCCACCTCGCCGACCAGCCGGTCCAGCGGGCCGCTGGCCGCCTCGGCGTACAGCACGCCCGCGGTGATCTCGCCCAGCGAGACCCAGCCGCGGCTGTAGCCCCACGCCCCGACCAGCACGACCAGCACCCGCGGGGCGTTGAAGGCCACGTCGATGACGCTGAACAGCAGGTTGCGCAGCGTCATGCCGTAGCGCTCGGCCTGCGCCGAAACGGCGATGTCCTCCTCGTCGTCACGGACCCGGGCGGCGCCGAGCCCGAGCGCCTCGACGGTGCGGGCGCCCTCAACGGTCTCGGTCAGCCCGGTGTTGATCGTCGAGTACGTCGCGCCCTCGGCGATGTAGCACTTCTGCGCACGGCGGAGGTAGCGGCGGACCTGGACCATCGACATCGCGACCAGCACCAGCGGGACCACCGACAGCAGCACCGAGTTGAGCAGCATCGCCACCACGGACATCGCCACGGTGAGCAGCGAGATGATCGCCATCGGCAGGCCGTACTGCGCGGCCCGGCTCATCGTGCCGACGTCCCGGGTGACCCGGGTGACCAGGTCGCCGGTGCTGGCGCTCTCCACCCGCCCTAGGGGCAGCCGGAGCAGCACGCCGACGACGTACTCGCGCGCCGAGGCCAGCAGGTCCTGGCCGAACAGCGCCGCTGTCGCCTGGCCGCCGAACGTGAAGGCCGCCTGCATCGCCACGACGGCGAGGATGGTCAGCGCGAGCGAGGTCACGGACTCGAGCGACGCGGCGCCGTGGGCCGTCTCGTCGACCAGGTCGCCGAGCAGGCGGGGCACCAGCAGGCCGCTCGCCGCGGCGAGGCCGTTGAAGACGACCATCGCCGCGAAGATCCCGCGGCGCCCCCTGAGCAGGTCGCCGAAGAACCGCACGACCGCAGCGTTGTCCGCGACCGGCCAGCCACGCGCGGGCTGTCGCGACTCGGCGTACACCCGCTCGGCGCGCTGCTCGCGCAGCAGGTGCCGACGGCGGAGCGCGCGAAGCCGGGTCGGCCAGTCCGCGCCCGCGCCCGGGGGGGTCAGCTCTGCCGGGACGCGCGGCGGGTCGTCGGCGCGCTTCCGCCAGGTCCCCGCGCTGCTGGCCAGCAGGTCGTGGGTCAGCGTCTCAGACATGGCTGGTCTCCCACCCTTCCGGCTGCCAGTGCTCGTCCTCCCAGACCTCCCAGTGCGACTGGCTGGGCGACTGGCTGGGCGACTGGCTGGGCGGCTGGCTGGGCGGGGTGCAGTGCGCCTGCGCGCCGTGGGCCTGCGGTCCCGTCGGGGGAGCGGGGGGCTGGTCGAAGGACCGGACCACGACCCGTCGGTAGGCGGCGCTGGTCTCCAGCAGCTCCTCGTGGGTCCCCACCGCGACCACCTGCGAGCCTTCCAGCAGGGCCACGCGGTCGGCGTGGTGCAGCCACAACGGCGACACCGTCGCCACGACGGTGGTCCGGCCCCGCCGGTGGTCGGCGACGCGCTCGGCGATGCGGGCCTCGGTGTGGGCGTCGACCGCGGAGGTGGGCTCGACCAGGACCAGGATGTCGGGGTCGAGGCCCAGCGCCCGGGCGAGGACGACCCGCTGCCGCTGGCCGCCGGAGAGGCCTCGGCCTCGCTCGTCGAGCACGCCCTGCCAGCCCTCGGGCATCGCGTCGTAGACGTCCTCGGCGCTGGCCACCCGGAGCAGCTCCTCGGCCTGGGCGCGGGTGAGCCGCGCGTGCGGGTCGACCGCGTCCTGCAGCGTGCCGGCGAACAGCTGGCTGCCGGTGTCGCTGACCAGGATCCGGCGGCGTACGTCGGCCAGGTCGGCCGAGCCCAGGTCGACCCCGCCCAGCCGGACGCCCCAGGGGCGGCGCGCCCGTTGCTCGTCCGCCGCGGCGATCCGGGCCCGCTCGGCCCGTCGCCTCGCCCGGGCGAGGCGCGCCGCCCTGCCCTTCAGCTCGTGCTCGGCGTCCTCGGCCGGCGGGTCGGCGTCGGCGGACAGATAGCGGCCGAGCCGGTCGGCCAGCTCAGCCGAGCGCTCCGGCACACCGCTCACCACGACGGTGAGCCGCCCGGGACGCGCCACGAAGCCGGAGACCTCGTCGACCAGGTCGCCCGTAGGCGGGAGCGCCGCAGGCGTCCTGGGCTCCACCCAGGGCGGCGCCTGCTCGAACAGCACGATCGCCTTGCGTGCCGACACCAGCGCCCGGGTGAGCTTCTGGGCGAACTCGAAGAAGGTCTGGACGGGGCCCACCATGAACAGCCCGTAGCCCAGGAAGCTGACCAGCTGCCCCACCGTGAGGTCGTCGGCGATCACCGCCCGGGCGCCGGTCCACATGAGCAGCACCAGGAACGCTCCGGAGAACAGCACGCCGGTCGCCTCGACGGCAGCCTGCCACAGGCCCGCGGACACTCCCGCCTGCCTGGTGCGCTGCGACTGCGCGTCGTAGTTGCGGCCGAAGGTCCGCTCGCCGCCGATGCCGCGCAGGATGCGGAGGCCGGCGACGATGTCGGTGGCCATCGACGTCAGGTCGGAGCTGCGGGAGCGTTCCACCTCCTGGCGCCTGTGCATCGGCCTGAGCAGTGGCAGCGCCACGCCCAGCAGGACCGGCGCGGCCGCGAGCACCATGAGGCCGAGCGGCAGCGACATGCCGGTGACGATGGCGGCGACGATCAGGAACGCGACGAGCTGGGACGCGGCGCGCGCGGTGATCTCGGTGAGCGCCCCGAACTCGTCGGAGTCGCTGGAGGCCACGCTGAGCGCCTCGCCCGTGGGAGTACGGCGGGCCAGCACGTGACCCAGCTGCACGGACTTGCGGGCCACCATCTGCGTGGTGCCGTAGAGCGCGATCAGCCAGCTCCGGACGATCAGCGTGTGCATCGCGATGCCGAACCCGGCGCCGACCAGGGTGACCACCAGCAACAGCCCGGCCCACGTCACGGTGGCCTGGGCAGAGCCGGCGAGGATGCCTTCGTCCACCGCTCTGCCGACCAGCCACGGCCCGAACACCAGCGGGGCCTGCCAGAGCAGCCCGACGCAGCACGCGGAGAGGACGACCCAGCGCTGCTGTCCCAGATGCCAGCGCAGGAAGGCGGCCGGGCTGCGCGTGTCGGGGTCGCTCGACCGCGTCCCCTCCGGGCCGGGAAGGAACGCCGTCGAGGACGGGGGGAAGTCGCGCATGACCTGTCGAGAGTAGGTGGCGCCACCCCCGGCGGCGACCGAGTTTCCGGCCGCGGCGCTCGGCTGTGAGGGCTCGACCAGCGCGGGGAGTAACCTCCGGGCCATGGTCGCCGCCGCCTTCGTCGCGCCGTACCTCCTGCAAGCCACTGCGCGGTTCGTGGCGTCCGCCGCCTCCCTGCCAGGGGTGAGGCTGGGCCTGGTCACCTGCGACCCGCTCGAGCGGGTCCCGCCGGACCTGCGTGACAGGCTGGCCGGGCACTGGCGGGTGGAGAACGCCCTGGACCCCGGGCAGGTCGCGGAGGCCGTCACGGGGCTGGCCGGCCAGATGGGGCGGGTCGAGCGGCTGGTCGGAGCGCTGGAGCAGCTGCAGGTGCCGCTCGCCCAGGTACGCGAGGCCATGGGCATCGAGGGCATGGACGTCGACACCGCGGTCAACGTGCGCGACAAGTCGCGGATGAAGGAGGTGCTGCGTGCCGCGGGCGTGCCGTGCGCCCGGCACGCACTGGTCCACGACGCGGCGCAGGCGAGGGGCTTCGCCGGCGACGTGGGCTTCCCGCTGGTGGCCAAGCCGCCCGCCGGCGCGGGATCGCAGGCGACGTACCGGCTCGACGACGAGGCGTCGCTGGAGGGCTGGCTGGGCGCGGTGCCGCCGACCGGCGGGTCGCCGGCGCTGCTGGAGGAGTTCCTGGTCGGCGAGGAGCACACCTTCGACAGCGTGACCTTGCGCGGCACCACCGTGTGGTCCTCGATCGCGGACTACCACCCTCCGCCGCTGGAGGTGCTGCGCAACCCCTGGATCCAGTGGCAGGTGCTGCTGCCCCGCGACATCGGCGGGCCGGAGTACGCCGGCATCCACCAGGTCGGCCCCGCCGCGCTGCGGGCGCTCGGCGTGACCGACGCGCTCACCCACCTGGAGTGGTTCCGCAGGCCCGACGGGTCCGTCGCCGTCTCGGAGGTGGCCGCCCGGCCCCCCGGCGCACAGCTGACGTCGATGCACGGGTACGCCCACGGCTTCGACCTGTACGCCGCCTGGCCGCGGTTGGCCATCCTGGGTGAGTTCGACGTCCCGGAGCGCCGCTTCGCCGCGGGCACCGCCTACCTGCGCGGCATGGGCCGGGGGAGGGTCCGCGCGGTACACGGCGTCGACGAGGTCAACAGGCAGGTCGGCCACCTGGTGGTGGAGTCGCAGCTGCCCTCGCCGGGCCAGGAGGCCGGCTCGGACTACACCGGCCAGGGCTACGTCATGGTCAGGGACCCCCGGACCGAGGCGGTGCGGGACGCGCTGCAGCGCATCGTCAGCGGGATCCGCGTAGAGCTGGTGGAGGCGCTGTGACCCACTCCGGGACCAATGTCGTGATGATCTCGCCCGGCTACCCCCAGGAGATGAGCTACTTCACCCGGGGCCTCGCCGCGGTGGGCGCCACGGTGATCGGCGTGGGCGACCAGCACCGGGACCAGCTGCCCGCGCCTGCCCGGGAGGCGCTGGCGCACTACGAGCACGTGTCGCTGGCCGACGAGGCAGCGGTGCTCGCCGCGCTGCGGGGGCTGTCGCGGCACGTGCGGATCGACCAGGTCGAGTGCCTGTGGGAGCCGTACATGGTGCTGGCCGCGCGGGTGCGCGAGGAGTTCGGCCTGCCGGGGATGACCGTGCAGCAGACGCTGCCGTTCCGCGACAAGGAGCTGATGAAGCGCACCCTGGACGCCGCGGGCATCCGCACGCCCTGGCACGCCAGCGCGACGACGGTGGCGGGCGTCTGGGAGGCAGCCGAGCGGATCGGCTACCCGCTCATCGTCAAGCCCATCGCCGGGGCCGGCTCGGCGGACACCTACCGGGTGGACTCCGCCGACGCGCTGGCCGAGGTGCTGCCGGTGCTGCGGCACGTCCCGGAGGTCAGCGTGGAGGAGTTCGTCGAGGCCGAGGAGCTGACCTTCGACACCGTCTGCGCCGGCGGGCGGATCCTGTTCGAGCACGTGCTGTGGTACCGCCCGCGCCCGCTGCAGATGCGCCTGCACGAGTGGGTGAGCCCGGTGGCGATCTCGCTGCGCGACCTCGCCGCGCCGCACCTCCAGGGCGGGCGGCGGATGGGCGAGCAGGTGCTCGCCGCACTCGGGTTCCAGACCAGCTTCACCCACATGGAGTGGTACCTCATGGCCGACGGCGAGGTCGTCTTCGGTGAGATCGGAGCCCGCCCGCCGGGCGTGCGGGTCGTCGACCTGATGAACTTCAACGCCGACGGCGACGTCTACGTCGGCTGGGCGGACGCCGTGGTGCACGGGCGGATGCAGCCGCTCGAGCACCGTTACAACGTCGGGAGCATCTGCAAGCGGGCGCGCGGGTCGGGGCGAATCACCTCCGTCCAGGGCCTGGAGGAGCTCCGGGCCCGGTACGGCGAGGACATCGTGCTCGTGGACCTGCTCCCGGTCGGCGCGCCCCGGCGGGACTGGCGCGCGACCACGATCGGGGACGGGATCGTCATCGTGCGGCACCAGGACCTGCAGCGGGTGATCGAGATGACCGACCGGTTCGCCTCGGACCTGGAGCTCCATGCGGGCTGAGCGGTCCGCCGCCCGGGTGCGCTCCGCGCTGGCCGCCGCGCTCCCCGACGTCCGCGCGGGTCTGGAGCGGCTGGTGCGCATCCCGTCGGTCTCGGCGGAGCCGTCCGCCCGCGCACACGTGGAGGCGTCGGCCGCCGAGGTGGCCGGGCAGCTGTCCAGCAGCGGGCTGCCCGAGGTGGCGGTCCTGCGCGCCGGCGGGCTTCCCGCCGTGCTGGGCCGGCGGCCGGGTCCCCCGGGTGCCCCGACGGTGCTGCTCTACGCCCACCACGACGTGCAGCCGGCGGGTGAGGCGGAGGCCTGGGAGACCGACCCGTTCACCCCCGTGGAGCGGGGCGGCCGGCTCTACGGGCGGGGGGCCGCCGACGACAAGGCCGGGGTTGCCGTGCACTGCGCCGCGCTTCGGGCGCTCGGCGACGACCTCGGCGTCGGCGTCGCCGTACTCGTGGAGGGGGAGGAGGAGGTCGGCTCGCCGACCCTGCCCGCCCTGCTGGCCGAGCACCGCGACCGGCTCGCAGCGGACGTGCTGGTGCTCGCCGACTCGACGAACTGGCGCGTCGGCGTGCCCGCGCTCACCACGTCGCTGCGCGGTGGGGTCGGCGTCGTGGTGGAGGTGGCGACGCTGCGGCACGCAGTGCACAACGGCGTGTACGGCGGCCCGGTCCCAGACGCCCTCACCACGCTCGCGCGGCTGCTGGCGACGTTGCACGACGACCGGGGCGATGTGGCCGTGGCAGGACTCGCGCGCGGTGCCGCCGACCCACTGGACCTGACCGAGGACCGGTTTCGCGAGGACGCCGGGGTGATCGACGGGGTCCGGCTGTCCGGGTCCGGGTCGCTGACCTCGCGGCTGTGGCGGGCGCCGGCCGTCTCCGTCGTGGGCATCGACGCGCCCCGGGTCGACGAGGCTGGCATGGTGCTCGTGCCGCGCGCCCGCGCCCGGATCGCCCTGCGGATCGCCCCGGAGGACGACGGCGACTCGGCCCGCGACGCGCTGGTCCGGCACCTGGAGGCGCACGTCCCGTGGGGCGCGCACGTACGGGTCACGGCCGGCCGGCCGGTCGCGCCGTACGCCGCCCGCACGAGCGGCCCGGCCTACGCCGCCGCCCGGGAGGCGTTCGCGGACGCGTGGCGCGTCGCGCCGGTCGAGATCGGCGTCGGCGGCTCCATCGGGTTCCTCGCCCCGTTCGCCGAGGCGTTCCCGGGGGCGGAGGTGCTCATCACCGGCGTCGAGGACCCCGACACCCGCGCGCACGCGCCGAACGAGAGCCTGCACCTGGCCGACTTCGAGCGCGCCTGCCTGGCCGAGGCACTGCTCCTCCACCGGCTCGGAAGCCACGATGCCGACTCGTCAGGTCCCTGACCTCGTGGGTTCGGCTGCGAGGTCGAGTCTCGCGGGCGGATCCGCCTTCGGTGACGGGTCAGGGCCGTTGCGCGTCGACCAGGTCCTTGATGATCTCGAAGTCGGCAAGGTTGTGGGTCAGCAGTGGCACCCCTTCGGCCAGAGCCGTGGCTGCGATCGCCAGGTCGATCTGCCGTCGGCGCGGCTTGCCGCCGCGCTGGGCCACCGCCGCAGCCAGACGACCCCAGCCGCGCGCGATCTCCACGCTCACGGGGATGGGGTCGAAGGCCGCCTCGACTGCGGCGAGCCGGTCGGCGCGACGGGCTCGTTCCTCTGGGTCATTCGTCACCAGGACCCCGAAGTGCAGCTCGGTGACAGAGCCGACGCTGATGGCTGCTTCGATGCCCGACGGAGGATCACCGCCGATGAGCACGGAGGTGTCGAGGAGGACTCTCATGCTTCGAAGGGGTCGACCAGGCCCACGTCGAGGCGTTCCAGATCCTCATCCAGGTCACGCGGTGCCGGCCCGCGCCACACCCGAGCCAAGGCGGGTCCGCTGACCCATCGATGTCTGTGAACGGGGGAGAGCTCAGCGACGGGCCGCCCGGAGACCGTCACCGTGAGTCTTTCGCCCGCCTCGACGCGGCGCAACACTGCGGCGACCTGGTTGCGAAGCTCCTTCTGCGGGATGGTGGTCACGACGACAAGGTAGCACTTCTGCTACCTGCGCCTTCCTTCCCGCGCCGGAGCCGGGTCCTCATGCTGCTGTTCTTCTCTAGCAGACCTCGTCGAGGTACTGCGGCAGCATCCGCAGCCAGGTGCCCCAGTCGTGCTCGACGTCCGGGCCCCAGGAGTCCACCCGGTTCGGGATGCCCTTGCTGCCCAGGACGTCGGCGACCGCCCAGGACTCGCCGATGTCCTCCCAGGCGCCCTCGCCCGAGGCGAGGATGACCCGCCGCTGCCGCAGCAGGTCGAGCTGCTCGCCTTCCAGCCCCGGCACGAAGCTGGTCGGTGAGCTGAAGTACAGGTCGTCGCCGGACGCCCCGTCGAGGAACTTCTGCAGCCGGTAGGTGCCGCTCATCCCGATCGCGGTCTCGAACAGCTGTGGGAACCGGCAGACCATGGCGACGGCGTTGAAGGCGCCGATCGACGCTCCGGCGGTCACCACGCGGGTCTGGTGTCCCCCGAGGTCGGCGTGGATCGCGGGAACCACCTCGGCGGCCACCGCCTGGTGGTACTGGTTGAGCAGCCACATGCGGTAGCCCGTCGTCCCGGCCTTCGCCGCGATCGCCTGCCCGGCCACGCTGTCACAGGAGTACAGCTTCACCCGTCCGCTCTCGACCAGCGGCCAGCACGCCGCCACCAGGTTGTTGCGCTCGATCTCCTCGGCGTCGCCGCCGGCGGTGGGGAAGACCAGCACCGGCGTGCCGAAGTGGCCCCACCGCGTCAGCGTGATCGGCTGCTGCATCCGGTCGGAGAACCACCGCTCGGTCGCCTTCACCTCGTCGCTCCTGCCGAGTCGGCGTCACTTCTCATGGACTGAGCATGGCCCATGACGGCGAGGTCTCATAGATTCAGGGTCGTGACGAACCACCTCATCGGACTGCTGCTCGGCGCGGAGGACGACTGGCCGCGGGCCTTCGAACAGGTCCTGGGCATGGTCGGCCCGGTCGAGCACGGCGGCCAGACCCACACGCTGTCCTCGGAGCGGCTGACCATCGAGCCGTTCCGGCTCGACGACCCGGTGCGGACCCCGCTGGTGATCGACCGGCTCGCGCACTGGTACTACCACCCCCGCGAGTGGCTGAAGAAGGCCTCGCTGGTCAACGGTACCTACCTGCTGAACAGCCCGTTCACCTTCCAGTCGATGGAGAAGCACAGCGCCTACTGCGCGATGGTCAGGCTCGGCCTCAAGGTGCCGCCGACGACCCTGGTGCCGTACAAGAACCCCATCGACAACGTCAGGTGGGCCTACACCTCGGAGAGGTACAACCGCGAGTTCGACCTGGACCGGCTGGCCGAGGAGCTGGGCTACCCGCTCTACATGAAGCCCTTCGACGGCGGAGGCTGGCGGGGCGTGTCGCGGATCAACGGCCCGGACGACCTGCACCGCTCCTACGACGAGTCCGGCGAGATGCTGATGCACCTGCAGGCCACCATCGACTACGAGCACTTCGCGCGCGCGCTGTCGATCGGGCCGGAGACCATGGTCATGGACTTCCGCCCCGACCAGCCGATGCACAACCGGTACGCCGTCTCCCACGACTTCCTGACCCCGTCGGCCGGCGCGCAGACGGTGGCGATCAGCCGCGTCGTGAACGCCTTCTTCTCCTGGGAGTTCAACTCCGCGGAGATGCTGGTCCGAGGCGACGAGGTGTACCCGATCGACTACGCCAACGCCTGCCCCGACGTCGCGGTCACCTCGCTGCACTACTACTTCCCGTGGGCGATGACCGCGCTGGTGCGCTGGTCGGCGTACTGCGTGGTCACCGGCAGGAAGTCGAACGTCGACCTGCAGACCAGCCGCTACTTCGAGGTCGCCGACGACCCGGACATGTCCTACGACGAGAAGCTGACCGCCTACCTGGCCCTGGCCGACGAGTACTTCGAGACCGAGCGCTACTGGAGCTGGTGCGAGGAGCACCTCGGCCATCTCCCCGAACGGGTCCGCGAGTGGGTGGCGTCGGACGCCTTCGACCGGGTCCTGCGCGACACCGTCGCGGCCACCTACCCCGCCCACGAGCAGGAGGAGTTCCTGGCCCACTTCCGAGGGCTGGTGGGCATGTGGCTGAAGGACAACGCCGGCTGAGGACCCTCGTCCGGGTCCACCGGCCGGGTGCCCGGTGCGGCTACCTCCGCCGCCTGCGGAGCGGGATCCGGTCCAGGTCGTCGCCGACGTGTCTGGGCCGAGGTCCTCGGCGAACGTATGTGTCCGAACGAGTTCACGTCAAGGCCGGCCGGCCGCGGTGATGCCAGGTATCGGCACGGGCGCGTTGCGTAGCGGACCGCATGCGCGTT
>JBIOUF010000309.1:0-6497 GCA_044866695.1 Nocardioidaceae bacterium | reverse complement strand
GGCCACGGCCAGGGCGAGCAGCCCGAGCGCGGCGTACATGGTCTCCTCCGTCGTCGACGTAGCGACCGCTACAACCGGTAATGTAGCACCTACTACAGGACCCGGGCAATCCGTGCCGGCAGGAGCGTCGGCCCGGTTGTGGCCGATACCCGCAGCGACACTCCGAGAGAGGCTGCGGCCAAGGGCCACAATCGGCCCTTCGTGCAGGCATCGGCCACAACCAGACGAACCCTGGCAGGAGGCAGCATGGGCAGCCGGCGCGACGACCTGGCCGAGGCGGCGACCGACTACGCGCTCGAGCACGGCCTGATCGGGCTGAGCCTGCGCCCGCTGGCGGCGGCGCTCGGCACCAGCGACCGGATGCTGCTGTACCACTTCGAGTCCAAGGACCACCTGGTCGCCGCGCTGGTACGCACCTCGACCCAGCGGGCCGTGGCGGCGGTCCGGGCGATGCCGCGCTCGGCGTCGGTCCCGGACGCCGTGCTCGACCTGTGGCGGGTGGTGAGCGGCCGGGAGGTCGAGCCGCTGCAGCGGCTGTACGTCGAGGCGGCCGCCCTCGGCCTGTTCGGCACCGAGCCGTACGCCACCGAGGTACGAGAGGCCAACGCGCGGTGGACCGCGGCCCTGGAAGGACACCTGCGGTCGGCCGGGCTGACCGCACCGGAGGCGGCCCGCGCGGTCGTGCTCCTGGACGCCGTGTTGATGGGTCTCCTGCTGGACCTGCCCCTGGACCCCGACCGGACCGGGGCCGACCGGGCGGTCGAGGACCTCGCCGCGGCCGTCGCGGCCGGTCAGGGCAGCGCGTAGACGTCGGCAGCCGTTCGCACGAGCAGCCCGTCGGCCAGCAGCGCGTCGAGGCACCGGCCGCGCTGGACCGGGTCGGCCCAGGCGGCGTCGAGGCTGCTGCGGCGCACCGGCCCGGTGGCCGTCCGGAGCACGGCCAGCAGGCGTCCACGGCACTGGCGGTCGGTCCCGTCGTACCGCTGGGTCCGGCGCGGGGGTCCCTGGTACGCCGGCCGGCCCGCCGCCCGCCAGGAGCACAGGTCCTCGACCGGGCAGGCGTCGCAGCGGGCGTCGCCGGCGGTGCAGACCAGCGCGCCGAGCTCCATCACCCCCACCGCCCATGCCGCCGCTCTCGCCGGGTCCTCGGGGAGCAGGGCCTCGGCCCGGCTCCGCTCCGCGCCGGTCACGCTCGGGGTGGGAAGCGCCGTCCCGTCGAGGACCCGCGCGTGCACGCGCCGGACGTTGGTGTCCAGGACCACGTGGCGGCGGCCGAACCCGAACGACGCGACCGCGGCGGCGGTGTAGTCGCCCACGCCGGGCAGCGCGCGCAGCTCGGCATAGTCGGCCGGGACCGCTCCGCCGTGCCGCTCCACGACCACGGTGGCCGCCGCGTGCAGCCGGACCGCCCGCCGCGGGTACCCCAGCGTGCCCCACGCCCGCACCGCGTCCCCTACGGCGGCGGCGGCCAGGTCTGCCGGCGCCGGCCAGGTGTTCATCCAGGCGGTCCACACGGGCAGCACGCGAGCCACCGGCGTCTGCTGGAGCATCACCTCCGAGACCAGCACCGCCCACGGGGACGTCCCCGGCCGCCGCCACGGCAGGTCCCGGGCGTGCCGGTCGTACCACCCCAGCACCCGCTCGTGCAGCACCTCAGCAGGACCACCCATCGCCCGGGCAGCCTAGACCGCCGCCGCCCCCGCCCCCGCCCCCTGCCGAGCCGTCAGTCTTGGTGCGCCGAGCCGTCAGTCTTGGTGGGTCGAGCCGTCAATCTTGGTGGGTCGAGCCGGCAACGGTTGCGCCGGGCTCGGCCGGGGACGGTGTGGCACCCGGATCGAGGGGTTGGACGCGGTTAGCGTGACCGCCGTGAGCACCGTGACCAGGCCTCGGGGACCGCTGCCGGCTCGGGTCTACTGGTTCCGTCGCGCGCTCCTGCTCGCGGTCGCCGTGCTGCTGGTGGTCGGGATCGCGAGGCTCCTCGGCAGCACCAGTGGCGGCGACCCGTCGTCCGCGCGGGTGGTGGGCGCCACGCCGACGTCGGGAGGAGGGATGCCGACTCCGACCGGGGCCCTGAGCCCGTCGACTTCGGCGCCGACCGCCGCGTCGGCCGGTACGTCGAACCCAGCGAGGCCGACCCGCACGCCGCTGGCCGAGCCGTCCGGGCCGTGTGAGGACGCCGACGTCGTCGTGACTCCTCGGGTCGGCACCGCACACGCCGGCGGCGACGTGACGATCGCCCTGGACGTCACCACGCTGACGTCACCGGCTTGCTACTGGACCGTGTCGCCGGAGTCGGTCGCCCTGAAGATCACCTCCGGGCCGGACCGGATCTGGACCAGCCAGGACTGCCCCACGGCGATCCCCACCGAGCAGGTCGTGCCGCGTCGTACGCAGGCCGACACGGTGCGGGTCGTCTGGAGTGGACGTCGGTCCGACAGCGAGTGCTCCCGGACGACGGCGTGGGCGCTGCGCGGCTGGTACCACGCCGAGGCGGTGGCGCTGGGGGCGGAGACCCCCCTCGACGTGCAGTTCGAGCTGGTGGGGCCGAAGCCGCGCTACGTCACGCCCAGCCCCAGCCCCACGCCCGAGCCGACCGGAAAGCCCAGCGAGAAGCCCAGCGAGAAGCCCAGCGAAAAGCCCAGCGGAAAGCCGGCCGAGGAGCCCAGCGGCGGGCCCGATCCTTCGCCTGCCGCCTGACCGGCCGGTCGCCGGCGCCGCTCACACGTAGCGCTCGAGGATGCTGGACTCGGCCAGGCGGGACAGCCCTTCGCGGACGCTCCGGGCGCGGAGCTCACCGATCCCGTCGACTGCCTGCAGGTCGTCGATGCTGGCCGAGAGCAGTTTCTGCAGGCTGCCGAAATGGTCGACCAGCCGATCGACCATCGTCGGTGGCAGCCGGGGCACCTTGGCCAGCAGCCGGTATCCGCGGGGGGCGGCGACCGTGTCCAGGTGCTCGGCGCTGCCGAGCCCCAGCGCGCGAGCCACCGAGCTCACGTCGACGAGCTCGGTCGGGGACAGCGTCTCGAGGGCGGCCAGGGTCTCCGCGGACGTGCGGGCCTTCTTGCGGCCGGGCAGGTAGTCGCGGACGACCAGCTCGCGCTCGGCGTCCACGCCGGTGACCAGCTCGTCGAGCTGGAGGGACAGCAGCCGGCCGTCGGTGCCGAGCTCGAGCACGTAGTCCTCGATCTCCCGGGCGATCCGGGTGACCATCTCCAGCCGCTGGGCGACCACCGCCACGTCGCGGGCCGTGACCAGGTCCTCGATCTCCAGCGCTGACAGGGTGCTGGACACCTCGTCCAGGCGCAGCTTGTAGCGCTCCAGAGTGGCCAGCGCCTGGTTGGCCCGGGACAGGATGGAGGCGGAGTCCTCCAGGACGTACCGGGTGGCGCCGACGTACACCGCGATGATCTGCATCGACTGCGACACCGAGATCACCGGCAGCCCGGTCATCCTCGCGACCCGGTCGGCGGTGCGGTGCCGCGTGCCGGTCTCCCGCGACGGGATGGCCGGGTCGGGCATCAGGTGTACGGCGGCGTTGAGGATCCGGGTCGCCTCGCGGTCGAGGATGATCGCACCGTCCATCTTGGCCAGCTCCCGCAGGCCGGTGGAGCTGAACGGCACGTCGATCGCGAACCCGCCGGTGGAGATCGCCTCGACGGTGCGGTCGGTGCCCAGCACGATGAGCGCGCCCGTGCGGCCGCGTAGGACCCGCTCGAGACCGTCGCGGAGCGGCGTGCCGGGGGCGATGCCGGCCAGCGTCCCACGCAGCGCCAGGGTCTCCTCGGAGCGGTCGCTCCCCGCCATGTCGCTCCCCCACGTAGGTGCCGTCCTCGGGATTCTAGTGGCGCCTCGTCACGGCGCCGAGGCCACCAGCTCGAGCAGATGGATAGCGTGGCTCAGGTCGGTGGCGCCGAGGAGCCGTACGTCGGCGCCGGCGGCCTTGACCACGGCCGGGGAGCCGGCCGCCTCGGCCGGGACGAGGGCGAACCGGAACCCCAGGCGGGCCACCTCGGCGACCCGCAGCGGCAGGTCCCGCACCCGGCGCAGCTCGCCGGCCAGGCCGACCTCTCCGATCGCGACCAGGTCGCGTGGCACCGCCACGGTGCGGGAGGACGACGCCAGCGCGAGGGCCAGGGCCAGGTCGGTGGCCGGCTCGGTGAGCCGGGCCCCACCGACGGTGGAGACGAACACGTCGGCCGACGTCGTGACCACCGCGGCGCGCGCCTGAAGCACCGCGAGGACGAGGGCGACCCGGGAGGAGTCGACGCCGGACGTCGCGCGGCGCGGTCGCTCGGTCACCGTGCGGAGCACCAGGGCCTGGACCTCGACCGGCATCGGCCGCCGCCCTTGCATGGTCACCGCCAGGCAGGACCCCGGCACCGCCTCGTGGTGGCGGGCCACGAACAGCCCGGCCGGGTCGGTGACCGCCACGATGCCGTCGCCGGACAGGTCGAAGCAGCCCACCTCGTCGACCGGGCCGAACCGGTTCTTCACCGCGCGGACCAGCCGGAGCCGGGAGTCGCGCTCGCCCTCGAAGTGCAGCACGACGTCGACCAGGTGCTCCAGCACCCGCGGACCGGCCACGGTGCCGTCCTTGGTGACGTGGCCCACGATCACCGTCGCCATCCCCCGGGCCTTCGCGGTGCGCACCAGCGCGCCGGCCACCTCCTTGACCTGGCTCACCCCGCCGGGGACGCCGTCGGCACCCTCGGCCGCGATGGTCTGGACCGAGTCGACCACCAGCAGGTCTGGCTGCACGGCCTCGACGTGGGAGAGTACGGCGCCCAGGCCGGTCTCCGCGGCCAGGAACAGGCTGTGGTGCACGCCACGGCACCGGTCGGCCCGCAGGCGCACCTGGGCGGCCGACTCCTCGCCCGAGACGTAGAGCGCCCGCCGTCCCGCTCGGGCGGTCTGCGCCGCTGCCTCCAACAGCAGCGTCGACTTGCCGACGCCGGGCTCGCCGGCCAGCAGGACCACCGCGCCGGGGACCAGCCCGCCCCCCAGCACCCGGTCCAGCTCGGGCACCCCCGACGCCAGCGCGGTGGACTCCTCGAGCGGGACCTGGCCGATCGGCACGGCCGGAGCGGTCACCGCGGACGCCGCCACGCGGCTGGTCGCCGGTCCGGCCTCGGCCAGGCTGCCCCACGCCTGGCAGGAGCCGCACCGGCCCACCCACTTGACGCTCTCCCATCCGCACTCCTCGCAGCGGTACCCAGTGCGGGAGCCGGCTCGTGACGTCGCTCGCGGTGCGCTCATGGATGCGGACGCTAGCCGCGGCCTCCGACACCTTCGGCGTACCACGCGGGGCCACGGCCTCGGCAGGTCGGCGTGAGACCATGACGACGACAGGTTGGATCGATCCACTACGACCCAGGACGCAGACGCCATGCCAGGACGCCACCGCCCCGTCGCGACCCTGGCCACCGTGGCCGAGGCCGCCGGGGTCTCGCGGCAGACCGTGTCCAACGCCCTGAACAGCCCCGACCTGCTCCGGCCCGAGACCCTCGAACGCGTGCAGCAGGCGATCACGCGGCTCGGCTACTCTCCCAACCGCGCCGCCCGCAACCTGCGCACCCGCACCTCCCACCTGGTGGGGCTCAGGCTCGAGCCCTTCCCGGAAGGTACGGCGAGCGGGCTCATGGACCGGTTCCTGCACTCCCTGGTCGAGTCGTGCAAGGAGCCGGGCCTGCACGTCCTGCTGTTCACGGCAGAGGACCCGGCCGACCCGCTGGACGGCTACGACTTGCTGCTGCGCTCGGCGGCCGTCGACGCGTTCGTGGTCACCGACACCTACCGGGGCAACCCACAGGCCGCGTGGCTGGACGAGCGTCAGGTGCCCTTCGTCGCCTTCGGCCGCCCGTGGTCGGAGCCGACCGCCACGCACCCCTGGGTCGACGTCGACGGGCGAGCCGGCACTGCGCTGGCCGTGGACCACCTGGCCGACCGCGGTCACCAGCGGATCGCCTGGGTCGGCTGGCAGAAGGGGTCCGTCATCGGCGAGGACCGTCGCAGCGGCTGGCAGGAGCGGATGCAGGGCCGCGGCCTGTCGACGTCGCGGCTCAGCGCCCGGGGCGAGGACACCCTCGACTTCGGCCGGCGCGCCGCGCATGCGCTCTTCGACGCCGAGGACCCGACCGCGTTCGTCTGTGTCAGCGACACCGTCGCGATGGGCGTGCTCCAGGCGGTCGGGGACCGGGGCAAGCAGCCGGGTCCGGACGGCGTCGGGGTGGTCGGCTTCGACGACTCCCCGGCCGCGCAGGTGGTGTCACCCGGCCTGACCTCCGTGCGTCAGCCGCTGGAGGAGGTGGCGGTGCAGGTCGTCGGCCTGCTGCGTGAGCGGCTCGCCCACCGCGCGCCGCCCGACCCCGGCGTCGTACTGGCGCCCACGCTGGTGGTGCGAGGCTCGAGCTAAGCCTGGATCCACCGCTCTCCGCCTACTGCGCGCCACCATTCGGGCGCGCTGGCGGCGTTGCCGACGCTTGACAGACGGCCCCGGT
>JBIOUF010000308.1:0-23069 GCA_044866695.1 Nocardioidaceae bacterium | reverse complement strand
GCTGACCTGCCGCACGGTGTCGATTGGTACGTCAAGGGTGGCACGATAGGTGATCACGTGGGGTCCTGCCGCGGGGATGATTTCTTGGTCGAAACCAACCCTTGAGCGTCGGGACCCCACGCCACGTCACCGACACGCGGAGACCCCAGGAGTCTCAGCAGTCACTCTGGTGAGAGGACCTCAATGTGCGCCGGAACAACGGCGCGGCCGGTATCGACAGGACCACCCTGGCCATGGTCGAGGAGTACGGGGTGTCCCGGCTGCTCGATGAGATGGCCGAGGACCTGAGGGGCGGCGGCTATCGGCCGCTGGCGGCACGCCGGGTGTTCATTCCCAAGCCCGGTACGACCGAGCAGCGTCCGTTGTCCATCCCGACGGTGCGTGACCGGGTCGTGCAGGCGGCGGTGAAGATTGTGCTTGAGCCGATCTTCGAGGCCGACATGCTGCCCTGTTCGTTTGGGTTTCGTCCCAAGCGGGCGGCGCACGACGCTCTGCAGGTGCTCATCGATGAGTCCTGGCGGGGTCGCCGGTGGGTGGTCGAGACGGACATCGCCAACTGCTTTGAGGCGATTCCGCACGAGAAGTTGATGCAGGCGGTACGGGTCTGCGACCAGGCGGTTTTGAAGCTGCTGCGCGCGATGCTGCGGGCAGGAGTCATGGAGGGCGGCCAGGCTCGTAAGCCGGTGACCGGCACCCCGCAGGGCGGGGTGGTGTCCCCGCTGCTGGCCAACATCTATCTGCACCGGGTCGACCGGGCATGGGATGTTCGTCAGCACGGGGTGCTGGTGCGTTACGCCGACGACCTGGTGGTGATGTGCAAGTCCCGACAGCAGGCGGAGGACGCGCTCGCGTGTCTACGGTTGCTGCTGGCCGATCTCGGTCTGGAACCGAAGGACGCCAAGACCAGGATCGTGCACCTGGAGGTGGGTGAGGAAGGTTCCGACTTCCTCGGCTTCCATCACCGGCTGGTGCGCAGTCAGGGTCGGGTCGGCACCAAGGGCGCTACCTTCCTCGCCCGCTGGCCTGCGAGAAAGGCGATGCAGCATGCCCGTGACCGGATCCGTGAACTCACGGCCCGGCGCAGGCTGCGGCACTCGGTCGACTGGATCGTGGAGGATGTCAACCGGTTCCTGCGCGGCTGGGCCGCGTACTTCCGCTACGGCAACTCCGCTGACCAGTTCGGCAAGATCACCCGGTACGCCCGGATGCGGATGGCGATCTTCGTCGCGAAGCGACATCGTCGCTCACGCCGCTTCGGCTGGTCCGTCGTGGCCTTCGCCTCGCCGAACCAACTCGGGTTGATCGACCTGACAACTCACGGAACCATCGCTGCACCCAGGCCCTTCCGGGCCTGGCGGGTGACACCGAATGCCGGCGGTCAACGACGTCGGTGAGCCGTGTGCGGGAGAACCGCATGCACGGTTCGACGGGCGGGGGTTGGAACGGGCGGCATGTGCTGCCGCACCGCGCCAGCCCCCGACCCTACATGACGTGGGTCGAGTTTGTGTCGGGGCGGCGTGATCGGGTCAGTTCGTGTTCGGGATGATCGCAGGTACGTCGTGTCGCCGGCTGGCGCTGCCGGGCTGCGGTTCTCCGGGTGGTGAGGTTGTGGGTGGAGGGTCTGGTCAGCGAGGCAGTGGGATGGCCGCGATGTTGGCGAAGACCGCGACGACGGCGGCCGCCCAGGGCCAGGTCTGGGGGATGCGGAGGCGGCGTCGTCGGGCGGTGGGTGAGCCGGGCGGGGACGTGGAGGAACCGGTAGCGCAGCGCTTTCGGCTCGCATCCTGCGAGGGCGGCGGCGTCGTCGATGCAGCCGAGCAGGCGGGTCCACGCGACGAGGTCGGCGGCGATCGCGGTCAGGATCAGCCAGGTCTGGTTGATCTTGAACTCCCGCGAGGGGAACCGGCCCCAAGCCGGAGTCCTTGGCGTGCCGGATCCGGTCCTCGACTCGGGCATGGGCGCGGTGGCGTGCTTCGAGGAACCCGAGTTGGCCGGTGCGGGTGTTGGTCACGAAGGCTTGGTAGCGCCACCCATCGGCCTCTTCGAACAGCGACAGCTGCGCGCCGGGGTGGGGTCGTTCGCGGCGCACGATCACGCGCATCCCGGGCGGCCAGGTGGACAGATCGAGCAGCCCGGTCAGCTCCGCGACGTCGGCCCCGTCGCGCACGCCTCCGTCGGCTTCGACCGCGGGGGTCCACACCTGCTTCGGGACCAGCTTGATCCCGTACGGATCTTCTCGGTGACTGCGAATCCGATGCTGTACTCGATGTTGCGGCCCCGGACCTGGTTCTGGTTGGTGAGCCAGTCCAGCAGGTCGTGGGAGGCGCCCGCGCCGTCGGAGCGGACCAGCAGCCGTCTGCGATGCGCGGCGGGAACCTGCCTGATCGCCTCGGTCAGCACCTCGATGTGGTCCGCGGCGGTGTTCGACCCGGCCTTGCCCGTGCGCAGCTGCGCGGTGAGGAGCTCCTCGGTGTTGTCGCACCACACCCCCAACGGGTGGAACCCGAAGGTCCGCTTGAATGTGGGCGAGGCCAGTTCCTTCTCGGAGTGGGCGATCACGATCGTGGCGTCGACGTCGAGGACCACCACGTCACCGAGATCGGTGCCCGCGACCCGGCTGGCCGGGATCGATCCCTGCTTGTCGATGATCTGGGACCAGACGTGCCGGCGGACCCGTGCGCGTGCCGCAGCGACCTTCCTCGCCCGGGCAGGCGTGACCTGGTCCAGGGTCCGCCACACCGTGGGCGGGGACGCGACCGGTCCGAGCACGCCGGACTGGTGGCGCAGCACGTCGATGTCGGCGATCGCCTCACCGCCGTCGGCGAGCATCACCGCCACGTCGGCCAGGACTCTGCCACGGTCGTGGACGGGGTCGAACCCGCGGCGGGTCATCGCCTTGGACAGCTCGTCGGTCAGCCCTGTCCGGTCGGCCAAGAGCCGCAACGCGACGCTGCCCGCGTGGGCCACCACCCCGACACCATCGGCGGACACAGACAGCCCTGTCGACCAAGAAGTACGCTTCATCTACCGAGTGCCTTCCAGCCCGAGGATCTTGAGACGTCGCAATCCCAAGTTTCCCAAGCAGGACAGGCACTTCGGTGCTTCTACTCCACGAGTCGCCCCATCAGCCGTGAACGATCCGGGCTAGCTAGGGCGAGGGAATCAGGAGCCCCGGGTCGCCTATGGGGTGCGTGGTCGAGTCGAAGAACCTGACCCGATGGCTTGGAAGTTGCCGGAGGATGCGCGCCTTCTCGGCGATGATCGCGTTCTCGTTGCCGCTTGGGTACATCGAGACCGCAATCCGCTTTCGGCTGCCTTCGTTGAGAGCCGCAGCGATGTGCGCATCCTGCTCGGCTAGCGAGTGACCGAACAGCACGGTGGGCGAGTCGTCCTCACGCAACTCCTCAAGACAGAACGTGAGATAGACCGACTGGCGGATGGTCCGCAGCTTGGCTGCCGAGGTTCCCTCGCTGACGAAGAGCGGACGGCGCGTGGCGGTCGGTCCGTAGTTGGACTTGATGTCGAGAAGGCGACCATCGGCCGCGGTCCACTTGCCGTCCTCGCCGGTCGAATCGTCCTGCCACAGATGCAAGCCGCCGTGAAGGTAGTAGACACAGGTGGCGCTCGACCGATGCACCTCGGTGTCGAACGGATCGAACTGACGCCCACCTCCCCAGAAGAAGTCGATGATGTCTACCGGCTTCTCAGTCTGCAACTGGCTCCAGTAGAGCGACAGGTCGTAGCTGGTGGTGAAAACGGCCTGATGAGCGTTCATCGTCTTCGCGAGCAGGTCGTGAGTGCTCTGCGGGAAGAGCCCCCAGGGGACGTGGACGTCGCTCACCGTCTCGAACAGCGCGTCCCGGACCTCGGCGTAGGTCTGGTCAACCTTGGCAGTCGCCTCGTGGAGCGCTCGTAGCGAGATGTTCGCGTGGTGCAGGCACTCCAGGCACTGCTCGAAGTTGGTCGTCCCGAGTTCCGCGAAGATCGCCTGGGCTTCCGGCGTCAACGTCGCGCTGGTGAAGAGGCTGTCGTAACGGAAGCCAGCCCACAGGTTGATGCTGAGTCCGTTGCCGACGAGCAGCGTGGGCCATTCCCGGGAGGCGAGGTCTGCCCAGTCCTCCAGATCGGCGTCGATCGGGTCTGCCATCTTCCGAGACTAGTCACGCGGGCGCCAGCCTGCGGACCTTCCGCGCGCCGGGCGGCAGCGAGGACGTGGCTGTGGTGCCACCGCGACCTGCCCGAGGGCTACATCGCGATCAGCGGTGGCTACCAGATCAATGCCTACAAGGGCGGCGTGACGGCCTACTACGACAAGAACGCGCCGGACCCGGCGGCGACCGGCTGGAAGGTCGGCTACACCAACATGACCGACAAGCCGGCCACCGTCCAGAACTGCGTCTGCGGGACCGCAGTCCCCAACGACTGACCCAGGGGCCCGAGTGCACTACGGGGCTGAAAGGCGCACTGGACTGGCTGTGCGAGGCGGGGATCACCGCCGGAAACGCGACCGCATCGACGGATGGCTGCGAGCCGCTCGCGAACTGCACCGGTCACGCTCCGGGCGACCATTGGCAACTGGGGCAGGCAGGGATTGCATGGCATGGGGCGATGGCGGCGATGCTGTCGCAGCTGCCGGGTACCCTGAACCCATGGTGAACCCCGCTCTGAAGTCAGCCATCGAGGCCTTGAGCCTCGATGAGCGCGTGGAGCTCGTGGAGTACATCGAGAGCACGGTGGAGTCGGCTCCCATCGAGGTCACCGAGGAGCAGAAGGCGATGATCCGGTCACGGGCGGCCGAACTGGACGCCGACCCGTCCGTCGGTCTGACTTGGGAAGAGTTGGACGCCCGGATGGGCGCCCGCTGGAAGTGACTCTGCGCCGGCTGGTCTTCCACCCCAGGGTTGAGGAAGATCTCGACGCCATTGTTGCCCACTACGCACCGCTCGATCCGGACCTGCCCGGCCGGTTTCGAGCTCGGTTGCTGGAGCAGGTCGACAGGATCGAGCTGTTCCCCGAGTCCGGTGCCATCCTCTTCGAGTCCTACCGCCGCACCCTGCTCAAGCGATTCCCGTACATGGCCGTGTACGTCGTCGGCGACGAGCGGCTGGAGCTGCTGGCTGTCTTGGATGTTCGTCGCGATCCGGCCTGGATCGAGGCGACGATCGCCAGGCGCGCGGAGGCGTAGCGGTCCGCACATAGTCCGCAAGAGGTCCGGCCGAGACCGACGATCCTCGACGACGCCCAACGGTCCGGAGAAGGCGTTTGCCCAGGTCAGAGCGCGTTTTCGGTCTCGACCGACGATGACCAACAACAGCCGAAACCCCGCCTGATCGTTCCGCTTCAACGTGTGAAATCGAGCGTCTCCGCAGGGCCGTCCCTGAAGGCGCCCTTCGGTCCGCATGGAGTCCGCACGAGGATCAGCAAAGCTGGTTTCAGCCGGCCATGGCGCGGGGCGTTGCTGCCTTGGGATGCCGACGGAGATCGCTCGACCAGCGACCGGTGGGGAACGGGCAACCCGTCACCTCTGCGACAGGGGGTCAGAAGGGAGGCCAACCGGCCCCTGCGGCGATGCCGGCGTAGGCGCCCACCAGCTCGCCAGCGCTACCGCGAACTCCCAGGGCCAAGTATCCAGTCCGCGATTGTGGAGTCAGGTTGCCGAGCGGAAGCCATAGCGCGGAGGCGACACAGGAGATCGCTTCCAGCCGAGGCGCGACGCCGGCCGACCGTCACCCGTGGCGTTGGCCTCGGCTGTAGTGCGGTTCGTGGCCCCAGGTTCAAGGGCTGAGGGCTGTTTCGGCACGGCGTTCGGGGACGACGTAGAGGAGCATGGCGATGAGCATGCTCAGGGTGATCGCGGGTGGGTAGACGAGCGCGCCGACGAGGAAGCCGATGAGCTTGATGCCCAGGTCCGTGGCCATCTTGCGATGGTGGCCGGCGGCGTACCGCAGAGCCTGGTTGTCCGGATCGGCGCGGATCAGGGTGAGGTAGAGGCCGAAGTTGGCGAGGGTGACCGCGATCAACACGGCACCGTAAACGAGCTGGGCGACCAGGGCCTCGAAGTGCTCGTCCACGAAGCGAGTGGTGTAGGGGAACAGCGACGCGCTGAACAGCATCAGCACGTTGACCCACAGCACCCGGCCGTCGACGCGCCGGACGAGCTGGAAGTTGTGGTGGTGGTTGTTCCACATCGCGGCCAGCCAGAGGAAGGAGATCGCGTAGGCCAGGTAGCTCAGCCGCAGGTCCCAGATCGCCGGGCCAGGTGGCCTCGGCCGGCTGACTGATCTCGATCACGAGGAGGGTCATCACGATGGCGAGGACAGCGTCGGTGAACGCCGTGAGTCGGTCTTTGTTCACGTCAGTCCTGGGCGGTCGCCTGGCGGTGCTCCTGGTCTGTGACGTGCTCACCCCAGGTGGTCTCGTCGTTCTCCCACGTCGCGAGGTGGGTCATGGCGCCGGGAGTGAAGCGGACCCTGTTCACCCGCATTCGTGACGGGGCCTCGCCGCGGGTGATGACGTCGAAGTAGACGTCGCCTGTGAACAGGTCGGTGGGCTGGGGGGTCAGGAGTGCCACGTGCCCTCGATCCTTCGGGTGTCTGCGTCGGTGGGTGCGGGTTGGGGAGCGGTCCAGGCGGCGAGGAGGTTCAGGGCTTCGGTGGAGGGGGAGTCGGGCGGGGCGGTGTAGACGTTGACGCGCTGGCCGGGGTCGCTGGGGAGCTCGAAGGCTTCGTAGTCGAGCTCGAGGTCGCCCACCAACGGGTGGTGGAACCGTTTGCGTCCGGTGCGGTGGTAGCGGACGTCGTGGGCGGCCCAGCGCCGGCGGAAGTCCTGGCTGCGCGTGGACAGCGCACCGATGAGGTCGGAGAGATCCTTGTCGTAGGGGTCGCGTCCGGCCTCGGCGCGCAGGAACGCCACGCAGTCGTCGGCCGCCTTGTCGTGGTCGACGAAGAACTCGCCGGCCGCCGGGTCCAGGAAGACGAACCGGGCACTGTTCGGGAGCTCCCCGCGTTCGGCCTGGTCGTAGAGCGGGCTGTAGAGGGCACGACCGAGGTCGTTGGCTGCGATCACGTCGAAACGGCCGTTGCGCAGGTAGGCCGGCATCGGCATCTGGTCCAAGATGCGCTGGAGAGCGGGGCGCACGTGCCTGTTTGCCGGCGTGCGCCGGTGCGGCCTGCGACCGCCTGTGCTGGCCGTACGGATGAGCCGGTACAGGTGGTCGCGCTCGGCCTCGTCGAGCTGCAGCGCATGGACCAACCCGTCGACCACGATGTCGGAGACGCCGCCGACGACGCCGCGCTCGAGCCGGGTGTAGTACTCCACGCTGATCCCGGCCAGCAGTGCGACCTCCTCGCGGCGCAAGCCGGTAACGCGCCGGTTGGCGCCGTGGACCGGCAGACCAGCCTGCTCGGGGGTGATCTTGGCGCGTCGGGTGCTGAGGAACTCGCGAATGTCGTTCCTGGTGTTGTCGTTCGAGACGGCCATGCCGCCCACCGTACGGCGGGCGAGGGGCTGCGGGAGTCCCTGCCAGTACCCCCCCTCGACAGGGCCTGTTCCGCAGGCTGAGCACCGGGTTGTCTGGTTGCACGCGACCACGACAAGGGAGACGACATGAAGGCAGCCATCTTCGAAGGCACGGGCACCATTGGGGTCGGGGCCGCCCCGACGAGACGCAGATCGAGGCGCAAGGAGGTCGCTACGCCGAGGCGAACGAGAGGATGATCGACCGATGAGCGGTGCCGTCGACCCGATCCGCACAGTGCTCGTCGTCGGGAGCACCGGCAGCATCGGCAGGCTGGTGGTCGAGGAAGCCCTCCACGCGGGGTACGGCGTACGTGCTCTCGTGCGCGCCGCAGGGCGCTCGCGTCACCTGGCCGACGGAGTCGAGGCCGTCGTCGGAGACCTGACCCGGCCGAGCTCGCTGGCGCAGGCGGTCGACGGCGTCGACGCGGTCGTGTTCGTCCACGGATCCAACGGCAGCAAGGCCGACATGGAGGCCGTGGACTACGGCGGGGTCCGCAACGTGCTCGCCGCTCTTGGCGACCGTCCGGCTCGAATCGCGCTCATGACGCTCATCGGTGTCACGAACCGGAGCGCCGCCTACAACCGGTCGACCGAGGGACCGGACTGGAAGCGCCGCTCCGAGCGCCTGGTCCGGGCGAGCGGTCGGCCGTACACCATCGTGCGCCCTGGATGGTTCGACTACAACGCCCCGAGCGAGCAGAAACCGCTGCTGATGCAAGGCGACCTGCGTCGGTCCGGTGGCCCCGGCGACGGGGCGATCTCGCGACGTCAGATCGCGGAGGTCCTCGTCGCCAGCCTCGCGAGCGATGCTGCAGACCACACGACGTTCGAGCTCGTGGCCGAAGAGGGCTTGCCGCCCGACGACCTCGAACCATTGTTCGCCGCGCTCGAGCCAGACCCGTCCGGCTCCCTGGACGCCGTCCGCGACGAGGACAACATGCCGCTCTCCGACGAGCCGGAGCGCGTGCGCAAGGACCTCGAAGCCGTCAAGCCACGAGAGGAGACACCATGAGCGAGGTCGTCGTCGTCATCGGGCCGGGCCAGATCGGTCAGGCCATCGCCCGCAGGGTCGGTGTCGGGAAGCACGTACTGCTGGCCGACCTCCGTCAGGAGAACGCCGAAGCGGCAGCCGAGGTGATGGCCGACGCAGGGTACGACGTGAGCGTGGCGGCCGTCGACGCCTCCTCGCGAGAGGAGGTCGATGCACTGGTCTCGACAGCGACCGATCTCGGCGACGTCACCCGGCTCATCCATGCAGCCGGCGTGTCACCCTCGCAGGCATCCCCCGAAACGATCCTCAAGGTCGATCTCTACGGCACCGCACTCGTGCTGGATCGGTTCGGGGAGGTCATTGCCCCGGGCGGGTCAGGCGTCGTCATCGCGTCGCAGTCCGGGCACCGACTGCCTTCGCTCACCGTCGAGGAGAACGAGGCCCTGGCCCCACCCCCGTCGAGGAGCTGCTCGACCTGCCGTTCCTGCAGCCCGACCAGGTGACCGACCCGCTCCACGCCTACCAGATCAGCAAGCGCGGCAACGCTCTCCGCGTCCTGGCCGAGGCCGTCCGCTGGGGCGAGCGAGGTGCCCGGATCAACACCATCAGCCCCGGCATCATCATCACCCCGCTCGCACGGGACGAGCTCACCGGCCCGCGAGGCGAGGGCTACCGCCACATGATCGAGATCTCCGCCGCCGGGCGGGCAGGAACGCCTGACGAAGTAGCCAACCTCGCCGCGCTCGTCATGGGTGCAGACGGTGGCTTCATCACCGGCAGTGACTTCCTGATGGACGGCGGAGTCACCGCCGCCTACTGGTACGGAGATCTGCGGCCTGCCTGACGCACCTCCGCCGGGGGCCGACCGGCCTGCTGCAGTCCGCAAGAAGTCCGCAACCCGGGGTTCCGGTGGTTTCGAGACGCTCGCCCAGCGGCTCGCTCCTCGGGCCGCCGGGGGGCAGGGGGCGCAGGCTCGTTCCTCGGGCCGCCGGGGAGGCGCAGGACCCGCCGATGCGCCGGCTGGCGAGCCTTGTCGGAGCGGGCTGTGACGATCACCTACAGTGAGGGTCTTCCCCCTGACACCGGCCGGGCAGCTGCAGGCCGGGGCCAGCCCTCGACCGACCGCTCGCGCCCACGGAAGGAGTCTCCAGGGCCATGGCCACCGGGTCCGGGGACGGGTTCGTCCACCTGCACGTGCACACCGAGTACTCCATGCTCGACGGCGCGGCCCGCCTGGACGACCTGTGCGCGCGGACCGCCGAGCTCGGCATGGGCGCGATCGCGATGACCGACCACGGCAACGTGTTCGGCGCGTTCGACTTCTACACCAAGGCCAAGGCGCACGGCATCAAGCCGATCATCGGGATGGAGGCCTACCTCACCCCCAACACCAGCCGGTTCGAGCGCCGGCGGGTCCGGTGGAACGACGGCGGCGACGACGACGTCTCCGGGGGCGGGGCGTACACCCACATGACCCTGCTGGCCGAGAGCACCGCGGGCATGCACAACCTGTTCCGGCTCTCCTCGCGGGCCTCCATGGAGGGGTACTTTTACCAGCCCCGCGCCGACCGCGAGCTCCTGGCGGAGTACTCCGCCGGCCTGATCGGCACCACCGGCTGCCCGTCGGGAGAGGTGCAGACCTGGCTGCGCATCGGCGACTACGCCAAGGCCCGGCAGGCCGCCGCCGACTTCCGCGACATCTTCGGCCCCGACAGCTACTTCTGCGAGCTGATGGACCACGGGCTCGCGATCGAGAACCGCGTCCGCGACGGCCTGCTGCGCCTGTCCAAGGACCTTCGCATCCCGCTGGTGGCCACCAACGACTCGCACTACGTCGCCAAGGACGACGCTCCCGCCCAGGAGCACCTGCTCTGCGTGTCCTCGGGCAGCACCATGGACGACCCGAAGCGGTTCAGGTTCGACGGGGACGGCTACTACGTCAAGTCGCCCGCCGAGATGCGGGCGCTGTGGGCAGACGCCAACGGTCTGCCGGAGGCCTGCGACAACACCTTGCTGGTCGCGGAACGCTGCGAGGTCGCCTTCGACGAGCAGGTCAGCTACATGCCCCGGTTCCCGGTGCCCGAGGGGGAGACCGAGGACTCCTGGTTCGTCAAGGAGGTCGAGAAGGGCCTGCACCTGCGCTACCCCGACGGGGTCCCGCCGAAGGTGCGCGAGCAGGCCGGCTTCGAGGTCGGGGTGATCTCCCAGATGGGGTTCGCCGGCTACTTCCTGGTGGTCGCAGACTTCGTCAACTGGGCCAAGGACAACGGGATCCGGGTGGGGCCCGGCCGCGGCTCCGGCGCGGGCTCGGTCGCGGCGTACGCCCTGCGGATCACCGATCTCGACCCGTTGGAGCACGGGCTGATCTTCGAGCGGTTCCTCAACCCCGACCGGGTGTCCATGCCGGACTTCGACATCGACTTCGACGAGCGCCGGCGCGGCGAGGTGATCCGCTACGTCACCGACAGGTACGGCTCGGACCGGGTGTCGATGATCGTCACCTACGGCACCATCAAGGCCAAGCAGGCGGTCAAGGACTCCTCGCGCATCCTCGGGTACCCGTTCGCGCTCGGCGACCGGGTCACCAAGGCGATGCCGCCCGCGGTGATGGGCAGGGACGTCCCGCTGAAGGAGCTGTTCGACCCCGGGCACCCCCGGTACGCCGAGGGCGGTGAGTTCCGCGCGCTCTACGAGGCCGACGGCGACGTGAGGACCGTCGTGGACACCGCGATCGGCATCGAGGGCCTGAAGCGGCAGTGGGGGGTGCACGCGGCCGGGGTGATCATGTCCAGCGAGCCGCTGCTCGACGTCATCCCGCTGATGCGGCGCCCCCAGGACGGCGCGACGATCACCCAGTTCGACTACCCCACGTGTGAGCGCCTCGGCCTGGTCAAGATGGACTTCCTCGGCCTGCGCAACCTCACCGTCCTCGACGACGCGTTGCGCAACATCGAGAACAACCGCGGCGAGAAGGTGGTGCTCGAGGAGCTCACCCTCGACGACGCGGCGACGTACGCGCTGATGCAGCGCGGGGACACCCTGGGGGTCTTCCAGCTCGACGGCGGACCGATGCGGGCTCTCCTGCGCGGCATGCGGCCGGACTGCTTCGCCGACATCTCCGCGGTCGGCGCGCTCTACCGGCCCGGCCCGATGGGCGCCGACTCGCACACCAAGTACGCCCGCCGCAAGACCGGCCGGGAACCGGTGGTGCCGATCCACCCCGAGCTCGCCGAGCCGCTCGACGACATCCTGGGCGAGACCTACGGGCTGATCGTCTACCAGGAGCAGGTGATGGCCATCGCGCAGCGGGTGGCCGGCTACACCCTCGGCCAGGCCGACCTGCTGCGCCGCGCGATGGGCAAGAAGAAGAAGGCCGAGCTGGACTACCAGCTCGAGGCGTTCTCGGCCGGCATGGCCGAGCGCGGCTACTCCCAGCACGCGGTCCAGACGCTGTGGGACATCCTGCTGCCGTTCTCCGACTACGCGTTCAACAAGGCGCACTCGGCGGCGTACGGCCTGGTCTCCTACTGGACCGCGTACCTGAAGGCCAATTACGCCTGCGAGTACATGGCCGCCCTGCTCACCTCGGTCAAGGACGACAAGGACAAGATGGCGGTCTACCTCAACGAGTGCCGCCGCATGGGCATCCGCGTCCTGCCACCCGACGTCAACGAGTCCGAGGCCACCTTCACCCCGGTCGGCACCGACGTCCGGTTCGGCCTCACCGCCGTGCGCAACGTCGGCCACAACGTCGTCGACGCGGTCATCTCCGCCCGGCGCGAGCAGGGCCGCTTCGCGGACTTCAACGACTTCATGACCAAGGTGCCCGCGGTGGTGTGCAACAAGCGGGTCGTCGAGTCTCTGGCCAAGGCCGGCGCCTTCGACTCCCTCGCGCACAAGCGTCGGGCGCTGGTCGCGGTCCACGAGGAGGCGGTGGAGCGGTACGCCGGGATGAAGCGGGACCAGGCCGGCGGGCAGGACTCGCTCTTCGACGGTCTCGACGACGGCGCCGAGCCGGCCTTCAGCATGGCGGTCACGGTCCCCGACCAGGTCGAGGAGTGGGACAAGCCGGTTCTGCTGGCCCACGAGCGCGACATGCTGGGGCTCTACGTGTCCGACCACCCGTTGCTCGGGCTCGAGCACGTGCTGTCGGCGGCGTCGGACTGCACCATCGGCGAGCTGCTGGTCGACGAGGAGCGCCCGGACGGCGCCACGGTGACGGTCACCGGGCTGGTCACCGCGGTGCAGCGCAAGATCACCAAGCGCGGCGACTCCTGGGCGATGGTGACCCTGGAGGACCTCGAGGGGGCGATCGACGTCCTGCTGTTCCCCAGCGCCTACCAGCTCGCGGCGACGGTGCTCCTCGAGGACGCCATCGTCACCGTCAAGGGGCGGCTGAGCCGTTCCAAGGACCAGCCCGAGCTGCACGGTCAGGAGGTCACCGTCCCGGACCTCGCCGGGACGCCGACCGGGCCGGTCACCATCACGCTGCCGTCCACGCGGTGCACGCCTCCGGTGGTCGACCAGCTCAAGGAGGTGCTGGCCACCCACCCCGGCGTGACGGAGGTGCACCTGCGCCTGCTCACCCGCACCGACACGACGGTCTACCGGCTTCCCGACGGGCTACGGGTGGCGTCGTCCGCCGCGCTGTTCGCCGACCTCAAGGCGCTGCTGGGCCCGCACTGCCTGTCCCGGTCGTGAGCCGGTGACCCTGCGGTGAGCGCGCCCTCGCCCACCGAGTCGTCCGCCGGCGCCGCGACGCGACCTAGGGCGCTCGCCGAGGCGGTGCTGGTCGTCGGGCTGTTCGCGGTCGCCGGGGTGCTCGGCGGACTGGTCTGGAGCCGGGTCACCAAGCCGGTGCAGGTCATCAAGGGGCCGTCCGGGGTGGGCATCGACGAGGTGGAGCTGGGCCACCAGTTCGCCGCCGACGGGTGGTTCGTGGTGGTGGGAGGCCTGGCCGCGCTCCTGCTCGGCGCGGCGATGATGCTCTGGGCCGTCGTACGCCGCCGGCAGCTGGTCGGCACGGTGCTGGTCCTGCTGGCCGGCGCGGCCGCGGCCACCGTGCTGATGCGCCTCACCGGCCGGTTGGCCGGACCCGGCGACCCCGAGGCCGCGCTCGCGCAGGCGCCCGTCGGCGCCACGGCTCCGGCCCAGCTCGGCCTGCACGCCCCGGTGGCCGACCTCACCTGGATGTTCGCCGCCCTGGTCGGAGCCCTCGCCGTGCTGCTCGCCCCGGTACGCAACCCACCCTGACCGCCCTGACCGCCCTGACCGCCCTGACCGCCCTGACCCCGTCCCCCGTGCCCGTCCCGCCGAGCCCGTCCCGCCGAGCCCGCCCATCGTGGCGCGTCGAGCCGTCAATGTTGGCGCGTCGAGCCGTCAACGTTGGCGCGTCGAGCCGTCAACGTTGGTGGGTCGAACCGTCAATGTTGGTGGGTCGAGCCGGCCGTTCTGGTCGGCCGCGCCGGCGTTCGGCGGCACCGGTGGGACCCAGCGGCTACCGTGAACCCGGTCAGCCGAACCCAGGGGGACAGATGACCTCGGACCACCCGTACGCAGCGGGCGACCCGCAGACCGAGTACCTCGGCGAACCGTCGCAGGGACGGCCGCGGGGCCGCCGCCCGCTGCTGCTCACCGCCGCGGCGGTCGCCGTCGTGGGCGTCGTCGGGACCGGGGCATGGGGTGTCGCGCAGCTCGTGGGCGGCGGCCCCGAGCCCGCCACCGCCGTGCCGTCCGACGCGCTGGCCTACCTCGCGGTCGACCTGGACCCGTCCGCCGCGCAGAAGGTCGAGGCGTTCCGCACCCTGCGCAAGTTCCCCGCCCTGAAGGACGAGCTCGACCTCGGCAGCGGCGACGACCTGCGCGAATGGGTGTTCGACCAGATCCAGGCCGGGGGGGAGTGCGAGGACCTCACCTTCGAGGATGTCGACGCCTGGCTCGGCAACCGAGTCGGCGTCGCGGCCCTGCCTGCGGCCGACGACAGCTCCGATCCCGAGGCCCTGGTCGTCGTCCAGGTCGACGACGAGGAAGCCGCCCGGGACGGCTTCGACGATCTGGTCACCTGCTCTAGGGAAGGAGAACCGCCGGGCCGCGCCTTCGTCGGTGACTACATGGTGGTCGCCGAGACCCAGGCGGTCGCCGACCAGGCCGCGCAGGACGCCGCCTCGGCGGCGCTGGCCGATGACGACGGGTTCCGGCGCTGGATGGACGAGGCGGGCGATCCGGGAATCATCACCGGGTACGTCTCCAAGGAGCTGCCCGGCGTCCTGGCCGACGAGATCGCGGCGTCGAACGCCGACGACGAATGGTTCGGCTCCTCGGGGCTGAATGTCACCGGCGTAGCCGCGACGGATGGCTCGGCCACGGTGCCGGGCGGACAGGGTGAGGTCTCCGGAGGCGGTCAGGCCGAGGAGCTCCGCAAGGCGTTCGCCGACTTCGAGGGGGCTGCGGCGGTGGTCCGTTTCGACGACGGCGCGGTCGAGGCCGAGGTCGTGGCCGAGGGGATGCCCGGCCAGGACGTCACCAGCACCGGGGACAGCGGCATCGAGCAGCTCCCCGCGTCCACCGTGGTGGCGTTCGGCGTCTCGCTCGGCGACGGCTGGGCCGACCGGCTGCTGGAGCAGGTGCGAACGTCGGTGGGCGATGAGGCGGACGTCGACCAGATGCTCGCCGACCTGGAGTCCGAGACCGGGCTCTCGCTGCCCGAGGACGCCGAGCGCCTGCTCGGCGACGGGGTCAGCCTGGCCGTGGACGCCGACCTCGACGTCTCCGCGCTCTCCGAGGGCGGGTTCCCCGACCTGTCCGGTTTGCCCGTAGGCCTTCGGATCAACGGCGACCCGGACGAGATCGTGCCGGTGCTGGAGGAGCTGACCGCACTGCTGGGCCCCGAGGCGGGGCAGACCCTGGTCGTCGAGGAGGGCGACGGGGCCGTCGCGGTCGGGCTCGACCCCGACTACGTCGAGACCCTCGCCGGCGACGGAAGCCTGGGCGAGGACGGCGCCTTCACCTCCGTCGTCCCTTCAGCCGGCGACGCCGGGGGCGCCCTGTTCGTCGACTTCGACGAGCAGGGCTGGCTCGACGACCTGCTCGCCGACGTGGACGACCCCGACGCCGCAGAGGTCAGGGCCAACCTCGAACCCCTGGTGGCCATGGGCGCAAGCGGCTGGATGGACGGCGACGTCGCGCATGGCCTGTTCACCATCACCACGGACTGACCCGCCGATCCGCCGCCGAGCCGGTTGGGCTGCCGCTGGTTCGGCGGCCGACCCCGGGGGGAAGATGGGTCGGTTCGGCGGGTCCCAGCAGGGAGGATGGGCCGGGTCGGCGGGGGCTAGCGGGGAGGATGGGCCGGGTCGGCGGGGTCTCGTGGGGAAGTTGCGCCGGGTCGGCGGGGTCAGTTGGGGCACCAGCGAGAGCGGGCGACCTCGGTGGCGGGGAGGGAGGGCAGGACCCGCATGGCGGCGATCTCGTGGCGCAGGCTGCGTTCGAGCAGGGCCAGGCGCTCGGCGGCGGTCGGGGCCTCGAGCAGGTGCTGGCGCTCCCGCAGGGTGAGCAGGCACGTGGCCGCGAGCGAGTAGGACAGCAGCTCGGGGTCGCGGGGGAGCGCGCCGACGAGCACGTCCTCGCCGCGCAGCCGCCCCAGCAGGTGCCGGTAGGCCTCGAACACCGCGAGGGTCCGGGCCGCCGCCTGCGCGTCGGTGGGTGACGGCTTGGGCTGGTCCGGCAACGACTCCACGTCGGCGAGGACGAACACTCCGTCGCGGTCGGTGCCGGTGACCCGCATCCGGCTCCTGCCCACCGCCTCGACGTCGAACCGGCCGCCCTCCAGGGGCCGGACCTCGGTCAGCTGGGCGACGCAGCCGACCCGGTACAGCGACCGGGCCTCGTGGCTGCCGACCTCGTAGCCCTCCCGGATGGCCACGACGCCGAACAGCCGCAGCGAGCGGTCCGGGATCGCGAGCAGGTGCCGCACCATCGCCCGGTACCGCTCCTCGAAGATGTGCAGCGGCAGCCGGACTCCCGGGAACAGCACGGTGTTCAGCGGGAAGATCGGCAGCTGCTCGGCCACGCGAGCCAACCTACCCGGCCGGCCGGGTCCGGCGGTCCGGTCCGTGGGCCGGTCGTCGCCCGGCGCGGCGCCGCCTCGCACCTAGACTGGCCGCCATGATGCGCCGGATCGACCTGCGCGGCGGTGACCCGGACGGCGGGCGCGACTACCGCACGGTCGTGCCCCGCGCCGACACCGACGTGGCCGCCACGGTCGAGGTGGTCCGCCCGATCGTCGACGCGGTCCGGCGCCGCGGCGTCGAGGCCGTCTGCGAGCTCACCGCGCGCTTCGACGGCGTCGCCCAGACCGACATCGCCGTGCCACCCGACGCGCTCGCCGACGCGCTGGCCGGTCTCGACACCGACGTGCGCGCCGGGCTGGAGGAGGCGGTCTCCCGGCTGCGCCGGACCTGCCGCGCCGAGCTGGAGCAGGACACCACCACCGAGGTCGTCCCGGGAGGCCGGGTCACCCAGCGGCTGGTGCCGGTGGAGCGGGTCGGTCTCTACGTCCCCGGCGGGGTGGCCCCGCTGGTCTCCAGCGTGGTGATGAACGTCGTGCCGGCGCAGGTGGCCGGCGTCTCCTCGATCGCGCTGACCAGTGCCCCGCAGCGGGACAACGACGGCCTGCCGCACCCGACGATCCTGGCCGCGTGCGCTCTGCTCGACGTCGAGGAGGTGTACGCCGTCGGTGGCGCGCAGGCCATCGCCATGTTCGCCTACGGGGCCGGGCCGTGCCGGCCGGTCGACGTCGTGACCGGGCCGGGCAACATCTACGTGGTGACGGCCAAGAGGCTGGTGGAGGGCGTGGTCGGCATCGACTCCGAGGCGGGCCCGACCGAGATCGCGGTCCTCGCCGACGACACCGCAGACCCGGCCCACGTGGCCGCCGACCTGCTGAGCCAGGCCGAGCACGACCCGCTGGCGGCCTCGGTGCTGGTCACCCCCAGCGAACGGCTCGCCGACGAGGTGGCCGCGGAGCTGGACGAGCAGGTCTCGGCCACCAAGCACGCCGACCGGGTCCGCACCGCGCTGTCCGGACGGCAGTCCGCGGTCGTCCTGGTCGACGACCTCGACCAGGGCCTGGAGGTCGTCGACGCATACGCCGCCGAGCACCTGGAGATCCAGACCGCGGACGCCGCCGCCGTCGCGGCTCGGGTCCGCAACGCGGGTGCGGTCTTCGTGGGCCCGTTCGCGCCGGTGTCGCTCGGCGACTACGCCGCGGGCTCGAACCACGTGCTGCCCACCGGCGGCTGCGCCTGTCACTCCGGGGGACTGTCGGTGCGGGCGTTCCGCAAGCCAATGCACGTCGTCGACTACACCGAGGCCGCTCTGCGCGACGTGGCCCACCACGTCACCAGCCTGGCGCACGCCGAGGACCTGCCCGGTCACGCCGCCGCCGTCGCGGCGCGGTTCCCGGTGCTCTCCTCGCAGGAGAGGTGATGGCGCTCCCGCTGCGGGAGGAGCTGCGTGGAGTGGCGCCGTACGGCGCGCCCCTGCTCGACGTCCCGGTGCGGCTGAACGTCAACGAAAACCCCTACCCACCCTCCCCCGCCGTCGCGCGTGACGCCGCCGCCGCCGTGCTGGGCGTGACGAGCACCCTCAACCGGTACCCGGACCGCGAGTTCACCGCATTGCGACAAGATCTGGCGGCCTACCTCGGTCACGGGATCATGCCCGAGCAGGTGTGGGCCGCGAACGGTTCCAACGAGGTGATGCTGCACCTGCTGCAGGCGTTCGGCGGCCCGGGGCGCACGGCGGTGTCGTTCGCGCCGACGTACTCGATGTACCCCGAGTACGCGCGGGACAGCCACACCCGGTGGGTGGTGGGCCACCGGCGCCAGGACTTCACCCTCGACCTCGACCACGCCTGCGAGGTGATCGGTCGGGAGCGGCCGTCGGTGCTGCTGCTGCCGTCCCCGAACAACCCCACCGGCACGGCGCTGCCGCTCGCGACGGTCGAGACGCTGTGCGCCGAGGTGGCGTCCCTCGACGGCGTGCTGGTGGTCGACGAGGCGTACGCCGAGTTCCGCCGGGCGGGCACGCCGAGCGCGCTCGAGCTGCTGCCCGACCACCCCAACCTGGTGGTGTGCCGCACGATGAGCAAGGCGTTCGCGCTGGCCGGGGCCCGGCTGGGCTACCTGGCCGCGAGCCCGCAGGTGTGCGACGCGCTGCGGGTGGTGCGGCTGCCCTACCACCTGTCCGCCGTGACGCAGGCCGTGGCGCGAGTCGCGCTCGCCCACGCCGAGCAGCTGCTCGCCCGCGTCGACGACCTGCGCGACGAGCGCGACGCGACGGTGGAATGGCTGCGGGCCCGACGGCTGGAGGTGGCCGACAGCGACGCGAACTTCGTGCTGTTCGGCCGGTTCGCCGACCGGCACGAGGTGTGGCAGGGCCTGGTGGACCGCGGTGTGCTGATCCGGGAGACTGGCCCGGACGGCTGGCTGCGGGTCTCGATCGGCACGCCTGCGGAGATGGCGGCGTTCCGGGCCGCCCTGGTGGAGGGCCTGGCGGACCAACGGCTGGAGGACGGGACATGACCACGGCGGGTGAGCGCACTGCGCGCATCGAGCGGATCACCAAGGAGTCCAAGGTGCTCGTCGAGGTCGACCTCGACGGTACCGGCAGCCACACGGTCTCCACCGGTGTCGGCTTCTTCGACCACATGCTGTCCTCCTTCTCCCGGCACTCGCTCGTCGACCTCACCGTCGCCGCCGACGGCGACACCCACGTCGACGCCCACCACACCGTCGAGGACACCGCCATCGTGCTCGGCGACGCGCTGCGCGAGGCGCTCGGCGACAAGGCGGGCATCCGGCGGTTCGGCGACGCGCTGGTGCCACTCGACGAGGCGCTGGTGCAGTGCGCCGTGGACGTGTCCGGCCGGCCGTACTGCGTCCACACCGGCGAGCCGGAGCAGCAGGCGTTCGTCACCATCGGGGGCGCCTACCTCGGCTCGCTGACCAGGCACGTGTTCGAGACGCTGGCCCAGCACGCGCAGATCGCGCTGCACGTCCGCGTGCTCGGCGGACGCGACCCGCACCACCTCGTCGAGGCGCAGTACAAGGCCGTGGCGCGGGCGCTGCGTGCCGCGGTCGCCGTCGACCCGCGGGAGGTCGGCGTGCCGTCGACGAAGGGCAGTCTGTGACCGCTGCGTCGGTCGTCGTCTTGGACTACGGGTTCGGCAACGTCCGCTCCGCCGTGCGCGCGCTCGAGCGGGCCGGCGCGTCGGTGACCCTTACCGCGGACCGGTCTCGGGCCCAGCACTGCGACGGCCTGGTCGTCCCTGGCGTCGGGGCGTTCCGGGCGTGCGTCGAGGGGGTCCGCGCCGTGCACGGCGAGGAGGTGATCGGCCGCCGGCTGGCCGGTGGCCGGCCCGTGCTCGGGATCTGCGTCGGGCTGCAGGTGCTGTTCAGCCACGGCGTCGAGCACGGCGTCGACACCGCCGGCCTCGACGAGTGGCCCGGCTTGGTCGAAAGGCTCCGGGCGCCGGTGGTCCCGCACATGGGCTGGAACACCGTCGACGTCCCCGCCGGGTCGACGCTGTTTCGCGGCGTCGAGGCCGAGCGGTTCTACTTCGTGCACTCCTACGGCGTACGCCGCTGGGAGCTCACCACCCGCGGCCGCACCGCCGAGCCGCTGGTCACCTGGACCGAGTACGCCGGCGACCGCTTCGTCGCCGCCGTCGAGAACGGACCCCTCTGCGCGACCCAGTTCCACCCCGAGAAGTCCGGGGACGCCGGGGCCACCCTCCTGCGCAACTGGGTCGCCGCGCTCTGACCCACGGCGGGTCGAGCCGGCGGGACGGCCAAGGGCACTCGCGAGGGCCGGGCTCCTGGGGCATAATCGTCCGGGGCGCCGGGACGACCCGGCGATGAGGGACCTGGGGGAGTATGCCCACGGAGTCCGCGATGCCAGATCGGGCTGGGTCGGACTTGCGCAACCCGCGCACGGCGGGTCCTTCGGCGACCGGTCGCGAGGAGCACGCCGTCGCCTATCACGACACCGACGCGGACGCCACGGCGGCCATCGCCGACCACCTGGCCTCCGGCCTGGCCGGCGGCGAACGGGTCGTCGCTGTGGCCACCGAGGCGCACCGGGACGCGGTCGCCCGGATCCTGAGCGGCCGCGGGTTCGACCTGGACGCGGCCCGAGCCGAGCACCGGCTGGTCGAGCTGGACGCCGAGGAGACCCTCGCCGCGATCGCCGTGGGCGACGGGATCGACCGCGCGCGGTTCGTCGACCGGATCGACCCGGTGCTCGGCCCGCTCGCGTCGCGGCGGCCGGTGCGGGTCTTCGGCGAGATGGTCGCGCTGCTGTGGGAGCGCGGCCAGGTGGCCGCGGCCCTGGAGCTGGAGACCCGGTGGAACGAGCTGGCCGAGCGCAGGAGCTTCCGGCTGCTCTGCGGCTACCCGGTGGACACCCTCGCCGATGCCTCGCTGGCCCAGATCGGCCGGGTGTGCGACCTGCACTCCGTGCTGGTGCCGCCGCGCAGCTACGGAGCCGCCACGGCGCCCGCGGAGCCGGCGCCCGGCTCGCGGGACCGCTCCGAGGTGTTCCTGCCCGTCGCGTCGGCCGTCCAGGCTGCTCGGCGGTTCGTGGGCGGCGTGCTCGGCGCATGGGGCGCGGGGGAGGTCGCGTGGGACGCGGCGGTGGTGACCTCCGAGCTGGCCACCAACGCCGTACGCCACGGCTCCTCACCGTTCCGGGCATCGGTGCAGCGGGTGGACGGCGCGGTCCGCATCGCCGTCGAGGACGTGGCCCCGGGCTGGCCGGACCGCGGCGACCGGTCCGTCACCGCCCTGACCGGCCGAGGGGTCGCGATCGTGGACGCGCTGGCCAGCCGGAGCGGGTGCCACGCACTCGACGAGGGCAAGGTCGCCTGGGCCGAGCTCGCCGTGACCGAGACCGCCTGACCCGGCCCGCGACGCCGCCGTCGCGCGGTCAGGGCGCGGCGTTGCGGAGCATGAACTCCCGGTCGGTGTCCCGGCCGGCCTGTGGGTCGGGCGCGGGTTCGGTCTCGTGCGTGGCGATGGTGTCCTCCAGCCGCACCGGCGGCGGCAGGTGGGTGAAGCGGCCGGGGTGTCCCGGGTCGTTCTCCGCGTCGCCGGGCGCGGTCTCGACGTCGGGATCGCCGGCGGGCGTCATGACTTCCTTCTGCGGGCCCTCGTGGTGAGCATCAGGCCGGCGCCGAGGCAGGCCAGCAGCAGGCCGGCCCAGAGCAGCCAGCCGGCCGGACCGCCGGTGTTCGGCAGGCCGCCGGACGTCGACGGCGGCGGGGTCGACGGCGGAGGAGGCGTCTGGTGGTGGGTCGAGCACGGGTCGCAGGCGCCTCCCGGTCCGGGGGTGACCACGTTGCGGATGGTCACGTCGTAGGCGCCCTCGTCGATCCGGACCCGGTAGCGCAGCGTCGCGGTGTCGCCCTGCTCGGCCAGCGTGGGCACCTGCCAGACCAGCGTCGTGCCGTCCAGGGTCGCTCCTGCCGGGACCGCGACCAGCGACCCGTGCGCCAGCACGTCGGAGAGGTCGTCCCTGACCACCGCGTTGTCGACCACCGCCTCGGACAGGTTGGTGACCGTCAGTAGGTAGGTCACCACGCTGCCGGGGTCGACGGTGCTTCCGGACTTGGGCGTGCTGGTCTTCGCCACGCTCCACTTCGGGGTCACGTGCGTGGTGGTGCAGTCCTCCTCGGTGGCCTGGCGGGCCGGCGCCCGGCGGGCCGCCTGCCGGTCGGGGTTCTCGGGCGGGACGCAGTTCTCGCTGCCCGGTGACGTGACCACGTTGCGCAGGCGTACACCGTACGCGCCGTCGTCCACCCTGACCTGGTAGGTCACCGTCTCCGGCGTGTCGCCGAGGGTCGGGATGTTCCAGGTCAGCGTGGTGCCGGTGACGGTGGCCGTCCCGGTGCTCGGTGTGATGCTGCCTGCGACGAGCGTGGCGTTGTCCAGCACGCGGGACAGGTCGTCGTTCACGACCACGTCCTGCAGGTCGACGCCCTCGGTCTTCTCCACGGTCACCGTGTAGGTGATGACGTCACCCGGCTGGACGGTGGCGCCGGACGTCGGGTCGCTGCTCTTCTTCACCTCGAACGCGCCGGGCAGCGTGTTGACCACGGTGCAGGTCACGTCGTCGCCGAGCGCCACGGTGACCGCCGCGGGACCGGTCTGGTCTCCGCCCTCGCACGTCCAGCTCGACTCGACGTAGCCCGCGGGACCGCCGGTCTCGTCGAGGTCGTAGTCGCCGACCGTCACCGGGGCACCGGTCACCGGGTCGGACCCGGTCGTCCCGGTGATGGTGGTGGCCTGGCTGGTGGCGCTGAGCGTCCACTCCTCGGGGTCGGCCGCGTTGGAGCCGCGGACCACCTTGACCAGGGTCAGATGGGGTTGCTGCGCGGTGTTGGTGATGGTGCAGGTGACGTCGCCGCCGTTGGCCAGGGTGACCGACCCGGCGTCGACTTCGACGGGTTCACCCTCGGCGTCCTCGCAGGTCCACGGGCTCGCGGTCCACCCGGGTGCGC
>JBIOUF010000307.1:0-6192 GCA_044866695.1 Nocardioidaceae bacterium | reverse complement strand
TCAACGTTGGTCGGTCGACCCGTCAACGTTGGTCGGTCGACCCGTCAATGTTGGTGGCCCAGCCGTCAACCTCCGGCGCCTTGGTTTCGAGGCTCGCAGGCTCGCACCTCAACCAGCGGCGGGGCCGTCGGTGCGGCGGTACTCCTCGACGTGGCGGCCGAGACCCGCGGCGACCATGCCGAGGCCACGCGACACGAGGCGGCTGCCCCGCGCCTGGCGACGGAGGTCGGAGGTGAGCAGGCCGAGCCCGGTGGCCAGGGCGCCGGCGAGGGCCCGGGCGGTGCCGCCGAGAACCGCGTCGACACGCACCGCCGCCCGGGCCCGCCGGCCCCCGGCCCGGGACAGGCGGACCCGGACCGCGATGCCGCCGTGGGCGCGGGCGCGGGTGCGCGCGGCGGCCCGGTCCGTGCGCTCCAGCGGCAGGGCGCCCACGACGACCGACTCCCGGCAGTAGACGATCGTGCCGCCGGCGTCGGCGAGCTGGAACGAGAACAGCGTGTCCTCCCCGCCGCTCATCCCGAGCCGGGTGTCGAAGTCCACGCCCAGCCTGGCGACCTGGGCCCGGTCCAGCAGCAGGTTGCCGGTCGCGGCGGTCGGCAGCACGGTCCCGGTCCGGTGGGTGGCCCGCCGGAAGAACCCGCCCTGGACCACCCAGGGGTCGACGCCGGCGTCGAAGGTGTACTCCACGTGGCCGAGGACGGCCGCGGCGCCCGTGTCCCTCCAGAGGGCGAGCAGCGGCGGCAGCCAGCCGGGCGCGGGCAGGACGTCGTCGTCGAGGAAGAGCACCAGGTCGCTGCCGGTCGTCTCGGCCAAGGCGCGGTGCCGGGCCGCGGCGATCCCCGGTGTCGTCTCGTTGACGTAGCGCAGGTCGCCCCCCACCAGCCGCCCCGCCACCTCGCGCGCCGAGCCGGCCGGGTCGTTGTCGACCACGAGGACCTCGACGTCGACGTCGGCGACCTCGCGGGCACGTTCGCGCACCACCGGCAGGAGCGCCTCGAGCAGGCCCGGTCGAAGGTAGGTCAGCACCGCCACGGTGAGCAGCGGCCGGGCCTCGCGGTCAGCCACGGGGGGCCAGGGCCTGCCGGTAGGCCGCGACATGCTGGGCAGCGGCCTGGTCCCAGTCGCGGCGGCTCAGGTCCGGCGACCTGCGGTTCCCTGCTCGTACGGCGGACAGCGAGCCGAGCAGGTCGTCGGCGGACAGCTCACCGTCGAAGTACTGCAGCCAGCCCTCCCCCACCTCCGCGGCGAGATGCTGGTTGGCCTGGTTGCGCGGCACCAGCACGGGCCGGTCGAGCGAGAGGGCGGCCAGGACGCTGCCGGAGTTGTGCATGAAGCGGTACGGAAGCACGACCAGCTCGGACTCGGTCGCGACCTCCACCAGCTCGGCCTCGGCCAGGAACCGCAGGTCCAGCCGGACCGCAGGGTCCCGCGCGGCGCGCTCCCGCAGGTCGGCGGCGAGCTCCTCGGTCGAGGGCCGCCCGGCGACCCGCAGCGAGAGGTCCGGCTCGGCGCGGTGAGCGGCGACGAACGCGTCGACCAGGGTCTCCACGCCCTTGTAGCGCCGGACCAGGCCGAAGTAGGCCAGCCGCCCGCGCACGGCGTCCCGGCGCGGGAAGCGCGCGAACCAGTCCCGGTAGTGCCCGTGCAGGATGACGACGGACGCCTGGCCGGCGGGCAGCTCGGTGACCTCGTTGACCAGGATCCGCAGCCGGGTGCCGCGGTCGACGAGCGCGAGCACCAGCCGCGCCACCGGGCCCAGGCCCGTCGGCCGGTCGAGGTTGTGCACGGTGCGGACGATGGCCACCCGACGCAGCCGCATCCACACCACCGCCGCGAGCAGGACGACCTGCTTGGCCAGCGTCCGGGGTCCGGTCCGCCCGCTCATCAGGGCCTCGGTCCAGTGCGTGTGGAACACGTCGTAGCGCCTGGAGAACGCGGTGCGCCAGGAGAAGCGGTGGTAGTCCAGGTCCGGGCTGGCCGCCAGAGCCTGGTCGAGCATCACGATGTACGGGTTCGTGGTTGGCCGGGGACGGCCGTAGGAGGTCATGACCCGGACGCCGGCCGCAGCCACGGCACCTCCTGCGCGAGAGGGTGGGGACGGGCGGGAGCCTACCGGAGCAGATGCCATCAAATGCCGGCATACCCACCTGCCCGACGGCTCAGCGCACCAGGCTCACGTGGTCGACGGTGCGGTACTGGGACAGCCACTCGTGGGAGACCGGAGAGACGACCCGGCTGACCACGCGTCCGGTCGCCGTGTCGACCCGGACCAGCCGGACCGGGTTGCGGGTCGGACCGGCGTCGTTGAACAGGTAGGACACGACGAGGTTGCCGTGGACGCCTCGGTCCCGTCGTGACGCTCCGGCGCCGGTGTGCCCGGAGAACACCATCTTGATGTTGCGGTGGCGCTTGACGAGGTTGTCGAACAGGTAGCGGGGCGAGGTGGACCCGTACCCGCCGTTGGAGGTGCTGATGGTGCCGCCGCCGGTCAGGTAGCAGTGTGTCTGCACGAGCACGTTGCGGCGCGGGTGAGCGGCCACCACCCGGTTCGCCCAGGCGACCGCCTCGGGACGTGGCCAGAGCTCGAGGGTCAGCACCAGGAACCGCCGGCCCCCGGCGGAGAAGGTCGAGAAGGAGTTCTCCGTCTTGCCCGCCTCGAACTCCCCGGCCAGGCCGCCGTACGTCGACTCGTCGAAGTAGGTGTTGAACTCGTTGGTCATCCGGTTCAGCAGCCAGGACCAGCACAGGTCCTTCCCGAGCTTCGAGGGGCACTCCGGGTTGTACATGTAGGCGGCGCCCCCGTAGCCGGTGGAGCCCGGCACGCCGTTCCACCCGACCGCGCGGCCGTCGTGGTTGCCGGCGGTCACCGAGTACGGGATCCCGGCCGCGGTCAGCCGTCCCATGGCGGCCCGTGCCTTGACGTACTGCGACTGGTCGAGCCAGCCCCAGTTCGTCACGTCGCCGGTGTGCAGCACGTAGGCGAGGTCCAGACGGTCGGCCGCGCCCACCAGCCACGCGACGCGGTTCTCGAAGCGGTGCTCTCCCGGCGCCGTCTCGGCCTGGGTGTCGGGGATGACGGCGATGGTGAACGTCGTGTCGACCGGCGCGCGAGGCCGGGCCGTGCCGGCTGCGGGGGCGGCGGTCGCGGGCGGACTCATGGCTGCGCCGACGACGAGGCCACCCCCGACCGCGAGGGCCAGCCCGGCCGCGGCCAGGCGGGGGCGGCCGCGCGGACGGCGCCTGCCACCGCGGGCTCGCGCCCTCCTGCCTCCCATGCCAGGACGACCGACGACGACAGCAGGAGCCCGAGTCCGCATCGCCATATCATGCACTGGTCTGGACCGGTTGGGCTACGCAGCGGAGCCCGATGGACCCGCCAGGTTCGTAAAATCTTGGCCGTGGACCCCCCCGTGCCGGACCCGTTGGCCTCGGTGGCGGTCCTGGTGGTCAGCTACGGCACCCACGAGCTCGTCGAGGCCAACCTCCGCCGCTCGCTGGGTTCGGAGTTCCCCGGCACCGTCGTGGTGGTGGACAGCTTCTCCGGCGTCGCGGAGCGCGAGGCGATGCTCGACGGGTGCCGGCGGAACGGCTGGACCGGCCTGGCGCTGGAGACCAACGAGGGCTTCGGCGCGGGCAACAACCGCGGGGCCGAGGAGGCGCTGCGGCTCGGCGCGACCGAGCTGCTGATGCTCAACCCCGACGCGTGGCTGGACCTCGACGCCCTGCGGAGCCTGCAGAGGCAGGTCCGCGAGGACCCCATGGCGCTGGTCGCGCCGGTGGTGGTGCGCCCCGACGGCCGGCTGTACTCCGCGGAGGTCGACCTGCACCTGGACCGCGGAGAGATGCTGGGGCGGCGCAAGCGCCCTCCCGGAACGCCCGAGGACCGCGTCCACCCCTGGGTGAGCGGTGCCTGCTTCATGGTCAGCAGCCGGCTCTGGGAGGCCTGCGGCGGCTTCGACGAGGAGTACTTCTTGTACTGGGAGGACGTCGACCTGTGCCGGCGGGTCGTCGAGGCAGGCGGCCGCGTCCGGGTCGACGCCTCCTGTCGCGCCGTCCACGAGGAGGGCGCGTCGCACGGGTTCGACGGGTCACCGCGGGCGAAGTCGCCGATCTACTACTACTACAACACCCGCAACCGGCTGATGTACGCCGCCAAGCACCTCGGCCCCGAGGACCAGCGCCGCTGGGCCCGGGCCACCCCGCAGGTGTCCTACCGGATCCTGCTCCAGGGCGGACGGCGCCAGCTCGCCCATCCCCGGCTGACGGTGTGGCCCGCGGTCAAGGGCAGCTGGGACGGCCTGCGCCATCTCCGCAGGCACCGGCACGCTCAGCCGGCGGGAGGCGGTGGCTGAACCGGGCTCAGGCGCCGCCCGTCTCCACCGGCACGTAGCCGGCGCACCCTCCCCCGGGCGCCGCGCACCGCACGCCAGGTTCCACGCGGGTCCCTCACGGCGTAGCCGACCAGTCCGAAGCCGCGATACCTGGGCACTTTGCGTCCGGCGAGCCGCGAGCCGAGCAGCCGCCCCCAGAGCAGCGCCCGGCGCTCGCGCTGGTAGGGCTGCACCATGGCGACGCGGCCCATGTCGACCCGCTCGGCCTCGATGACTCCCGCCGCGATCGCCTCCTCCACCAGGGCGAGACCACGCGGCGTGCGCGCCACCAGGGCGCTGCGGCCGTCCTGCTCCTCGAACACCGGGTAGCCCCGCGAGTCGGCCCGCCAGTAGTCGCCGGCGGTGACGTCGCTCAGCTCGCCCACGCCGTCGGGACAGATCTTGCACCGCCACTGCACGGCGGGCCCGAGGCGCTGGCCCCAGGACTCGTCGTAGCCGAGGGACCGGGTGCCAGCCGGGGTGACGACCGAGAAGCGACCCGGCCAGCCGCGCCCGCGGTACCACATCGAGACGACCGGGTTCTGCTCGCTGGCGCCTAGCTGGCGGACCAGGCCGTCGGTGGCCGCCTGGCTGGGCGTACCGGCGCAGAAGAACGACAGCCGGACCGGCCCGTCGCCGGGCTGGTCCGCCGTCAGCCCGCGGATCGCGGCCGCTTCGCACGGCTTGCCCACCACCGCGCCGGCCGTGCACACCGCGGGATGGGCGGCAACGCTGGTCGGCGCGTAGCGGGAGCCTGCCGACTCCAGGGCCTCCTGCTTGGTCGTCAGGCGGATAGGCACCGTGCGCGTCGGCCGCGACCGGTCGGCGGTCGCGGTCACGACCTCGACGCCGCGCTCGGTCAGCCACGAGGCGAGCGCGGTCAGGACGCCGCCGCTGCTGCCCCGGTAACGGATCTCCCGGTCGGTGGCCCAGGCCTGCCAGACCCCGAGGTAGGTCCCGATCACCGGGTCGCGTCGAGCACCGGACGGCGGGCCGGGCAGCCGCACGGTGACCCCGGGGCACACCTCGCGGAACCGACGGGCCACCTGGGGGTCGACGGCCTCCGGCGTCGAGGACCGTCGCGACGGACGCTCGAAGCCGGCCGGGTCCAGGGTCATCTCCAGGCCCGGGTCGAGCCGCGTGCAGGCGCCGCAGCCCGTACACAGGTCGTTGCGAAGGACCCGTGCGACCTCCTCGTCGAGGCGGCGTGTCACCAGGGCCCCCTTGCCGGTCGCCTGCGCGGACCTAGCTTCTCGGCGCGCCGCAGGACGTCGTTCCCGACGAGGGTAGCGGCGAGCCTGCCCCGCTTCCTACCGGCGCACTCCCGGCCGGCCTGGGTCCCCCACCACGCGGAGGATCGACGCGGCCGCCTCCGCGAGGCTGTCCGCAGCCTGGCGGTACCTCCGCCCCGAGCGCCGGTGCGGGTCGGCGACGTCGTCGTCGTCGGGGCGCCTCGGCGGCAGGGTCCCGCGCCGCTCCCTCGCGAACGCGAGCACGCTCTCCAGGCGATCGCCGGCCGAGCGGCCGGCCGCCTGCGTCCCGTGGCCCGGGAAGGCGTCGCAGTAGCGGGCGAGCTCGCGGATCGTGAACGTCCTCGGGAGCGCGCCCGGGCTGAGCCGGACGACCGCGGAGCGCACCTGCCGGCTCGCGGTGAGCACGAGGTCGGCACCGTCGAGCATGTCGACGTCGAGCTGGCGGGCGACGAAGGGACCGGGGCGGACTCCGCGGCGCTCCAGCGCGGCGCGCATCGGCGGGTCCATGTCCTGCCCGACGAGCGCGCCGGTGCCGGCGCTGTGGACCCGGACTCCGCGGCCGTCGAGGC
>JBIOUF010000306.1:0-7240 GCA_044866695.1 Nocardioidaceae bacterium | reverse complement strand
CCCATCACGCACGCTGGCTGCGTTGCCGTCGGTCGACGGGCCCCGGCCCGCCTTCCCTCCGGCGCCAAGCCAGGTGCACGCGCTGGACGACGCTCGCCAGGGCAAACCTTGGCGGCCGGGGCACTAGCCTCGAAGGCGTGTCCCGCTCCTCCCCGGCGACCGCCGGACGCCGAGCCCCGCCCCACACGTCGCTGATGATCCACGCCGTCGGTCTGCGGAAGTCCTTCGGCGACTTCGAGGCGGTCAAGGGCGTCGACCTGACCGTCGAGCGGGGCGAGTCGTTCGGGTTCCTCGGGCCCAACGGGGCCGGCAAGTCCTCCACGATGCGCATGGTCGCGGCGGTCTCGCCACCGACCGCCGGGTCGCTGCGCATCCTCGGCATGGACCCGGCCACGGACGGCCCGGCCATCCGGGCCCGGCTCGGCGTGTGCCCACAGGAGGACACGCTGGACACCGAGCTGAGCGTCCGGGAGAACCTGCTGGTGTACGGCCGCTACTTCGGCATCCCGCGACGGCAGGTGGCCGCGCGTGCCGACGACCTGCTGGACTTCCTCCAGCTCGGTGAGCGGGCCGGGGAGAAGGTCGACAACCTCTCCGGGGGGCTGAAGCGCCGGCTCACCATCGCCCGCGCGCTGGTCAACGAGCCCGAGCTGCTGCTCCTCGACGAGCCCACCACGGGCCTGGACCCGCAGGCCCGCCACCTGCTGTGGGACAAGCTGTTCCGGCTCCGCGCCGAGGGCGTCACGTTGGTGCTGACCACTCACTACATGGACGAGGCGGAGCAGCTCTCGAGCCGCCTGGTCGTCATCGACAAGGGCGTCGTTGTGGCCGAGGGCTCGCCGCTGGACCTGATCCACGAGCACTCGACCCGCGAGGTGGCCGAGCTGAGGTTCGGCCTGGACCGGCCGGCCGAGCTGGCCGAGCAGGTGGCCGACCTCGCGGACCGGGTCGAGGCGCTTCCCGACCGGCTGCTGCTCTACTCCGCGGACGGCGAGGAGGTCGTGGCCCGCGTGCACGAGCGGGGCCTGCGGCCGGTGGCCGTGCTCGTGCGCCGCGCGACGCTGGAGGACGTGTTCCTCCACCTCACCGGCCGAACCCTGGTCGACTGATGGACACCGGGCCGGAGGCCGTGGCCGCGCCGGGGCGGGTGGAGATGCTGCGCCGGCAGACGGACTACTGGCGGATCGTGTACCGGCGCACCTGGAAGGGCTCCGCGGTCACCTCGTTCGTGGAGCCGCTGTTCTACGTGGCGGCGATGGGCCTGCTGCTCGGCGGCTACGTCGACGACAGCGGCGGTGCGGCGGGGCTCGAGGGCGCGCCGTCGTACCTGGCCTACATCGCCCCCGGCCTGCTGGCGGCGCGCGCCATGCAGGTCGGCACCGGCGAGGTGATGTGGCCCGTTCTGGGCGCCATCAAGTGGAGCAAGAGCTACCTCGGCATGGTCGCCACGCCGCTGCGGCCCTCCGACGTCGTGGCCGGGCACCTGGCGTTCGTGCTGTTCCGGGTCGCCACCACCTGCGCGGTGTTCGCGCTCGTGCTGGTCCCGTTCGACGTCTACGCCTCGGCCGCGGGTGCGGTGGGCGCCTTCCTGGGCTCGGTGCTGGTGGGGATGGCCTTCGCGACCCCGGTGTACGGCTGGAGCGCGGGCGCGCGGACCGAGCAGGGATTCGCGCTGATCTACCGGCTCGGCGTCATGCCGATGTTCTTGTTCTCCGGGGCGTTCTTCCCGATCTCCAACCTGTCCCCGCCCTTGGAGGCGCTCGCCCGGGTCACGCCGCTCTGGCACGGGGTGGACCTGGCCCGAATGTGCACCCTCGGCCGGTTCGACGCCACCGCCGCGGCAGTGCACGTGACCTACCTGGTGGCGCTGTGCGCGGCCGGCGCGTGGTGGTCGGTCCGCCGGCTCGACCGGAGGCTGGTGACCTGATGGTGACCCTGACCGTCGTGGCGCGCGGGTCGGTCCCGGGCCCGGCCCGCGGGGCCTCGCTCCTGGTCTACCGCAACCTCCTGGCCTACCGGCGGGCCTGGGTCTTCTTCGCCACGGGCTTCCTGGAGCCGGTGTTCTACCTGTTCTCCATCGGGGTCGGCGTGGGCCGGCTGGTCGAGGGGTTCACCCTGCACGGTGAGCAGGTCTCGTATGCGGCCTTCGTCGCGCCGGCGATGCTGGCGGCGTCGGCGATGAACGGGGCGGTCATCGACTCGACGTTCGGCATCTTCTTCAAGCTGCGCTTCGACCACCTCTACGACGCGGTGCTGGCGACGCCGCTGCGGCCGCGTGACGTGGTGGCCGGCGAGGCGACCTGGGCCGTGCTGCGCGGAGGCCTGTACGCCGCCGGGTTCCTGCTGGTCATGCTCGCGATGGGCCTGGTGCAGTCGTGGTGGGCGGTGCTGGCGCTCCCCGCCACCCTGGTCGTGGGCTACGCGTTCGCCGGCGCCGGCCTGGCGCTGACCACCTGGATGAAGTCGTGGCAGGACTTCGAGTACATCGTGCTCGCGATCATTCCGATGTTCCTGTTCTCCGCGACGTTCTTCCCGGTCACCACCTACGAGGGCTGGCTGCGGGTCCTCGTCGAGGTCACCCCGCTCTACCGAGCCGTCGCCCTGGTCCGCGACCTGTGCACCGGGCTGGTCGGTCCCGACGCCCTCTGGTCGGTGCTCTATCTCCTGGTCATGGGCAGCCTCGGCCTCCTGGTCGCCTCCCGCCGTTTCGCGACCCTCCTGCTCAGGTGACCCATCTGCGTCGAGCCGTCAATCTTGGTGGGTCGACCCGTCAATGTTGGTGGGTCGAGCCGTCAATGGTGGTGGTCCGAGCCGGCCGGCATGGCTCGTCGGTCGTGCGGCAGGATGCGGGCAGGAGGCCGCAGGTGAGGCACACCGAGCTCTGGGCGCGCATGGAGGCCGCGCTGGGCGCGTCGTACGCCCGGGTGTGGGCGGACCAGCACGTCCTGCGCGAGCTGGAGGACCGCACCGTCAGCCAGGCGCTGGCCGAGGGCGACACCCCCAAGCGCGTGTGGCGGGCCGTGCACGCCGAGCTCGAGCTGCCGGAGTCCGAACGGTGAGCCGGCCGCTGGCCGGTCACCCGGCGGCGTACGACATCGAGCGGGTGCAGAGCCGCACGGTCCGGACGCTGGTGGTGTCGCAGGCGCTGGGCGGCCTCGGCATGACGATCGGCATCGCGCTGGCCACGGTGCTCGCCGAGGACGTCAGCGGCAGCGACAGCCTCGCCGGCCTGGCCTCGACCATCCAGGTGGTCGGGGCGGCCGCCGCCAGCTACCTGCTGGCCCGGCTGAGCGGCCGGCGGGGCAGGCGGGCGGGCCTGGTGGCCGGCTACGGCGCAGGGGTCCTCGGGGCCGGGCTCTGCGTGGCCGGCGGCGTCGTGTCGTCGTACCTGGTCCTCCTCGCCGGCGCCGCGCTGCTCGGCGGGATCACCGCCGCGGGGCTGCAGTCCCGGTACGCCGCGGTCGACCTGGCCCGGCCGGAGCGGCGCGGCCGGGCGCTCTCCGTGGTCGTGTGGTCCACGACGGTCGGCGCGGTCCTCGGGCCCAACCTGGTCGGGGTGGCCGGCGACCTCGCGGTGGCCGTCGGGCTGCCTCGCCTCACCGGCGGGTTCGGCGTGTCGGTGGTCATCGTGGCGCTGGCCGCCACGGTGCTGCTGCTGTTCCTGCGCCCGGACCCGCTGCTGGTCGCCAGGGCGGTCGCCGGCCACGCCGAGAAGACGGTCCACCACACGTCGTGGTCCGACGCGTGGGGGACCATGCGAGCGCGGCCGCCGTTGGCCGCCGCGGTCCTTGCGCTTTCCGCGGCGCACGCCGTGATGGTCTCGGTCATGGTCATGACCCCCCTGCACATGCACCACGGCGGTGCCACCTTGGAGGTCATCGGCCTGGTGATCAGCGTCCACGTGCTCGGGATGTTCTTCTTCTCCCCGGTCGTCGGGTCGGCGGCCGACCGGTTCGGCCCCCCTCTGGTCCTCGCAGTCGGCGGGGCGGTGCTGGTGGTCGCCCTGGTGCTGGCCGGCGGATCGCCCATGGGCGCCTCCACGCGCATCGGCGTCGGGCTGTTCCTCCTCGGGCTGGGCTGGTCATGCTGCACGGTGGCGGCATCGACCCTGGTCGCCGCGCATGCGCCGCTGGACCGGCGCACCGACGTACAGGGTCTGGCGGACCTGATGATGAACCTCGTCGCGGCCGGCGGCGCCGCCGTGGCCGGCATAGTCGTCGGCGGGCTCGGCTACGGGGCCCTGAACGCGCTGGCCGGCCTGCTGGTCGCGGGCATTGCGGTCGCGGCCGTGGCCTCGCGGCGACCGGCCGTCGACTAGGGCGGCCGGCCGTCGACTAGGGCGGCCGTCGGACCGGCCGGCTCGACCCACCACCATTGACGGCTCGACCCACCAAGATTGACGGCTCGACCCACCAACGTTGACGGCTCGACCCACCAAGATTGCCGGTTCGACCCACCAAGATTGACGGCTCGGCCGACGGGGCTTAGCTTGCTGGGTTCAGGGGCCTGTCGAGGTCTGGCCGGGGGGCGAGTCTCGGGTGGGCGACTCGTGTGGGAGGTCCCGGGTGAAGATCAGGGAGGCCAGGGCGAGGAAGGCCGCCGCCAGCAGGCCAGCCTTGAGCGCCTGCAGCTGAGCGGACTCGTAGTCGTCCACGAGCGCCTGGGTGGTCGGCTCGTCCAGTCCCGCCTGCTGCGCGGCGGTCGCGATCTGGTCGGCGGAGACGAAGTCGATACCCGAGCCGACCGCGACACCGACCTGTTCGGAGACCTGACTGTTGATCCGCTCGTCGGAGGAGACGTTGGCCACGAACGAGCCGGTGAGTCCTGACAGCACGATCGCCCCGAGCAGGGCGACGCCCACTGAGGAGCCGAGCTGTTGGCCGGTGAACTGCAATCCGCCGGCCTCCCCTCGGCCCGAAGCGTCGACCGAGGACTGCACGACGTTGCCGAGCTGGGAGGCGATCAGTCCCATTCCCACGCCGAGCACCGCCATCGACCAGGCGAAGCCCGAGTCGTTCAGCTCCGGGTCGATCGCGGCCAGCAGCAGGACGGTCGCGACCATGTCGGTCACCAGGCCGGCCCGCACGATCGACCGGACCGGGTACCGGACGGAGAGGCGTGACCCTGCTGCCGAGGCTAGGAACATGGTGATGGAGACGGGAAGCATCTTGAGCCCGGTGTCCAGGGCATCGAGCCCGACCACCAGCTGCAGGTACAGGGGAACGGTGAAGAAGACACCCATCAGGATCAGGTTCTGGCTGAACAGGCCGATCAGGCCGCAGCGCAGCGGGGCGATCTTCAACAGCGCCAGGTGCACCAGCGGGTCGCGGCCCCCGCTCTCTCGGCGACGCTGCCACGCCGTGAAGAGCCAGAGCAGCACGCCACCGAGTCCGATCACGAAGACGGTCAGGGAGAACCCGAGCGGCGTGACCGGCGAGTCCTCCTTGGGCTTGACCCAGCCCCAGGTGCTCGACTGCAACATCCCGAGGACGACCAGCCCCAGGCCCACGGCGGACAGCACGGTGCCGACGATGTCGAGCCTCGGTGCGGGACCGGTCGGCACGGCGTCGACCACCTTCGGAGTCATCACCAGGATCAGCGCCACCAAGAGCACCTCCCCGGCGAAGATGATGCGCCAGGAGTACTCGGTGGTCGCCCAGCCGCCCAGGATCGGGCCCACGGCGATCCCTGCGCCGGCGACTCCACCGATCACCGCGTAGGCCACCTTGCGCGAGGCGCCCTCGAAGTTGCCTGCGATCAGCGCCACCATGGCCGGCAGAACCAGCGCGGCACCCAGCCCCTCCAGCACCGACCAGCCCAGCGTCAGGATCGCCACCGACGGCGCGAGTGCCGTCGTCGCCGAACCGACGGCGTAGACGAGTAGGCCGACGACGAATGCCCGCCGCCGGCCGATGATGTCGCCGATCTTGCCGCCGGTCAGCATGAACATCGCCATCACCAGGCAGTACAGCGTGATCACCGCCTGGATCGTGGCCACCGTCGTGTCGAAGTCATCCACCAGCGCACTGATCGAGACATTCATCGCCGACTGGTCCAGCACCATCACGAACTGGGCGATGGCCAACGCCACCAACGGCAACCAGCTCGACCTCGACGTCTGTCGCGACGATGCATCTGGGAAATCACCGACAGTCACGGTTGCTCCCCTCGACCGCGCAGGCACGCTCGATTGCCTCCGCGCGCAGGTCGGAGACTACAGCCGCACGAGAGGCATCAAGCAAGGGCATCCGCCTTCAGCGCGTCGAACTCCATCCGGGTCAAGGCTCCGAAGTCCAACAGGCCCCTCACACCCACCCAGGGCACGAAAACCAGGAGCACCGCCCCGGCTCCACAGGAGAACGTCCCCGAAGTCAGTAGTGAGGAGTCCATCCACATCCCTTCCGTGCTGAGAGCCGCCGCACCAGGCGAGCTTCTCCAGCCAGCTCAGGCTCCCAGACCTGGCCGGTTCTGCATGCCAAGAACGGGGTGTGTCGGAAGCCGCGGCACGAGTCGGGAGCCGCTGAGCGGGGGAGTCTCTGCCCTACGTACACGCGGCGGAAAGACGCTGGCCCCGTCGAACCGGACGGTACGCGGTTCAGGTACACCGGTGCCTCGGCCGGCTGGGCATGCCCTCCTGCCAAGACGGGATCTCCCAACCGAACCCGTCGGGGCTTGACCGGTGGTGGATCCAGGCTGAGGCATGCCTGGAACTCGAGGCCAACTGAGGTCTTCCCACCAGAGTTGACGGCTCGGCCGACCAGGATTGACGGCTCGACACGCCAACATTGACGGCTCGACACACCAGGGCAGGGGCGGCGTGGTCGACGGTGAGGGTGGAGGGGGAGGCGGCGGCGCGGGCGGCCGGGTCCGGTCGATCTGAGGCTGGTACCGCGACATCTGAGGTGCGCTCCCCATGCCCTGCCCTGGCCTGCCGACGAACAGTGGACCGGTCAACCACCACTGGAGAGATTGGAGAAGCGATGAGCACTCACGTGCGCACGAGCGTCGCGGAGTTCCTGGCCATGCTGGACGAGGACGCCGAGATGCAGATGCGGGTGGAGTCGGCCTTCGACGACGACCTGATCGGCGTCGCCCAGGCGATCGCGGCGGAGCGGGGCCTCTCGTTCAGCCGCGAGGAGCTGGAGGACGCCGTGGGGGTCCACCTCGACGTCACCGAGCTGGAGCTCACCTCGCACAAGCTGCCGCCGGCCTGCAACACCAAGTCCGGCTGCCGCTCGCC
>JBIOUF010000305.1:0-15233 GCA_044866695.1 Nocardioidaceae bacterium | reverse complement strand
CGGCGCCGGACGCTGTCTGGTGGAGCTGGGCTGGTGGAGCTGGCGGGAATCGAACCCGCGTCCTTCGGCGTCGTGCCAGGTCTTCTCCGGGTGCAGTCCGCCTAGCGCTTTCTCAGCCCCGGTGCTCGGACGGACGCGTCACCGACAGGCTCAGTCGTATGAGAGTCCCGGGTCATCCCCTACGACGAGGGATGTCCGGCAAGCCTCCTAGATGAGGCCAGGACCTGAGTCGGAGGCGTCCTCAGCCTGACCCGTTCGGTCTCGCCTCAGGCGGCGAGAGCGAACGAACTGCGCTTGACGTTGGCAGTTGTTGGTTCCCAGGGATCGTTCACGAGATGACCCTGGATCCTCGACCCGCTTCCCCTGGAACGGACGTCCCAAGTCGAAACCGATCAGCCCCTGTTGAGTTGTCACTGCGATGGCAGTCTACCGGGGTCAACCGACCGGCGCCGCCGGGTATTCCGGGCCGTCCGCTCACCCGATGCCCTTGGCGCGGCGGCCGAGGGCGACCTCGGCCTCCCGGCGGGCGGTGCGCTCGGCGATGGCGTGCCGCTTGTCGTAGGTCTTCTTGCCGCGGGCCAGGCCGATCTCGACCTTCGCCCGGCCGTCGGCGAAGTACAGCGCCAGCGGCACCAGGGTGAGCCCCCGCTCCCGGACCCGGGCGTCGATCTTGTCGATCTCGCCTCGGTGCAGCAGCAGCTTGCGGCGCCGCCGCGGGGCGTGGTTGGTCCAGGTGCCCTCGGTGTAGACGGGGATGTGGACGCCCACCAGGTACGCCTCGCCATCCTCCACCTCGGCGAACCCGTCGGTAAGCGAGACCCGGCCGGCGCGCAGCGACTTCACCTCGGTGCCCTGCAGCACGATGCCGGCCTCGTAGGTGTCCTCGATGTGGTAGTCGTGGCGTGCCTTCCGGTTGGTGGCGACGACCTTGCGACCTCGCTCCTTCGCCATACCGGCGATTGTCGCAGTCCCCTGCAACCGGGTTGGGCTCACAGCCACTTCAGCGGGTCGACCGGGACGCCGTTCTCCAGGACGCTGAAGTGCACGTGGCACCCGGTGGACCAGCCGGTGGTGCCGACGTACCCGACCACCTGGCCGCGCCGCACCCGGGCGCCGGTGCCGACCGCGTAGCCGCTGAGGTGGTTGGCGATCGTGGCCAGCCCCACCCCGGAGCGGACCCCGTGGTCGATGATGAGCCGGTTGCCCCAGGCGCTCTGGTAGTACTCCGAGATCACCCGGCCGGCCGCGGCGGCGCGGACCGGCGTTCCGCAGCCGGCGGCCAGGTCGACGCCGTCGTGGAGGGAGCGGTACCCCCAGATCGGGTGGGTGCGCCAGCCGTACGGCGAGGTCAGCCTGCCGGCGACCGGGTAGTCGAGGTACCCGCCGCCGCTGGCCGGGCTGGCCCCCGAGCCGCGGGAGGCCCGCTCGCGGATCAGCCTGGTGATGCGGTCCCGCTCCCGCTCCAGCCGGCGCAGCCGGGCCAGGTCGGCGTTCTTCGCCGCGACGGCGGCCCGCCGGGCGTGGCCGCGGGCAGCGACCAGGTCGCCGACCCGGGCCGCCTCCGCCTGGGCCCGAGCCTCGAGCGCCTGCCGGGTGCGGAGGTTCTCGGCGGCCGCCGCACGGGCCTGCGCCACCTCCGCCTCGGCGGCCTCGGTCTCGTGCTCGTGGACGGCCAGCACGACGCGAGCGGCCCGGAGCCGGTCGAGGACGGCGTCCTGCTTGTCGGCGACCGTGCGCATCGAGCTCAGCTCGCCGTTCAGCTGGGCCGGGTCGTCGGAGGTGAGCACCGCCTCCAGCCCGAGCAGGCCCGGAGTGCCGGCCTGGTAGCCGTCGACGACCACCGCGCTCAGCACGCGGTCCTGCTCGTCCACCCGGCGGCGGCCCTCGGCCAGGTTCGCGCGAGCGCGGGCCAGGCGGGCCCGCGCGGCGTCCAGCCGAGCCTGCATCTGCACGTCGAGCGCGCGGGCCGCGGCCAGGGCGCCACGGGTGCTGACCAGCTCGGCCCGGGCGGCGCCCAGCTCGGCGCGGGCCCGGAGCAGCGCCGCCGTGCTCCGCCGCAGCCGTCTGCTCGAGGAGTCCAGGTCGTCGTGGGTGGTGCGCAGGCTGCGTTCGACGCGCTGCTTCTTGCCCGCGAGGTCGTCGCCGGGGGCCGCGGACGCGAGCGGCGCGGCGGCGGCCAGCAGGGGTCCGCCGAGCAGCAGCGCCCCCACGACGAGCACCGCTGCGGTTCGGCGCCGGGTCGGACCGGGGAAGGAAGACACGGCCGGGACTGCCTTCGAGGTCGAGGACAGGGCAGTGCGACGGTAACCGAGCCGGGTCAGACTTTGAGGTATCTCCGGGTCAGCAGGAGTGTCGGCACCAGGGTGAGCAGCAGCCCGAGCACGCTGATCAGCCCGATCGCCGCCACGGCGTCGCTCCAGTCCACCCAGGCCACGATGTTGGAGCCCGCAAGCCGCTCGTTGACCACCAGCTGCAGGAACGCCGCGATCGCCCCGGCGGCCAGCGCGATGCCGAGCACCGCCGCGACCAGCGACTCCAGCAGGAACGGCAGCTGGATGTAGAGGCTCGAGGCCCCCACCAGACGCATGATGCCGATCTCCTTGCGGCGGGCGAAGGCCGCCAGCCGGATGGTGTTGCCGACCTGGAGCACGGCGGCGAGCAGCAGGAAGGCGGCCACGCCGATGGCGCCGTACTTCAGCGCGGAGATCCAGAAGTAGATCGGCTGCAGCACCTGGCGCAGGTCGCGCACCGACCCCACGCCGGGCAGCTCCGCCACCGCGCCGGAGACCACCTCGACGTTCTCGGGGTTCTCCAAGGTGACCCAGTACGACTCGGGGAAGTCCGAGGGGCGCATCGAGTCCAGCAGCGGGTCGTCGGCGTCCCGCGTCTCCCGCCACTTGGCGTACGCCTGGCGGCTGGACTCCTTCCGCCAGGTCTCGACCTCGGGGTTGTCGTCCAGCGCCTGCTCGACCGCCCGTTCCTGCGGGGCGGTGGCACGGCCGTCGACGCAGCTGTCGGAGGTGGACACGTCGCTGCACATGAACACGGTGATCTGCAGCCGGTCTCCCCAGTACTCCTCCGCCTTCTGCGCCTGCGCGTTGAGCAGGTAGCCCATGCCCACCAGCGTCAGCGACACGAAGATGGTGACCACGACGGCCACGGTCATCGACACGTTGCGGCGCAGGCCGGTGGCCAGCTCGGAGAAGACGTAGGACAGCTGCATGGGCTCTCTTCGGCTGCTCGGGGGCGCGGGCGGGTGGGCTCGGGCGGTCAGTGCTGGTAGCCGTAGACGCCGCGCGCCTGGTCGCGCACCACGCGGCCCTCGGACAGCTCGATCACCCGCTTGCGCATCTGGTCCACGATGCCGACGTCGTGGGTGGCCATGAGCACGGTGGTGCCGGTGCGGTTGATCCGGTCCAGCAGCTTCATGATGCCGACCGAGGTGGCCGGGTCGAGGTTGCCGGTGGGCTCGTCGGCGATCAGGATCGTCGGTCGGGTCACGAACGCCCGGGCGATCGCCACCCGCTGCTGCTCCCCGCCCGAGAGCTCGTCGGGGAGCCGCTTCTCCTTGCCCTCCAGCCCCACCAGTGCCAGGGTCTCCGGCACCACCTTGGCGATGTAGGCCCGGGACCGGCCCGTGACCTGCAGCGTGAAGGCGACGTTCTGCGCGACCGTCTTGGTGGGCAGCAGGCGGAAGTCCTGGAACACCGTCCCGATCCGCCGGCGCAGCGCCGGAACCTTCCACGACGCCAGCCGGTCGACCTCCTTGCCGTCGACGTACACGTGCCCCCGGGTGGGCCGCGACTCGCGCAGCACCAGCCGGAGGAAGGTCGACTTGCCCGACCCCGAGACACCGACCAGGAAGACGAACTCGCCCTTCTCGATGTCGACGCTGACGTTCTCCAGCGCCGCCCGCCTCTGGTTCGGGTAGGTCATGGAGACGTCTCGGAAGGTGATCACAGTCCTGGGAGTCTAGGTGGGTGGGCCCAGCCCGCCCGGCTACGCGGAGGCGGCGGCGCGGTCGGCGCCCCGGCGCCAGCGGATGCCGGCCTCGAGGAACGGGTCGATGTCGCCGTCGAACACCGCGCTCGGGTTGCCGGTCTCGACCTCGGTGCGCAGGTCCTTGACCATCTGGTACGGGTGCAGGACGTAGCTGCGCATCTGGTCGCCCCACGACCCGGCCACGTCGCCGCGCAGCTCGTCCAGGTGGGCCTTCTCCTCCTCGCGCTTCTTCGCCAGCAGCTTGGCCTTGAGGATCACCATGGCCGAGGCCTTGTTCTGCAGCTGGGACTTCTCGTTCTGGCAGGAAACCACGATCCCGGTGGGCAGGTGGGTCAGCCGCACTGCGGAGTCGGTGGTGTTGACCGACTGCCCGCCGGGCCCGCTGGACCGGTACACGTCGACGCGCACCTCGTCCTCCGCTACGTCGATGTCGTCGGTCTGCTCCAGCAGCGGCACCACCTCGACCGCCGCGAACGAGGTCTGCCGGCGGCCCTGGTTGTCGAACGGGCTGATCCGCACCAGCCGGTGGGTGCCCGCCTCGACCGAGAGGGTGCCGTAGGCGTAGGGCGCGTGCACCGCGAACGTCGCGGACTTCAGGCCGGCCTCCTCGGCGTACGACGTGTCGAACACCTCCACCGGGTACCTGTTGCGCTCCGCCCAGCGCAGGTACATCCGCAGCAGCATCTCGGCGAAGTCGGCCGCGTCCACGCCGCCGGCGCCGGACCGGATGGTGAGCAGCGCCTCGCGGGCGTCGTACTCGCCGCTCAGCAGGGTGCGCACCTCCAGCACCTCGACGGCCTTGTGCAGCCGGGCCAGCTCGGCCTGCGCCTCGGCCAGCACGGAGGCGTCGCTCTCCTCCTCGGCCAGCTCGGCGAGGACGGCGACGTCGTCGAGGCGGCTCCGCAGCGACGTGAACCGGTCCAGCTCGCCCTGCAGCGCCGACAGCCGCCCGGTCACCCGCTGGGCGTTCGCCTGGTCGTCCCACAGGTCCGGCGCCGCCACCTGCTCGCCGAGCGAGGCGATCTCCGCGCGCATCGCCTCCAGGTCGAGCACCTGCTCGATGGTGTGCATCGTCGCCAACAGCTGCTTGACCTGGGTTGCGAAGTCGGGACCTGCCACCCGTCCGAGGCTACCCGCCGCATGTCTTGCGTGGTCGACCCGTCAATGTTGGTCGGCCGAGCCGTCAATGTTGGTGGGCCGAGCCGTCGATGTTGGTGGGCCGAGCCGGCCCAACCCCCGCCCACTGGACCGCCGAGTCGGCCCCAGTGCTGCCGACTCGACCGGCATCCGGGTCGAGTTCACGCCGACTCGGCCGACATCAGGCTCCAAGTCACGCCGACTCGGCCGACATCTGGCTCGAAGACACGCCGACTCGGCCGGCATCTGGCTCGAAGTCACGCCGACTCGGCGCGGGTCAGGTCAGTCCGCCACCACGACATAGGACGCGGCGGTGCCGGTCACGGTGGTCCCGGCCTCCCAGCCCGGCGGGGAGAAGGGCAGGTCCAGCGGGGCGCTGACGCGCACGCTGACCGCGTCGGCGCTGGTGCCGACGCGGTAGGAGAGCCCGGGGTAGCGGGAGTGCACGCCGGTGGCGGCGAGGTACTCCGCGACGTACCTGCGGGCGACGGCCGGGTCGATCCGGGCGCGCTCGCCGAGCCCGCCGGTGTAGACCTGCTCGCCCTGGACCCCGTCGGCGGCGGCCAGCGCCGCGCCGTCGGCGACGGAGTCCAGGGCCTGGCGGCGCAGGTACGCCGCAGAGGCGTCGACGACGACCACCACCATGAGCAGCGCCACGAGGAAGAAGCCGACGATCAGCAGGCTGGTCTGGCCCTGCTCGTGCCGGACCCGGCTCACCGGTCCTCCCGGAAGGTGCCGTAGGCGACGCTGTGGCTGGCCTCCACCCGGACGGTGGGGGTGTTGCCGCCGAGCGCGGTCGGGGCGAGCGGCAGCGGCACCTGCATCCGCACGTGTACGTCGATCGTGGACCCCGGCGACAGGCAGTCGGCCGGTGCCGGCCGGCAGGACACCGTCAGGGTGCCGTCGCCGAGGTCGAGGTGCTGGTCGCGCAGCGCCATGGCCGCCGCGGCGCGCGCCCGGCTCATCGCCACCGCCTCGTCGGGCGCCAGGGAGTACGCCCGGCCGGCCGCCCGGGCCGCCCCGCTGACCCCGAACGCCGAGCGCTGGACGTCGAACACCGCCAGCACGACGTAGACCAGCGGCACCAGCAGCAGGATGGACAGCCAGGTCACCTCGACCAGGGCGGTCCCTCGCTCGTCACGTAGGCACCCGCGACCGGTCACGGCACCGTCTCCTCCACCGCATGGCCGCTCACATGAAGCCGGACCGCGGGACCCCACAGCCCCAGGGGCGGCACCTCGGCGTCGACGTCCACCCGCACCCCGGGCGCGCCGTCGAGGCTCACCTGGCTGGCCGAGACGTGGTCGGCGAAGCGGCCGGCCAGGACCCCCCGGATCTGGCTGCGGGTGCGCTCGGCACCCGCCGCTGCGGGGCGGTCCGCCGTGGCGGCGTACCGGGCGCCCTCGGAGGCCGCGGAGGTCAGTGTGTTGCGCACGTGCAGCACCAGCCCGAGCTGCAGGATGCCCAGGAACAGGGGCACCAGGACCACCAGCACGAGGACGAAGTCGACGACGGCGGCACCGGTCTCGTCCCGGCGTCGACCGGCCATGACCCCGCCTACGTCAGCCGCGGACCGAGCGCAGCGCCTCGGACAGCATCGACTGCAGCTGCGGTCCGGCGACCGCCCACAGCGCGGCGACCAGGCCCGCGGTCATCACGGTGACCAGCACCCAGCCGGGCACGTCGCCGCGTTCGCTGCGCCGGTCGCGGGAGCCGCCGGCGGCCAACCAGGCGGCGAGGACGAGAAGGGGGTTGGGCATGGGAGGACTCCTTGGTGCGAGGTTCAGGGCGTGACCAGGCGCAGGCCCACCACGCCGGGCCAGAATGCGAACAGGACGGTGACGGGAAGGACCAGGAACACGACCGGGACCATCATGACGATCTCCCGCCGAGCACCGGACTCGATGAGGGCGCGGCGCTGCGCCTCGCGGACGTCGGCGGCCTGCGCGTGCAGGACGTCGGCGAGGGGGGTCCCCCGCTCGATGGCCACCGCCATGCCGCTGGCGAAGCGGGCCACGACCGGTAGCCCGGTGCGCGCGGCCAGGCCGTCGAGAGCGTCGGCGACCGGCGTCCCGGTGCGGATCTCGCCGAGCACCCGGGCGAGGTCGGCCGACAGCACCCCGTGCGAGCGGGCGACCACCCGGTCCAGCGCCGCGACCGGCCCCTCGCCGGCCGCGACGGACAGGGCCAGCAGCTCCGCGACCGCGGGCAGCTCGGCCAGCACCAGCCGCTCGTGGGCGTTGACCTGCGCGGTGAGCCGGTTCTCCCTCAGCAGGACCCCGAGGACGAACACACAACAGCACAGGACCAGCAGCGGCACCGCCCGGTCGGGGGACCGCAGCACCACCACCAGGGAGACCGCTCCCGTCGCGACGAACCCGACCAGCCCCCACAGCGCCTGCTCGACCCGGAAGTCGTGGACCGTCATGGAGAGGCTGGCCCGCTCCAGGCGGCGGCGTACCGAGGCCGACCCCCCGAGCACGCGCTCGAGCTGCCCGGCGACCGCTGCCAGCCACGGGCTGACCAGGAGCCGCAGGGCGCCCGACGGCGCCTCCGGAGCCACGACCCGGGTCGCCAGCTGCGGGACGTCGCGCAGGTAGGGCAGCACGCGCGTGCGCAGGTCGGACCGGCGCAGCGCGAGCACCCGGGTGCCGGCCAGGACCAGGCCGAACCCGGTCAGGCCGCCCAGGACGGCACCCCACATCGCCGGCGTCACGACATCACCCGGCGTTCCGCGGGCAGCCGCCCGATCCGCAGCATCAGCCGGTAGGCGAGCAGGCAGGCCAGGGCGCCGAAGACCAGCACCATCGCACCCGCCGGCGACGCGTAGCGCGTGACGACGTCGCGCTGGAGGCTCATCAACAGCAGCACCAGCCAGGGCGCCGCGACCGCGAGGCGGGCCCCGTTGACCGTCCAGGACTGGCGCGACTCCAGCTCGGACCGGGTGCGTGCGTCGTCGCGGAGGTGGCCGGACAGGTTGCGCAGCAGCCGCCCGAGGTCTCCGCCGCCGACCTCACGGGCCACCCGCAGCCCCTCGACCACGCGGTCCCCGACCGGGTCGGCCAGCCGGGTCTTCAGCAGGTCGAGCGCCTCCCCGAACCGGCCGGTCGACTGGTAGTCCAGCGCGAACCCGGCGAACGCCGGACGCAGCGGCTCCGGCCCGCGCTCGGACAGCCCCGAGAGCGCCTCGGGCAGCGACATTCCGGCACGCACCGCGCTGGCCAGGTTGTCCACCGCGTCGGGCCACACCTCGGCGAGCTCGCGCTGGCGCCGTCGCGCGCGCCCGGACACCGCGGCCAGCGGCAGGTACGCCGCCAGCACGCCGAACGCCACGGAGACCGTCGTGGTGCGCGAGGCGGCCTGCACCACCAGGAACACCACCACGCCGGCGACCGCGCAGACCACGCCCATCGTGCGGACCGAGACCGCGGCCAGCCCCGCCCGGTCCAGCAGCTCACGGGTCCGGCCGCGACGCTCCGGACGCCCGCGTGGAGCGTCCGGCGACGACACGGCGAGCCACACCAGTAGCAGGCCGACGCCCGCCATGGCCCCGACGACGACTCCCATGCGCTGCCCCCCGAACGGTTTTCGCCCGAGCTCAGGCCGCGTCGCCGAGGACCGAGGTCAGGTCCACCCCGACCCGCTCGAAACGCTCCGGACGGGGCGGCCTGCCCGGGGCCCGGCGCAGCTCGCCGCCTCGGCGTACGAACAGCGGCTCGGTCTCGATCGTGTCGGCCTCCACCCGGCCGGGTACGGCGACGATCTCCTCCACCCGGCGCAGGCCGGCGCCGTCGATGTCCAGGTGCACGACCAGGTCCACCGACGAGGCCACCGTGGGCACCACGAAGCGCGCGGAGATGTTCTCCCCCGCCAGGAGCGGCAGCGTGCACATCTTCACCAGCGCCTCCCGGGCGCTGTTCGCATGCAGCGAGGCCATGCCGGGCAGGCCGGCGTTGAGGGCGAGCAGCAGGTCCAGGCACTCCTGCGACCTGACCTCGCCGACGATCACCCGGGACGGCCGCATGCGCAGGCTCTCCTTCACCAGGTCGCGCAGCGTGACCTCGCCGGTGCCCTCCAGGCCGCGCTGGCGGGTCTGCAGCGCCACCCAGTCCGGGTGGTCGAAGTCGAGCTCGAAGACCTCCTCCACCGAGATCACCCGTTGACCGCCGGGGATGGACGCGGCCAGGCAGTTGAGCATGGTGGTCTTGCCGGCCTGGGTGCCACCGGCGACCACGATGTTCAGGCCGGCCCGCACCGCGGCGTCGAGGAACCGCGCGGCCTGCTCGGTCAGGCTGCCCAGGCCGACCAGGTCGACCAGCGAGGCGGCGCGCACCACGAACTTGCGGATGTTCACCGCGCTGAACTCCCGGGCGATCCCCTCCAGGACCACGTGGAGGCGGTGCCCGCCGGGCAGCATGGCGTCGACGAAGGGCTGGCTGAGGTCCACCCGGCGGCCGCTGGTCTTCAGCATCCGTTCGACCAGCTCGTGCACCTGCGCCCTGGTCAGGATCGTGGGGGTGAGCTCGTGGTGGCCGGACCGGGCGACGAACACCCGCGACGGCTGGTTCACCCAGATCTCCTCGACCTCCGGGTCGTCGAGGTAGCGCTGCAGCACCCCGAACCCGGCGACGTTCGCCACCAGCTCCTCGACGACGCCGTCGGGGTCGGCCACGGGGAGCACCGCCCCGGTCAGGCTGCGCTGGTCGTGGTCGCGCACCAGCTCCTGGGCCAGCCGGCGCACCTGGCCCGCGTCGCGCTGCGGGTCCACGCCGCGCGACCGGACCAGGTCGCGCAGCATGCCGTCCAGGGTGCCGAGGAGGTCCGCGTCGGCGTCGACCGCGGTGGTCGGCGAGGGGGGCCGGCCGGGACGCGCCGACGACGCGGGATGGGCGGGAGGGGCGTGGGTCTGGGTCAGGCTCATGTCCGTGCTCCCGGCAGAGTTCGGCACGGCGTCGGGTGGCCGACCGAGGCCAGGCCGTCCGGTCCCGGGGCCCCCGCCGGGTGGCCCGCGGCGCGGTGCGTCCAGGGCTGGCCTGAGCGGGTCCGTCGGCCCACTGCGCGCGCGTCCATGCGTCTCCGTCCGTCCCGAGTGCGGTGCTGGGCGGTAGTTTTACCCTGCCGCCGCCTTCGGCGCTGCGCCGGGCGTCCGGGTTGTGGACAGACCTGGGAAGCGGGATGTCGGCTGTGGCTGACGGGGCGGGAGATACGACGCCCACGGCCCCGCTGTCGTCTTCGCACGTGCCTGGGGACAGCGACCGGCCCCGGCCCGTCCCGGCGTAGGCTCGCCGCGTGAGCCCGGAGCACTCATCGAGACCGGTCGATGCCATCGCCGACCGGTACGTCGAGGACTACGCCGCCCTCGACCCGCTGGCGGCCACCGCGATGGGGATCCTCGGCCACGAGCACGAGCTGCCCGACCTCTCCCCCGACGGCCACGCCGCTCGCGAGCAGCTGACCCGGTCGGCCTACGCCGCCGCGCAGGCCGCCGCACCGGCCGACGAGCGCGAGCGCGCCGCGCGGGAGGCCTTCCTGGAGCGGCTCGGGGTCACGCTGGAGCGCTACGCGGCCCACGAGACGCAGGCGGAGCTCTCGGTGATCGCCAGCGGCCTGCACGAGGTGCGGGAGTGCTTCGACCTGATGGACACCGGCTCGGTCGAAGGGTGGCGGGACATCGGCAGCCGGCTGGCCGGCGTGCCCGCCGCGCTGGAGGGGTGGCGGCGCACGATCGACACCGAGGCGGCCGCCGGCCACGTGGCCGCGAGGCGACAGGTCGTCGAGGTGGTCGCGCAGGTGCGCTCCTGGACCGGCCAGACCGGGGTGCCCGGCCTGCTGGTGAGCCTGGTCGACGCCGCGCCGGACCACCTGCGCGACCGGCTGCTTCGCGACGCCGAGGCCGCCACCGCCGCGTTCGCCGAGACCGGCCGCTGGCTGGAGACCGACCTGCTGCCCCGGGCGAGGGACCGGGACGCGGTCGGACCCGACCGGTACGCGCTGGCCAGCCGGTTCTTCCTCGGCGCGGCGGTGGACCTCGAGGAGACCTACGCCTGGGCCTGGCAGGAGCTCGAGCGGCTGGACGACCTGATGGTCGACGTGGCCGGCCAGCTGGTGCCGGGAGGCACGGTCGCCGACGCGGTGGCCGCGCTCGACGACGACCCCTTGCGCACCCTGCCGACCAAGGAGGCGTTCCGCGACTGGATGCAGGGAGTCGCCGACCAGGCGATCTCGGACCTCGCCGAGACCCACTTCGAGATCCCCCCGGCGATCCGGCGCATCGAGTGCTGCATCGCCCCGACGACCGACGGCGGCATCTACTACACCGGTCCCAACGAGGACTTCACCCGGCCCGGCCGGATGTGGTGGTCGGTGCCCGAGGACATGACCCGGTTCTCCACCTGGCGGGAGGTCACGACGGTCTACCACGAGGGGGTCCCGGGTCACCACCTCCAGGTCGCCCAGACCAAGCTCCGCAGCGACCTGCTGAACCGGTGGCAGCGCGACATGTGCTGGGTCTCCGGCAGTGGCGAGGGCTGGGCGCTGTACGCCGAGCGGCTCATGGACGAGCTGGGCTACCTCGACGATCCGGGGAACCGGCTCGGCATGCTCGACGCGCAGTCGCTGCGGGCCGTCCGCGTCGTCATCGACATCGGCATGCACCTGGAGCTGGAGATCCCCCCGGACAACCCGTTCGGGTTCCACCCCGGCGAGCGGTGCACCCCCGAGCTCGGGTGGGAGCTCCTGCGACGGCACTCGCGGACCGACGAGGCGATGCTGCGCTTCGAGATCAACCGCTACCTGGGCTGGCCCGGCCAGGCCCCGTCGTACAAGGTGGGCGAGCGGCTGTGGCTGCGCGCCCGCGACGACGTCCGGGCCCGGCACGGGGATGCCTTCGACCTCAAGGCGTTCCACCGCGCCGCGCTCGACCTCGGCTCCGTCGGGCTGGAGCCGTTGTCCGCGGCGCTGGCCCGCCTGTGAGTGGCCGCGCGCGATGCGCCCGCACCTGGTCCTCGCCTCGGCCTCGGCCGCACGGCTGGCCACGCTCCGCGCGGCTGGGGTGGAGCCGGAGGTCGTCGTCTCCGGCGTCGACGAGACCCGTGCGTCCGCGGGCCCTCCCGCCGTGACGGCGCTGGAGCTGGCCCGGCTGAAGGCCACCACGGTCGCCCGGCGCCGCCCCGACGCCTTCGTCCTGGGCTGCGACTCCCTGCTGGAGCTGAACGGGCGCACGTACGGCAAGCCGGCCACCCCGGAGTCCGCCCGGATGCGCTGGCGGGCCATGCGCGGCCACGAGGGCGTGCTGCACACCGGTCACTGGCTGGTCGACGCGCACACCCGCCGCGAGACAGGTCGGACGGCGTCCACCGTGGTGCGCTTCGCCGACATCACCGACGACGAGATCGCCGCCTACGTCGCGACCGGGGAGCCCCTGCACGTCGCCGGAGCGTTCACCCTGGACGGGCTCGGCGGGCCGTTCGTGACCGGCATCGACGGCGACCCGCACAACGTCGTGGGGCTGAGCCTGCCCCTGCTCCGCGAGCTGCTGGCCGAGCTCGGCGTGCCCTGGCACCGGCTGTGGGCGCCGCCCGCCGGCCGGAGGCCACGCCGCTGAGCCGCCCCACGCCCCGGGCGGAGGTCACTCGACCGGCAGGCCGAGGCTCCTGGCCAGCACCAGCCGCTGCACCTCGCTGGTGCCTTCTCCGATCTCGAGCACCTTCGCGTCGCGGTAGAACCGGGCGACCGGGTACTCCTCCATGAACCCGTAGCCGCCGAACACCTGGGTCGCCACCCGGGTCGCCGTGACCGCCGACTCGGTGGCGTACAGCTTGGCCCGCGCCGCGGCATGCCGCACCTCCTCGCGAGGAGCGCCGGCGTCCTTGAGCTCGGCGGCCTGGTAGGTGAGCAGCCGGGCCGCCTGAGCCATCACGTCGAGGTCGGCGACCCCGAACGCCACGGCCTGCTTGGACCCGATCGGCTGCCCGAAGGTCATCCGCTCGCCGGCGTAGCGCAGCGACTGCTCCAGGCAGGCCTGGATGCACCCGACCGCCAGCGCCGCGATCGCGATGCGTCCGTCGTCCAAGGTGGCCAGGAACTGCGCGAACCCCCGACCGCGGTCCCCCAGCAGGTTGCCGGCCGGCACCCGGCAGCCTGTGAAGGTCAGCGGGTGGGTGTCGGAGGACCGCCAGCCGAGCTTGTCGTAGGCCGGCTCGACGGTGAACCCCGGTGTTCCCGACGGCACCAGGATCGCGCTGATCTCCGCGGACCCGTCGGGACGGGTGCCGGTGCGCGCGGTCACCGTGACCACCGAGGTCAGCTCCGTGCCGGAGTTGGTGATGAACTGCTTGGCGCCGTCCACCACCCACTCGTCCCCGTCGAGGACCGCTCGCGTCGCGGTGGCCCCTGCGTCGGACCCGGAGCCCGGCTCGGTGAGGCCGAAGCCGGCCAGCGCCCGGCCGGCCACCAGGTCGGGCAGCCAGGTCTGCCGCTGCTCGTCGTCGCCGAAGGTCAGGACCGGGTTGATGCCCAGCCCGACCGCGGCCTCCAAGGTGATGCCGAGGGCCTGGTCGACCCGGCCGATCTCCTCGATCGCCACGCAGAGACTGGTGAAGTCGCCGCCGGCCCCGCCGTACTCCTCCGGAGCGGTGAGGCCGAACAGGCCGAGGTCGCCCATCTTCTCGACGACCTCGACCGGGAACCGGTGCTCGCGGTCCCAGGAGGCGCAGTACGGCGCGACCTCACGCTCGGCGAAGTCGCGGACGGTGCGCCGGAAGTCCTCGTGCTCGGGGCTCAGGGCGAAGGTCATCTGGTCATCCTGCCCTAACCGAAGGCCCAGGGCCCCTTGCCCGTACACTGCCCGATCAGTCAACTGGTTCCCGCGGGGCCAGCCCTTTAGGAGCGTTGCGTGCCGACACCGCTGCAGAAGGTCCTCGTCGCCAACCGGGGCGAGATCGCCGTCCGGGTGGTCCGCGCCTGTCGGGACGCCGGGATCGGCAGCGTGGCGGTGTACGCCGACCCGGACCGGGACGCGCAGTTCGTGCGGCTGGCCGACGAGGCCTACACCCTCGGCGGCGCCACGCCCGCCGAGTCGTACCTGTCGATCGAGAGGATCCTCGCCGCCGCCCGGCGCTCCGGCGCAGACTCTGTCCACCCCGGCTACGGCTTCCTGGCCGAGAACGCCGCGTTCGCCCGCGCCGTCTCCGAGGCCGGGCTGGTCTGGATCGGCCCGCCCCCCGAGGCGATCGAGGCCCTGGGCGACAAGGTGCAGGCCCGCCACATCGCGCAGAAGGTCGGCGCGCCGCTGGTCGCGGGCACCCCGGACCCGGTCTCGGGCGCGGAGGAGGTCGTGGCGTTCGCGCGCGAGCACGGGCTGCCGATCGCGATCAAGGCGGCGTTCGGCGGGGGCGGTCGTGGCCTCAAGGTGGCCCGCACCGAGGACGAGGTCGCCCACCAGTACGAGTCGGCGGTCCGCGAGGCGGTGACCGCCTTCGGCCGCGGGGAGTGCTTCGTGGAGCGCTACCTGGACCGGCCCCGGCACGTGGAGACCCAGTGCCTCGCCGACCGGCACGGCGCCGTGGTCGTGGTGTCCACCCGGGACTGCTCGCTCCAGCGCCGCCACCAGAAGCTGGTCGAGGAGGCCCCGGCGCCGTTCCTGTCCGACGAGCAGGTCGCCACGCTCTACGACTCCTCGAAGGCGATCCTGGCCGAGGCCGGGTACGTCGGCGCGGGGACGTGTGAGTTCCTGGTCGGCCAGGACGGCACCATCTCGTTCCTGGAGGTCAACACCCGCCTCCAGGTCGAGCATCCGGTCACCGAGCAGGTCACCGGCATCGACCTGGTCAGGGAGATGTTCCGCATCGCCGCCGGCGAGGCGCTCGGCTACGACGACCCGCCGGTCGCCGGCCACGCCATCGAGTTCCGGATCAACGCCGAGGACGCCGGCCGCGGCTTCATGCCGGCCCCCGGCACGCTGACCCGGTGGGACCCGCCGTCGGGACCGGGCGTCCGGCTGGACGGCGGCTACGCCGAGGGCGAGACCGTCCCGGGCTCCTTCGACTCCCTGGTCGCCAAGCTGGTGGTCACCGGCCGCAGCCGCACCCAGGCGC
>JBIOUF010000304.1:0-5979 GCA_044866695.1 Nocardioidaceae bacterium | reverse complement strand
TCGGCTCCGTGGCGGACGTGGACCGGCTGCTGCGCGCCGGCGCGGACAAGGTCGGCGTGAACACGGCGGCCATCCGGCGTCCCGAGCTGCTCGCCGACGTCGCCGACCGGTTCGGCAACCAGGTGCTGGTGCTCTCCGTCGACGCGCGGCGGGCCGCCGGCACCGACAGCGGCTACGAGGTGACCACCCACGGCGGGCGGACGGCGACCGGCCTGGACGCGGTCGCGTGGGCGGCGCGGGGCGCGGAGCTCGGCGCCGGGGAGATCCTGCTCAACTCGATGGACGCCGACGGCACGCGGGAGGGGTTCGACCTGCAGATGCTGCGCGACGTGCGCGCCGCCGTCGCCGTACCGGTCATCGCGTCCGGTGGCGCCGGCGCGGTCGAGCACTTCCCCCCCGCCGTCTCCGCCGGGGCCGACGCCGTCCTGGCCGCGTCGGTGTTCCACTTCGGCACGCTGCGCATCCGAGACGTCAAGGCCGCTCTCACGGAGGCCGGTCATCCCGTGCGGTAGCCGCTGGTGGGTCGGCGTGTTTGTGGCCGATGCCTGCACAAGGCCCTGCTTGTGGCCCCAGGCCGCAGCTTGTACGGCGTGTCGCCTGCGGTCATCGGCCACAACCACCCCAGCGAACCGGCCTGGCCGGACCGGCCGTTCAGTAGCCGCGGGTGCTGCTGGTCAGCGCGAGGACCGCGTCGGGGTCGCCGGAGAGCTTCACGTCGGCCCCGGGCCGGCCGAACGCGAACATCATCACCTCGCCGGGCAGGCCGTGCACCACGACAGAGGGGTCCCCGGGCTTGAGCTCGGCCTGCTCGCCGGTGTCGCTGCGCTCCGCGACGACGCCGGTCGGGGCCTTGCGCAGGGGTGCCTTGCCGGCCTTCCGGAGCGCCCGCCACAGCGCGTCCTGGGTGCGCGGCGGGAGGTCGCGCGGCTGCCACCCGGGCCGGGCGCGGCGCACGTCCTCGTGGTGGACGTAGAGCTCGACGCCGTTCAGCAGCTTGTCCGCGTTGGGCAGCGCCATGGGCGAGTACGCCGGCGGGCCCTTGCGCAGCCGGCCGACCAGCTCCTCGAAGTCCGTCCTGCCCACTCTCCGGCTGGCGAGGTCGAGAATGGGGGCGAGGAAAGGTACGACGATGCCGATGGCGGCGGGATGTCCTTCGCGGACCAGAAGGTGCACCACCAGGTCCTTGACGTCCCAGCCCTCGCACAGGGTGGGGGCGTGCTCGCCGACCTCGAGGGCCAGGTCGCACAGCGCCTCCCTTTCGTCGGCCGCCAGGTAGCTCAACTGTCCACGGTCCCTTCCGGATCGGCGCTGTGCCGGCAGCCGACGACGGTCGCCCTCGACGTTCGCGCGGGCCCCCCGGGTGGTCGCCGCCGCCGCGGTGCGGTGACCCGTGGTCGGCTCCCCAGGTCTGTCGGCTCGCTCCGCTCGCTCATGCCGACGATCGTAGGCTGGCCACGGTTGCGCTCGTCCGGGCGCGGGCCGGTGGAGCGAGAGGTGGCTGGTGAGCGGGATCGCGCCCGTGCGGACGTCGAGCACGGTCCGTGACGGGTTCGCCGTCCTGGCCGTGGCCATCCGCCGCGAGCCGTGGATCTTCACGCTCTCGACCCTCGGGGCGGTGCTGTTCGGGGTGCTAACCGTCGCCGACGCATGGGTGCTCGGCTGGTCCACCGAGCACGTGGTGCTGCCCGCGTTCGAGACCGGCGACGCGGACCCTGCGGGGCTGGTCGCGGTGGTGGCGCTGTTCGTGGGCGTGGCGATCGTGCGCGCGGTGGGCATCGTGGCCCGCCGGCTGGGCGCGGGGGTGATGCAGTACCGCATGCAGGCCCACGACCGCCGGGCCGTCACGCGGCAGTACCTCCGGCTGCCGATGGCCTGGCACCAGCAGCGCCCGACCGGACAGCTGCTGTCGAACGCGAACGCCGACGTGGAGGCCGCCTGGTCCCCGATCGCGCCACTGCCGATGGCCGTCGGCACCGTGGTGATGATGGTGGTCGCGGTGGTCCAGATGCTGCTCACCGACCTCGTCCTGGCGCTGGTGGGGCTGCTGGTCTTCCCGTTGGTCATCGTGAGCAACCTGGTGTTCCAGCGGCTGCAGTCGCCGCTGATGACCCGGGTGCAGGCGCTGCGCGGGGAGGTCAGCGAGGTGGCGCACGAGTCCTTCGACGGAGCGGTGGTCGTCAAGACCCTCGGCCGTGAGCAGCAGGAGGCCGAGCGGTTCGCCGCGAAGGCCCACCAGCTGGCCGCCACGGCCATCCGCGCCGGCGTGGTCCGCGCCGCCTTCGACCCGGTCCTCGAGGCGCTGCCCAGCATCGGGGTCCTGGCCGTGCTCGGTGTCGGCGTGTGGCGCGTCGACACCGGCGGCAGCAGCGCAGCGGCGGTCGTGACGGTGGCGTACCTGCTCACCGTCGTGGCCTTCCCGATCCGCTCGCTCGGCTGGCTGCTCGGGGAGTTCCCGCGCAGCGTGGTGGGCTTCGACCGGGTCCGGCTGGTGCTCGCGGCCGGGGGCGAGATGGAGTACGGCGACCGGAGCGTGGCGCCCGCGGACGGCGGGGCGCGGCTCGACGTCCACGGCCTCGGCTACGGCTACACCGAGCACCGGCCGGTGCTCGAGGACGTCGGGTTCTCGGTGCGCCCCGGCCGCACGGTCGCCGTCGTGGGCGCCACTGCATCGGGCAAGAGCACGCTGACCGCGCTGCTCTTCCGGCTGGTCGACCCCGCCGTCGGCACCGTGTACCTCGACGGGGTCGACCTGCGGCACCTGCCCCGGGGCGAGCTGGCCCGGCACGCGGCCCTGGTGCCGCAGCAGGCGTTCCTCTTCGAGGACACGGTGCGGGGCAACGTCACCCTCGGCGCCGACGTCTCCGACGACGCGGTGTGGGAGGCGCTGCGCACGGCGCAGGCGGACGGCTTCGTGGCGGCCCTCCCCGACGGCCTGGACACCTGGGTCGGCGAGCGGGGCACCACGCTGTCCGGCGGACAGCGCCAGCGCCTGTCCCTGGCCCGCGCCCTGGTCCGCCGGCCCCGCCTGCTGGTTCTCGACGACGCCACCTCCGCGGTGGACCCAGAGGTGGAGGCACGGATCCTCGCCGCCCTCCGGAGGGGTGCCCACCACGTCACCGTCGTCGTCGTGGCCTACCGCAAGTCCACGATCGCGCTGGCCGACGAGGTCGTGTACGTCGCCGACGGCCGGGTCGTCGACCAGGGCCCGCACGCCGAGCTGCTGGCCCGCCGGCCCGACTATGCGGCGCTGGTCAACGCCTACGAGGCCGAGGCGGCGCAGCGACGCGAGGAGGTGTCCCCGTGACCGCCGCGCCCGCGACCGCGCCGGCCTCCACCTCGGTCGACACGGGGGAGGCCACCACCGCCTGGGCGGTGCTGCGGCGCGGCGTGGCCCACGCCCCCGAGCTGGTGCGGGGCTTCTGGGTGACGCTGGCGTTCGCGGTGGCGGCGACGGCGGGCCGGGTCGTGGTGCCGATCGCCGTTCAGCAGACCCTGGACCGCGGCATCGGTGCCGAGGGCGGCGTCGACCACGGGTTCACCGCGCGGATGCTCGCAATGGCCGGCCTCGCGATCCTGGTCACCGGCGCGGCGTCGTACGCGATGACCGCCCGGCTGTTCCGCTCGGCCGAGACCGGACTCGCGACGCTGCGCACCAAGGCGTTCCGGCACGTCCACGACCTGCCCGTGCTCACCCAGAACACCGAACGACGCGGCGCGCTGGTCAGCCGGGTCACCAGCGACGTCGACCAGGTCTCGCAGTTCCTGGTGTTCGGCGGCATGATCGCCGTCGTCTCCGTGGGGCAGGTCGCGCTGGCCACGGTGGTCATGGCGGTGTACTCCTGGCAGCTGACGCTGGTGGTGTGGGCCTGCTTCCTCCCGCTGTTCGCGTCGCTGCGGTTCTTCCAGCGCCGGCTCTCCCGTGCCTACGGTGAGGTGCGCCGGCAGGTCGGGCTGATGCTCGCCGCGATCTCCGAGCCGATCGTCGGTGCCGGCGTGGTCCGCTCCTACGCCGTCGAGGACCGCACCCAGGCGCGCATCGACGACGCGGTCGACCGCTACCAGCAGGCCAGCACCCGCGCGCAGGCGCTCACCGCGTTCTCGTTCTCCCTCGGCGGGCTGTCGGCCGGGCTGGCGAACGCCGGCGTCCTGGTCGTCGGCGTCCTGCTCGGGGTGGACGGCCAGATCACCGCCGGCCAGGTGCTCGCGTTCGCCTTCCTCGTCACGTTGTTCGTCGGCCCCGTCCAGATGGGCACCCAGGTGCTCACCGACGCCCAGAACGCCTTCGCGGGCTGGCGCCGGGTGATCGGCATCCTGGACACCCCTGCCGACGTGGCCGACCCCGGGCCCGGCGGGGTGCCGCTGCCGACGGGCTCGCTGGGGATCGAGTTCCGCGGCGTGTGCTACGCCTACCCCGGCGGTCCGCCGGTGCTGCGCGACGTCGACCTCACCATCGCGCCGACCACCCGGGTCGCGGTGGTCGGCGAGACCGGGTCGGGCAAGACCACGCTGGCCAAGCTGCTCACCCGGCTGATGGACCCCACCGCCGGGGCGGTGCTGCTCGGCGGGACGAACCTGGCCGACGTGCCGTTCTCGTCGCTGCGCGACCGGGTGGTGCTGGTGCCGCAGGAGGGGTTCCTCTTCGACGCCTCGCTGCGCGCGAACACCCGCTACGGCCGGCTGGACGCGACCGACTCCGAGATCAGGCAGGCCGCCGACGAGCTCGGCCTGGGCTCCTGGCTGGACGGCCTTCCGTGGGGCCTGGACACCCAGGTCGGCCAGCGTGGCGAGTCGCTGTCCGCCGGGGAGCGGCAGCTGGTCGCCCTGCTCCGGGCGCACCTGGCGAACCCCGACCTGCTGGTGCTCGACGAGGCCACCAGCGCCGTCGACCCGGCGCTGGAGATGCGCATCGCCGCGGCTCTCGAGCGCCTCACCGCCGGCCGCACCTCGGTCACCATCGCGCACCGGATGAGCACCGCCGAGAAGGCCGACGAGGTGCTGGTCGTCGACCGGGGCCGGGTCGTCCAGCGCGGCAGCCACGCCCGGCTGCTCGCGGAGGGCGGTGTTTACGGCCGGCTGCACGCCGCCTGGCGGAGCTCCGCGGCGCACTGAGCGTGTGGCCGCGCCGCTCATACTGGGCGGGTGAGCCAGCTCGACCCCGCCATCGCCGGCCGTCTCAAGCGCGACCCCGCCGGTCTGCTCACGGCGGTCGTCCAGCAGCACGACACCGGCGAGGTGCTGATGGTCGGCTGGATGGACGACGAGGCGCTGCACCGCACGCTGACCTCCGGGCGGGCGACGTACTGGAGCCGTTCGCGGCAGCAGTACTGGGCCAAGGGGGACACCTCCGGCCACCGCCAGTGGGTGCGCGAGGTCCGGCTGGACTGCGACGGTGACACCCTGCTGGTCAAGGTCGACCAAGAGGGAGCCGCCTGCCACACCGGTGCCCGGACCTGCTTCGACGAGGACGTCCTCGAGGTCGCCGGTGGCTGAGCGAAGCCGGGGCTTCGTTCCCACCGTGGCGGTCGGCCTGGCCGCGGCCGCGTTGGCGGTGCTCGCTGCGGGTCAGGACTGGGCACGCGCCGACGCGGCGGCCGGGGCGGGTGCGGCCGGCTCCGACGTCGCCCCGGCGGTCCTCGCCCTGTCGCTGGTGGCGCTGGCGGCCTGGGGGACGCTGCTCGTGCTGCGGCGTACGGCGCGACGGCTGGTGGCGGTGCTGGGGGCGGCGGCGGCGCTGGGTGCCGCGGTCGGCGTCGTGACCGCCGGCGACCGGGCCCGGGCCGCGGCGCTGGAGGCTCAGGCCACCGCGCTCTCCGGCCCCGCCGACGACGCCTCCCTCACGGCGTGGTTCGTCCTAGCCGCCGCGGCGTCCCTGGTCTGCGCCGGCTGCCTCGTCGTGGCCGCGCTCCGGGCCGGCAGGTGGCCGGAGATGAGCCGCCGGTACGACGCCCCCGCAGGCCGCGGCACCCCGACTACCCCGAC
>JBIOUF010000303.1:0-15347 GCA_044866695.1 Nocardioidaceae bacterium | reverse complement strand
GCGTGCGGCCGGTGGGGCCCACCAGCAGCACCTCGAGGTCCACCGGGACCGCGTGGGACACGTCGTCGAGGTCCACGGTGAGCCGCGAGACCTCGGGTCCGGCGCCGCCCACCGTGATGTGCGACGGGTAGGGCGTGCCCGCACCGGACGTGGGCACGGTGATGTTGCCGGTGTTGCACCAGGTGTCCCCGTCGGGGGTGGTGGTGGCGTTGTCGACGACCTGGGTGAGCGAGCCCGAGCTGGACAGCAGCGTCGGGGTGCCGTTGTACCTGGCGACGATGACGTGGCTTCCCTCGGCGAGGGTGCTGGTCGTGAACGACGCGCGGCCGGACGCGTTCACCGCCACGTCGGCGGCCAGCGTGGTCGATCCGTCGGAGAAGGTGACCGAGCCCGCGTTCACCGGGCTGCCGGCGCTGGTGACCGTTGCGGTGAAGGTGACGGCGCCGCCGGTCGTCGAGGGGTTCTGCGAGGACGCCACGGCCGTGGTCGTCGGCGCCGCCGTCGCGGCGGTCGTGACGGTCAGCGACCATCCGCCGCTGATCGACCCGTTGTCTCCGTCGGTGTCGTCGACGACGAAGAGGTTCCAGACCCCGTTCGCGGTCGTTCCCGTGAAGGCGTCGGCGAGCGTGGTGTTCGCACCCGGCGCGGGCGCCGGGGCGGGGAAGGAGTCGGCGGTCCCCTCGCCGGCGTCGGTGTCGGTGGGCCGGTACCGCACGGTCCCGGTGATGACCCCGCTCTGCGGGACGCCGGTGGCGGCGCCGTCGTCGAAGGTGACGGTGGCGTTGTTCGCCGACACCAGCGTGGTGCGGCCGCCGGGATCGGACAGCAGCACCAGGCTCTGGCCGGTCGGTCCGACCAGCAGGATGTCGACGTCGTTGGCGACGGAGTGGGTGAAGCCGGAGATGCGGACGTCGACGTCGGAGACCGGGCCGGTCATGCCGGACACCGTGACCGCCGAGGGGTAGGGAGACGCGGCGGCCGGCGTGCCGCCGGACGGGGGGCTGGTCATCGTGATCGGCGTCGAGCTGGTGAACTCGGTGGGCCCGTCGGCGTGGGCGGCGGTGGCGCCGGACCAGACCAGGAACCCGAGCATGAGGACGAGCGCCAGCGAGACGATGACAGCGGTCTGCGGACGCCGGTGACGGTAGCGGCGCATGCGACCCCCTTCTCGAGAGTGCCCCGATCGTCCCACAGGCCGCGGACGACCGCGCCGTCGCGCCCCGTCGCGACCGGGCAGCCCGGCGGCGGGTCAGGACCGTCTGTCGGAGCCGAAGCGCTCGAAGCTGTGGTGCTCCTCGGCCAGGCGGCGGAGCACGGCCAGCAGCCGGCCGAACACGACCGACCCGACCACCATCTCCTCCAGCAGGGCCTGGCGGTCCAACGAGTCGTCCAGGTGCGCGATCTCGGTGCGGGCCAGACCGTCGGCCAGGGCGACGTACGGCTCCAGCAGCAGCCGGTCGCCCGGGTGGGTGCCGTAGCGCCCGATCACCTCCAGCACCGCGGCGAGGTTGTCGCGGTCCACCGACTCGGGCCGCACGTGCGTCCAGCCCGCATCATGGACCACCCGGTCGCTCACCCGGCGGAGGTCGGCGCGGTCGGCAGCGGCCGGACCTGGGGAGGGTGCCAGGGCGTCCGCGGCGATCCCGAACACGTCGTGCACCGTCGCACCGGGCGTGTCCGTGGCTTCCAGCAGCACGCGGATCCGGTCCACGGGCAGGTCGCCCACCTCGCGCAGGGTGCGCACGAGGCGCAGCCGGCGCACGTGCGTCTCGTCGTACTCCGAGAGGCGCCCGGTGACCGCGCGGCCAGGATGCAGCAGCCCTTCCCGCAGGTAGAACTTGACGGTCGCCACCGGGAGGCCCGCCTCGGCCGACAGCTCGGAGATCCGCACTCGTCCCTCCTTGACAGCGTTGCCTGGATACTGCCACTCTCCTCGTAGAGAGTACTGCTATCTAGGAGCGTGTCATGAACCGCAGCCGCCGGGTGCCGAGGGGTTACGAGGGTGCGGCGGACCGGGCACCGCGCGGGGTGGTCGGTGGCCAGGTGGTCGCCGACGTGGCGGCCCAGGACGTCGTGGTGTTCCTCATCGGCATGCGGGTCAACCGCCTGCGGCGGATCCGCTCGTGGTGGCCGGTCTTCGCCGGCATGCCCCGTATGCTCGCCGAGCTGCGCGACGCCGACCTCGGCCTCCTCGACGCGCGGACGTACTGGTCCGGGCGAACGTTCCTGGTCGTGCAGTACTGGCGGACCCTCGAGCAGCTGGGCGCGTACGCGCGCTCGACGGAGCTGTCGCACGCCCGGGCCTGGGCCGAGTTCAACCGCCGGGCGGCGCGCGACGGCGACGTGGGGATCTTCCACGAGACCTACCTGGTGCCCGCGGGGCAGGCGGAGAACGTGTACGGGAACATGCCGCCGTTCGGCCTGGCCAAGGCCCACGGACCGCTCGACCGGGCCGACGCGTCGCTGGGCCGCGCGCACGGCGCGATGTCGACGACGGCCCCGGAGTACGTCGTGGCCGTCCGTTGACGGCCGATCGCCCCGAGGTCTTTACTTCCCGGTAGCGCACCGGCCACCTATCTCGGGGTGGGCGACATCGTCCAGCAGGGAGTCGCGCCTATGTCCCGCGTACCCTTCGTGCCCGCACGGTCCACGACGCAGCCGGCCGTCTCGCCGGGACCCCTGGACGGCGGTGCTCGCCGCCGCTCGGTCGCCGCCACCACGGCGGGCCTGGTCTGCCTCGGCGCGGCCCTGGCCGGGGCGGGAGGCGCCGGCTCGGCGGTCGCCGCGGAGGTCGAGGTGGCGGCGACGTACCCGGGCTCTCCCGACCAGTCCGAGGCCGCGCCGCACACCGCGACCGTGGACTACCTGGTTCCGCGCCTGACCGTCGACGAGAAGCTGCGGCTGGTCAAGGGCGGCACGGACCCGAACCCGCACGGGGCCGCCGGAATCATCCTGGGCGTGCCGAGGCTCGGCATTCCCGACGTGCGCCATGCCGACGCCCAGGGAGTCAACGTCTACCGCGACGCCACGGCGTACCCGGGCCGGATCGGCCTGGCGGCGTCGTTCGGCCGGGACAACTTCACCACCTTCGGCGAGGCGGTCGGGAAGGAAGGGCGCGCGCTCGACATCGACCTGCTGTACGGCCCGCAGGTGGACATGGCCCGCATGCCCACCTGGGCCCGCAACATGACCACCGACGGCGAGGACCCGTTCCTGGCGGCCGAGCTGACCGCACGGGAGATCAACGGCATCCAGAGCCAGGGCCTGCTGTCGCAGGTCAAGCACTTCACGCTCTACAACGGGCAGAACCAGAACACCCCGTCGATCGTGCCGGACCAGGCCGCGCACCAGCTCTACTTCTCCGCATCCGAGGCCGCCGTCGTCCAGGCGGGCGTCACCTCCGTGATGTGCTCCTACGCCAGGTTCCAGCTGCTCGAGACCGAGTCGCAGCCCGACTACGCCTGCTCCAACTCCTATGCGCTGAACGGAGTCCTCAGGGGTCAGCTCGGGTTCAAGGGCTGGGTCACCTCCGACTACGGTGCCGCCAAGTCGGTGTCGGACCTGTTGGCCGGCACCGACCAGGAGTTCGCCACGAACTTCTTCGCACCGGCTGTGCTCAAACCTCTGGTCGACCCGGCGTCCCCCACGTTCGACCAGGCCTACGCGGACGCCCTGGACGAGTCCGTGGCCCGGATCCTCTACCAGTACGAGCGGTTCGGCCTGCTCGACGACTCGTCTTACCCGGAGGCGGCGAAGACGCCGGTCGAGCCGCTCGGCCCCGCGCCGGCACTGGACAAGCAGAAGGGCATCGTCACCTCCCGCCGGCTGGCCGAGCAGACCGGGGTGCTGCTCAAGAACGACGGCGCCGAGCTGCCGCTCTCGCGTCGCCAGGGCAACCGGATCGTGGCGATCGGGCCGACCGCGAACCTGCTGCCCGCCGCCCCCGGCGGCGAGCGCGCCCGCGGCTTCGGCGACCGGAACAACATCACCGCCTACGACGCGCTCACCCAGCAGAACGGCGACGCGGGAGTCTCCTACGTCCCGGGCATCGACCGGATCGGCACCGTCGTCCCGGCCAGCGCACTGCGCACCGCAAACGACCCGGCGGCGCCGGCGGGGCTGACCCGCACCGAGACCGACGCCAACGGCACCGTCCTAGGCACCACGGTGGTCACGACGCTGGGCGGCCAGCAGACCGACCTGGTGCGCGGCAACACCTACACCTACGACGGCTACCTCAACGTCACCGCCGCGGACACCTACCAGCTCTGGCTGGCCAGGCCGGTCGGCACCTTCTCCGGTGACGCCACCCAGTACAACCGAGGGATCAACCCCGGTCTCCAGCAGGGGCCGAACACCGGTGCCAGCGCCAACGTGGCTCTGGCCGTCGACGGCGTGACCCAGACGCTGACCAACAACTCCACCATCCTGCCGAACAGCTACCCCGACGGGCCGACCGTCAACGGCCAGTACCTCGGGCTGGACAACTCCGGCGTGGCAGCGGCGCTCAGCCCGGGGCTGCACCAGGTCCGGCTGACCTACCGCCCGCAGGCGAACCTCGCCCCGGCGCCCACGTTCCGGTTCTCCTGGGCGGGCCAGCAGGCCGACCTCGACGCCGCCGTGGCCGCCGCCCGGAACGCCAACCAGGCCGTGGTGTTCGTCGACGACGCCAACACCACGACGACGCCCGGCAACGTCGGGACGCTGGGACCCAACCAGGACCGGCTGGTGCAGGCCGTCGCGGACGCCAACCCGAACACGACCGTCGTGCTCAACACCAACGGCGCCGTGCAGATGCCCTGGCTGGGCTCGGTGCGCGCCGTGCTCGAGATGTGGTATCCAGGACAAGAAGGCGGCACCGCGACGGCCAACCTGCTCTACGGCAACACGAGCCCGTCCGGCCATCTGCCGATCACCTTCCCGGCCAGCAGCGCCGCGACGCCGTTCGGCGGGCACCCCGAGCGCTCCACCGGTGTCAACGGCCAGATCACCTGGTCCGAGGGCCTGGACATGGGCTACCGGTGGTACGTCGACCACGACGTACGCGCGCTGTTCCCGTTCGGACACGGGCTGTCCTACACGCGCTTCGCCTACTCGGGTCTCTCGGTGAGCCGGACCGCCGACGCCGGCCTCGACGTCACCGTCACGGTGACGAACACCGGCGGCTCGGAGGGCACCGCCGTGCCGCAGGTGTACGTGGGTCCGTCGCCGAGCCTGCCCGCCCGGATCCAGCAGACCGGCCGCCAGCTCGCCGAGTTCGGCCGGGTCGACCTCGACGCGGGCGCGTCGGCCACGGTCACCATGCACGTCGACCCGCGGGAGCTCTCCTCCTGGGACACCCGCAACCAGAGCTGGGTCCTCGGCACCGGCAGCCGCACGGTCTACGTCGGGTCGTCCTCCGAGGCGCTGCCCCTCGAGGCGCAGGTCACGGTCCGGGCGACCGAGCCGGCGCTGTCGGCGCCGAAGCTGACCCTCGCCGGCGACGCGGTCCAGCGGGGGACCACGACGTTCACCGCCGGCTCGGCCGAGCTGGCCTGGTCCGCGGCCGAGCCGGCCTCCTCTCTCGGCGGCTACGAGGTGCTGGTCGACGGCGACACGGTCGCCTCGGTCGACGCCGGCACGACGTCGGCCACGGTGGCGCTTGCGGACGGAGCCCACTCCCTGGCGGTTCGGGCCCAGCCCTCCTCGGAGGCCGTCGCCGGGGGAGCGGTCACCTCCGAGCCGGTGCAGGTGGCCGCCGACCTGACCGGACCGAGGGTCGCCGTCGCGGCGCCTGCCCCGCCCACCGTGCGCGGCACCGCGACGGACCGGAACGGCTCCGGCGTCGCGTCGGTGACGGTCAAGGCGACCGAGCGCCGGTCCGGGGCGTGGTGGTTCTACTCGGGCACCGCCTGGCGCCGGGCCACCTCGCAGGCCGACGCCACCGCACGGGCGCGGGCGCTCACGGCCACCCGGTCCGGAAACCGGTGGAGCGTGCCGGTCCGGGGCGTCCGGCCGGGCACGCTCCGGGTGCTGGTCCGGGCCACGGACGCCGTCGGCAACGCCGGCACGGCGGCCAGGAGCAGCCGCGTGGGGTGAGGGCCGACCAACATCGACGGCTCGACCGACCAACATCGACGGCTCGACCGACCAACATTGACGGCTCGACCCACCAACATTGACGGCTCGGCCGACCAACATTGACGGCTCGACCGGATGGGCACAATGAGCGCATGGCGACCATCCGCGGCACGTCGGTGCTTCCGGCCCGGCGCGAGCCGATCACCTTGGAGACCGTCGACGGGCTGAGCCTGGTGGGCGAGCTGGCGCTGCCGCCCGACCGGGACCCGGTCGCGACGATGGTCTGCCTGCATCCGCTGCCGACGCACGGCGGGATGATGGACAGCCACCTGTTCCGCAAGGCCGCCTTCCGGCTGCCGGCGCTGGCCGGCATCGGCGTGCTCCGGTTCAACACCCGGGGCACGTCGTCGCTGCAGGGCACGTCGGAGGGCAGCTTCGAGGCGGGGGAGGGGGAGCGGTACGACGTCGCGGCCGCCATCGAGTACGCCGAGTTCCACGACCTGCCCTCGATCTGGCTGGTCGGCTGGTCCTTCGGCACCGACCTCACCTTGATGCACGGCCTCGACCCGGGCGTGGCCGGCGCGGTGCTGCTCTCCCCGCCGCTGCGCTTCACCACGCCGGAGCACCTGGCCGCCTGGGCGGACTCCGACAAGCCGCTGAAGGTGCTGGTCCCCGAGCTCGACGACTACCTGCGGCCACCCCAGGCGCGGGAGCGGTTCGCGGCCGTGCCCCATGCCGAGGTCGTCGCGGTCGAGGGCGCCAAGCACCTCTGGGTCGGGGACGCAGAACGGGTCCTGGACGAGATCGTCGCCCAGATCGCGCCCGCCGTCCCGGTGCCGCTGCCGCGGGAGTGGGACGGCCCGATGGGGACCGCCGACACCAGCGCGTACGCCGACCGCACCACCGCGGCCTTCAAGGACGTGCCCCGCTGAGCCAACCCCGCGGACGCGCGGGGGTCAGCGCTTGTCGGAGGGCCCGTCGGCGAAGCCGGCCACGACGTCGCGTAGCGCGCCGAGCTGGGCGACGATCGCGTCGCGGCGCTTCTGCAGCCCCTCGACCTCCGCCTGCAGCTCGACCAGCTGGCGCTCCGCCTCGGTCTGCCCGCTGGCCACGAAGCTCGCGGCCTGGGTCTGGGCCGACGACACGATCTGCGCCGCCTCACGGCGGGCCAGGGTGACCAGCCGCTCGGCCTCGCTCTCGGCCTGCTGACGGTGCGCGTTGGCCTGCGCGATCGCCTCGGCGGCGCGCCGCTCGGCGGCGTTGGCGCGCGCCTCGGCCTCGGCGACCAGGGTGGTGGTCTCCGCGCTGGCGTTGCTGTGGTGCTCGGCGGCCTCCCGGGTCAGCCGCTCCTTCTCCACGGCCAGCTCGCGACGGGTCTCGGCCACCTCGCGGTCCGCGGCGGCGCGCTGCTGCTCCGCCTCGCGCCGTGCCGCCGTGCGCAGCGTGTTGGTCTCCTGCTCGGCGGCCAGCCGCAGCTGCGCGGTCTCCCGCTCCGCGCTGGCGCGCAGGTCGCTGACCTCGGCGTGGGCCATGGTGCGCTGGCTCTCGATGTCGGCGGTCGCCGTGGCGCGGGCGTCGTCGAGCTCCTTCAGCTGCACCATCCGCATGTCGTCGGCGTCGCGGGCGGCCTGAGCGGTGAGCGCCGCGGCGTCGGCGTTGGCGCGGCGGATGATGGCGCCGGCCTGCGCCTTGGCCTGGGAGATCACCTCGTGGGCCTGCTCCTCGGCGAGCCGGAGGAACTCGCTGGCCCGCCCGCCGAGCCCGGCGTAGGTGGGGTTCTCGTGCTCGTCGAGCCGGGTCCTGGCGTCGGCGAGCTCCGACTCCAGCGCCGCGGCGCGGCTGCGGGCCTCCTCCGCGCCCGCGAACAGGCCGGCCCGCTCCTCGAGCAGCGCCTGGACCTGCCGGTCGACCGCGGAGGGGTCGTAGCCGCGGCGTACCACGGGGAAGGACACCTTGGCGGGAGCGCGGGGCGGCGCCGGCCGGGCGGGCTGGGCCGGCGCCGGGCTGGGCGCCGGAGCTGGCGCCGGAGCGGGCGCCCGGGTGGCCTGCGTGCGCGCGGATGCCGCGGGAGCCGGGTCCGGAGCGGGCGCCGGGGCCGGTGACGCCTGGGTGCCGCCGGAGCGCTGGGCGTCGGGGGACGGCGGCGGGCCGGTCCGATCCGGGTGGGCGGCCGCGGGCGCCGGGCCCGGCTGGGTGCCGCCGGTCGGCGCCCCCTCGGCCACCGCTGCCTCGGCCGCGGCGCGGGGGATCACCTGGGTGGGCTCCTCGTCGGTCTCGGGGTCGTCGAAGATGGACAGGCTGGGACGGTTGGTCATGTCCGAATCACTCATTCCGGTGTACTCCCGCTGGGTTGGAGCAAGTGTCTCCGATGTAGGCCGGAATCCAGGCCAGCGTCCACCGTGTCCGGCCCAGGTTTTCACGGGCTGGACCCCGCGTCACGGTGCGGTCCAGGTTCTAGACCCCGTCCACCAACCTGTGCCCGCTCCGCCAGGGCAAGCCTTGGCGGCCGGGGCACTAGACGCCGCGGAAGGCGTTGATCTGGTCCAGGTGGCGCTCGCGGAGCTCGCCGTCGGTCACCCCGAGCCCCTCGCGCGGCGCCAGGCAGAGCACGCCGACCTTGCCCTGGTGCAGGTTGTGGTGGACGTCGAGGGCGGCCTGGCCGACCTCGTCCAGCGGGTAGGTGCGGGAGAGCGTGGGGTGGATCCGGGCCTTGCTGACCAGCCGGTTGGCCTCCCAGGACTCCCGGTAGTTGGCGAAGTGCGAGCCGATGATCCGCTTGAGGTTCATCCACAGGTAGCGGTTGTCGTAGGTGTGCAGGTAGCCGCTGGTCGACGCGCAGGTGACGATGGTGCCGCCCTTGCGGGCGGCGTACACCGACGCGCCGAAGGTCTCCCGGCCGGGGTGCTCGAAGACGATGTCCACGTCCTCGCCGCCGGTGAGCTCGCGGATCCGGGCGCCGAGCCGGCGCCACTCCCGGGTGTCCTGGGTGTGCTCGTCCTTCCAGAACCGGAACCCCTCGGCGGCGCGGTTGATCACCAGCTCGGCGCCCATCCGGTGGCAGATCTCGGCCTTCTCGTCGCTGGAGACCACGCACACCGGGACGGCGCCGCCGTTCAGGGCGTACTGCGTGGCGAACCCGCCGAGGCCGCCGCTGGCTCCCCAGATCAGCACGTTGTCGCCCTGCTTCATGTTGGCGCCGTGGTGGCTGACCAGCTGGCGGTACGCCGTGGAGTTGACCAGCCCGGGGGAGGCGGCCTCCTCCCAGGTCAGGTGTGCGGCCTTCGGCATCAGCTGGTTCGCCTTGACCAGGGCGACCTGGGCCAGGCCGCCGAAGTTGGTCTCGAACCCCCAGATCCGCTGCTCGGGGTCGAGCATGGTGTCGTCGTGGCCGTCGGGACTCTCCAGCTCCACCGAGAGGCAGTGCGCGACCACCTTGTCGCCGGGATGCCACGTGTGCACCCCCGGCCCGGTGGCCAAGACGACGCCGGCGAGGTCCGAGCCGACGATGTGGTACGGCAGGTCGTGGCGCTTGGCCAGCGGCGACACCCGGCCGTAGCGCTCCAGGAAGCCGAACGTCGGCAGCGGCTCGAAGATCGAGGTCCACACCGTGTTGTAGTTGATGGCACTGGCCATCACGGCGACGAACGCCTCGCCGGGGCCGAGCTCGGGAAGCGGCACGTCGTCCACGTGCAGGGACTTGCGCGGGTCCTTGTCCCTGGTGGGCATGCCGTCGAACAGGTCCACCTCGTCCTTGTGCACGGTCACCGCCCGGTAGCTCTCGGGCAGGGGAAGCGCCGCGATGTCGTCGGCCGAGGCGTCGGCGAGGATGGCGTCGAGGATGTGCTGCACGGAAGGACTCCCTCGAGTTCGTGGGTCTGCGGCTACCTTACCCGTGGGTAACCGGTCTCGGCCACTGCCCTGTGGCCCACCTCATACGGCCGGTCAGGCGGGGGGTTCGTGCTCCCGCGCGGGCTCGACCAGCTCCACGAGGACCCCGCCCGCGTCCTTGGGATGGATGAAGTTGACCCGTGAGCCCGACGTGCCACGGCGCGGGGCGTCGTACAGCAGGCGGACGCCGCGCTCGCGCAGCACCGCGGACACCTGCTCGACGTCGGCCACCCGGTAGGCCAGCTGCTGCAGGCCGGGCCCCGACCGCTCCAGGAACCTGGCGATCGTCGAGGAGTCGTCCAGGGGCGCCAGCAGCTGGATGCACTGGTCGGTGTCGCCCACGCCCAGCATCGCCTCGCGGACGCCCTGCTCGGCGTTGGTCTCCTCGTGCCGGACCGTCATCCCGAACGTGCGCTGGTAGAACGCGGTCGCCTCGTCGAGGTCCGGCACGGCGATGCCGACGTGGTCGATGGCCACGAACAGGTGCTCGGGGAGCGGGGACGTCTCGGGCGGCATGGGGGTCATCGTGGCCCACCGGACCGGCCCGGACGAGCCAGTGTGACCCGTACGACACCGTTCGACGGCCGCGCACCCCTGCCGAGGCTCCCCGCCGGTAGGTAGGGTCCGAACCGTCGGCAGCAGGTCGCCCTCGCCACCGTCCTCTCACCGTGCCCTCGGCGTCGCCGGGGACCGCCATCGCAGGAGGCAACATGTCCCAATCCGTCATCGTCGCCGGGGCCCGGACCCCGATCGGCCGGCTGCTGGGCGGCCTGAAGGACCTCAGCGCCGCAGACCTGGGCGGCGTCGCCGTCAAGGCCGCGCTGGAGCGGGCCGGGATCCGCGGCGACCAGGTCGACTACGTCATCCTCGGCCAGGTGATCCAGGCCGGCACCGGGCAGATCACCGCCCGCCAGGCCGCGGCCAAGGCCGGCATCCCGATGACCGTCCCGGCCCTCACGATCAACAAGGTCTGCCTGTCCGGGATGAACGCCATCGCGCTGGCCGACCAGCTGATCCGCGCCGGGGAGCACGAGGTCGTCGTCGCCGGCGGCATGGAGTCGATGACCCGGGCCCCGCACGTCCTGCCGGGCTCCCGCGAGGGCTTCAAGTACGGCGACGTGCCGCTGGTGGACTCGATGGCCTACGACGCGCTCTACGACTCGTTCACCGAGCAGGCCATGGGCGTGCTCACCGAGCGGGCCAACACGGGCGCCGTCGCCGTGTCCCGCGAGGAGCAGGACGCGTTCTCCGCGCGCAGCCACCAGCTCGCCGCGGCCGCCGCGAAGAACGGTGTCTTCGACGACGAGATCGTCCCCGTCGAGGTGCCCCAGCGCCGCGGCGACCCGGTCGTCGTGGCGGCCGACGAGGGCGTGCGAGGCGACACCACCGCGGAGTCGCTGGCCCGGCTGCGGCCGTCCTTCGCCAAGGACGGGACCATCACCGCCGGCTCCGCCTCGCAGATCTCCGACGGCGCCTGCGCGGTGGTCGTGACGAGCAAGGCCAAGGCGACCGAGCTGGGGCTGTCCTGGCTGGCCGAGATCGGCGCCTCGGGCCAGGTGGCCGGACCGGACTCCTCCCTGCAGATGCAGCCGGCGGCCGCGATCACCAAGGCCGCGGCGAAGGAGGGCATCGAGGTCTCCGACATCGACCTGTTCGAGATCAACGAGGCCTTCGCCGCCGTCGGCGTCGCCTCGGCGCGCGAGCTGGGCATCGCCGAGGACAAGGTCAACGTCAACGGCGGCGCCATCGCGCTCGGCCACCCCGTCGGCATGTCCGGCGCCCGGATCGTGCTGCACCTCGCCCTGGAGCTCAAGCGCCGCGGTGGCGGCCTCGGCGCGGCGGCGCTGTGCGGCGGCGGCGGGCAGGGCGACGCCCTGATCGTCCGCGTGCCGGCCTGAGCGGCGGCCCCGCGGCGCACTCCCAACGGGCTCTGACCGGAAGGCAGGAGGACGTGGCCGAGGCCCGCCGGCAGCCTCCCGTGCCGGAGCTGGTCGCGCGGGCCCGGGCCGGTGACCCCCGGGCCGTGGCGCGGCTGGTGTCCCTGGTGGAGTCCGCGTCGTCGCTGCTGCCCGAGGCGATGGCCGCCCTGGCGCCGTACGCCGGTCGCGCGCACGTCGTCGGGGTGACCGGCGCTCCCGGCGTGGGCAAGTCCACCGCCACGTCCGCGCTCGTGGCCGCCTGGCGCGACCAGGGCCTTCGGGTCGGCGTGCTGGCGGTCGACCCCTCCTCGCCGTTCTCCGGTGGCGCGCTGCTCGGCGACCGGGTCCGGATGGGAGCCCACGCCACCGACCCCGGGGTGTTCATCCGGTCGATGGCCGCCCGCGGCCACCTCGGCGGCCTGGCCTGGGCGGCTCCCCAGGCGGTGCGCGTGCTGGACGCGGCCGGCTGCGAGGTGGTGCTCGTGGAGACCGTGGGCGTCGGCCAGTCCGAGGTCGAGATCGCGGGCCTGGCCGACAGCACGGTCGTGCTGCTCGCCCCCGGGATGGGCGACGGCATCCAGGCCGCGAAGGCGGGAGTCCTCGAGATCGGCGACGTCTACGTGGTCAACAAGGCCGACCGCGAGGGCGCGAGCGAGGTCCGCCGGCACCTGCGCGGCATGCTCGCCATGGCGCAGCGCCCGCCCGGCGCCTGGCGGCCGCCCGTCCTGGCCACCACCGCGACCACCGGGGAGGGCGTCGCCGAGGTGGCCGAGGCGCTGGCCGCGCACCGGACGCACCTGCGCGACAGCGGGGAGCTGGCCCGGCGCCGCCGTCGCCGGGCCCGCGACGAGGTGGAGGCGGTGGTGCTCGCCCGGCTCCGCGAGCGGTGGGACCACGCGCAGGCGGCCTCCCTCGTCGAGCAGCTGGCGGCGCAGGTCGCAGCCGGGGAGACCGACGCCTACCGCGCGGCCGACCGGCTGCTGGCGGCGTACCCCCGCTGAGCGCGCCTCCCACGGCCGGCGGCGTCGCTCTGTTACCAATGCGGGAGAACCCTGGCCGTCGCGCGCTGCCAGGGCCCGTCGCCGTCCGAACAGGGGAGGCCGCCGTGAAGCTGTCGAAGCTGCTGCTCGTCGCCGGCATCGTCTTCCTCGGCTACTGGATGCTGACCAGCCCTGGCGAGCTGGCCCGCGTGCTGGAGGAGGGGACGGCCGCGGTGTGGGAGCTGACCACCAGGCTGTTCAACGGGATCATCGACTTCCTCGACGCCCTGCAGGGCTGAGCGGCGGCCGTGCTCGCCTGGCTGAGGCGGAGGTTCGTCGAGCCGGACATCCGCACCCATCTGCTCCGCGAGGTCGACGAGGTGATCGTCCGGGAGGTGCCGCACCACTGGGTCGTCTTCGTCACCCCGGCGCTGCAGATCGCGCTCGGCGTGCTCACCTTCGTGGGGGTGTTCCTGGCCCGGTCGCCGGTCGGCTTCGTGTGCCTGCTGCTCACCGCCGGCCTGTGGGGGCACGGCGGCTACCGCGTGCTGCGCGCGCACAAGGACCGCTTCGTGGTGACCAACATCCGGGTGTTCCGGGTGACCGGGGTGTTCTCGGAGCGGGTCGCCACGATGCCGCTCGCCCGGATGGTGGACATCACCATGGACAAGCCGTTCCACGGCCGGCTGCTCGGCTACGGCCACTTCACCTTCGAGTCCGCCGCGCAGGACCAGGGTCTGAAGAACATCCGCCACGTCGGCGACCCCGACGGGCTGGACAAGAAGATCCAGGAGACCGTGCAGCAGGGCGCCGCCGGCCGGCCGGGACCCGGGAGATGACCCGGCGGCGGCTGCCGTTCGACCCGATCGACGAGGCGGCCCGGCAGTGGGCGCTGCGCTGGGGCGCCGTACCGCAGATGCATGCCGTGACGTCCCTGATGCGGGTGCACCGCCTGCTGCTCGGCAGGCTCGACGAGCTGCTCCGCCCGCACGGGCTCACCTTCGCCCGCTACGAGGCCCTGGTGCTGCTCACCTTCTCGCGCAACGGCTCGCTGCCGCTGGGCAAGATGGGCGAACGGCTCCAGGTGCATCCCACGTCGGTCACCTCGATCGTCCAGCGGCTGGAGTCCGCCGGACTCGTCGTACGCCGCCCGCACCCCACCGACGGCCGGACGGTCCTGGCCGAGATCAGCGAGGCTGGCCGGTCCCTCGTGGAGGCCGCCACCGCCGACCTGGTCACCGCAGAGTTCGGTCTCGCCGCCATGACCGAGGACCGGCTGCGCGACCTCTCCGACCTGCTCCGCCCGCTCCGCCACGACGCCGGCGACTTCTAGGCGGGTGGGTCGGCGTGGTTGTGGCCGATGCCTGCACGAAGGGCCCCTTGTGGCCCGAAGCTGCATCGACACGCCGTGGCGGCATGTGGTTATCGGCCACACGCCCGCCCTGGCCCGAACCTCCCCACGGGAGCGCCTCCTGGACCGGTCGGACAAGATAGGCGGCATGAGCACGACGCCGTTCTCCCGCCCCGGTGCCATCGACCTGTCCGCGCTGAAGCGCCCCGCGTCCCCACCGGGACCGGGTGCCGCGGCTCCGGGTGGCGGGGCCGGCGGCGCGAGCCCCGCAGCGTCGGGCGCGTACACCGTGCTGGTGGACGAGCAGAACTTCACCGAGCTGCTGGAGAGCTCGATGACCGCTCCGGTGGTCCTGGTCGTCTACGCACCCTCGCGGATGCTGGCCTCGGCTCGCCTTGCCGACGACCTCGAGGTGGTGGCGGAGGAGTCCGAGGGCCGCTTCCTGCTGGGCCGCGTCGACGTGGAGGCCCAGCCGGGGATCGCCCAGGCCCTGCAGGTGCAACAGCTGCCGCTGGTCGCCATGGTCGTCCAGGGCCGGCTGGCGCCGCTCCTCCAGGACGCCCCGCCGCTCACCGAGCTGCGCACGATCATGTCGCAGGTCCTGCAGCAGCTGACGGCGCAGGGCATGACCGGCCGGCACCAGCCGCTCGGTGCCGTCGTCGCCGCCGCTGGGGACGCCGAGGACGTCGTCGACCCCCGCTACGCCCCTGCCGAGGACGCCCTCATGGCCGGCGACCTCGACCGCGCCGTGGCCGAGTACGCCAGGCTCGTGGACGCCAACCCGGCCGACACCGAGGCGGCGATCGGGCTGGCCAGGGCGCGGCTGATGCAGCGAACCGCCGGGGTGGACCTCGACGCTGCGCGACGTGCCGCGGCGGCCTCACCCGACGATGTCGACGCGCAGCTGCTGGTCGCCGACCTCGACCTGCTCGGCGGCCACGTCGACGACGCGTTCAGCCGGATCGTCGACCTGGTCCGCCGCACCTCCGGCGAGGACCGCGACCGGGCCCGCCTGCACCTGATTGCGCTCTTCGACGTGGTGGGCAACGACGACCCCCGCGTGCTCAAGGGCCGGCAGAACCTCGCCTCCGCGCTCTTCTAGCCGGCGAGCTTGCGAGCCGGGGAGAACAGCGCGGAGAGCCGGCGTAG
>JBIOUF010000302.1:0-13639 GCA_044866695.1 Nocardioidaceae bacterium | reverse complement strand
CGAGGTCGGCTTCGCGCACCGCTTCTTCCCGCGAGCCGGCCTGCTCGTCGATCGCGCCCTTCTCCGCCGCAACCTCCAGTGTCTGTTCGTCCGGATCGAACCCGACGACCTCGGCTCCCGACTTCTTCGCAGCCAGTCCGACCGACGCGCCGATCAGGCCGGTGCCGACGAGTGCGACGCGCATTTCTATCCGATCTCTTTGCCCATCAGGGCGACGACCGCGCCGATCTCAGCTGCGAACTCGGCGAACTCGCTCGTCGGGATCTGCTGCGCTGCGTCGGAGAGCGCCTGCTCGGGCTGCGGGTGCGTCTCGACGATGATCCCGTCCGCACCGACGGCGGCAGCGGCTCGCGCGAGCGGCAGCACGAGGTCTCGCCGGCCGGCCGCATGCGAGGGGTCGACGATCACCGGGAGGTGGCTGGTCGCCTGCACCACCGGGACCGCGCTGATGTCCAGGGTGTTGCGGGTGGTCGGCTCGAAGGTCCGGATGCCCCGCTCGCACAGCACGACGTCGAGGTTGCCGCCCTGGGCGATGTACTCCGCGGCCATCAGCCACTCCTCGATGGTCGCGGTCATGCCCCGCTTGAGCAGGACGGGCTTCCCGGTCTCGCCCACTGCCTGGAGCAGCCCGTAGTTGGCCATGTTGCGGGTGCCCACCTGGAGCATGTCGGCGTACTCCGCGACCACGCCCACGTCTCGCGCGTCCACCACCTCGGTCACGACCGGGAGCCCGGTCGCCTCCCGCGCGCTCGCCAGGATCTCCAGTCCCCGCACCCCCAGGCCCTGGAACGCGTACGGCGACGTGCGCGGCTTGAACGCCCCGCCGCGCAGCAGCGCCGCCCCAGCCGCCTTGGCCATCCGCGCCGCCTCCAGGGTCTGCTGGGCGGTCTCGACGGCGCAGGGCCCGGCCACGAAGGTGAAGGTGTCGGGGCCGATCGGCGCCTGTCGCGCACCGCTGCCCACCCACACGGTGCTGCGCGCCGGGTGGTGCTGGCGGCTGACCAGCTTGAACGGGTCGCTGATCCGGTGCACGTCCGCGACGCCGGGGAGGGTGCGCAGGTTCAGCCCGTGGAAGGAGTCGACGTCCCCGACCAGGCCGATGATGGTGCGCACCACGCCCTTGCTGACGAACGCCTCGCCGCCGACGCTCTCGACCCGCTCCACGACGTGGGCGATCTGCTCGGGCGTCGCGCCGGGCGCCATGACGACCACCATGCGGGTGCGCTTCTCTCTGCCGGGAGGCCGAAACCCTACCGGAGCCGTCCGGCCGGCGGGGCGGCCCGTCTCGGTGGTCGACGAGCGTCCTAGACCGCGATGTGGGTGACCTCCGCCTCGACGTGGCGACGCGGCACCAGCTCGACCAGGAGCATCGCGGTCAGCACCAGGCCGCCGCCGACCAGCATCCGCCACGAGAGCGCCTCGCCGCCGAACAGCACCGCGAACCCGGCCGCGAACACCGGCTCCATCGTCATGATGATCGCGGCCCGCGTGGGCGGCAGGTGCGCCTGCGCCCAGGTCTGCGCCGCCATGGCGAAGGCTCCCGCGGCCAGCGCCATGTAGAGCACCGCGACCCAGTCCTGGGTCGTGGCGGGGAGGACGACGCCGTCGGGAGCCGTGACGGCCAGGCAGACGACGGTGATCACCGCCAGCTGGGTCACCGCCATGCCGATGGCGTCGGCCGGTGTGCTCCAGGCGCTCAGCCCGACGATGTGCAGGGCGTAGAGCATGGCGGCGACGAACGTCAGCGCCTCGCCGTAGCCCACGCTGAGGCCGCCGAGCGTGAGCACCCCGAGCCCGGTCATCGCCAGGGCGACCGCGGTCCAGGTGACGACGGTGACCCGCAGGCCGAGCAGCACCGCGGCGAACACCGGCGTCGCGACGACGTACATGCCCGTGACGAAGCCCGACACGCTGGCCGGGGTGTGCGCGAGGCCCGCGGTCTGCAGGATCTGCGCCAGGCCGTAGAGGCCGCCCAGGACCAGGCCGCCGCGCAGAGCGGACCGCGACATCCGCGCGAGGGCACGCGGGAACAGCAGCGCCAGCGCGACGGTCGCCACCAGGAACCGCACCGCCAGGTAGTCCAGGACCGGCATCCGGTCGAGCAGGTCCTTGATCAAGAAGAACGTCGACCCCCACGTGGCCGTGACGGCGACCAGGGCGAGGGTGGCGGCCGCGGAGGTACGGCGGTTCGTCACGCGGGCACGGCTCAGACCAGGTAGACCGTCACGACGCTGCCCTTGGGGGCACGGTCCCCGGCGCCTGGCTCCTGCTGCACCACGAAGCCGAGCCCGAAGCTGGGGGTGGAGTTGCGCACGCGCACCCGGAACCCGGCGTCGGTGAGGGTCTCGCGCGCGGCGTCGACGCCCATCCGGAACACGCTGGGCACCTCGACCAGCTCGGGGCCGCGCGACACCACGAGGGCGACCGGGTCGCCCTTGAACAGCGTTCCCTCGTCGGGGCTCTGCGAGATCACCTCGCCGGCGGGCACCTCGTCGTCGTACTGGCGCTCCACCTCGACCCGCAGGCCCAGCTCGCGCAGCGCGCGCCGGGCTGCCGGCAGCGTCTGGCCGGTGACGTCGACGACGTCGACGGGCTCACGGCCCTTGCTCACCACGAGGTCGACGACGGCGTCGCGTTTGACGCTGGTGCCGGCGGCGGGGTCGGAGGAGACCACCAGCCCCTTGCCGACCTCGTCGTGGTACACCCGCGTGACGTCGCCGACCGCGAGGTGGGTCCCCTCGAGTACGTCGGTGGCGGCGTCGAGGTCCTTCCCGGCGACGGCGGGGACGTCGTAGCGCTCCGGGCCGCGGGAGACGACCACCTCGATGGTGCCGTCGTCCAGGATCCGGTCGCCGGGTGCCGGGTCGGAGCTGACCACGTCGCCGGCGTCGACGGTCTCGGAGTACGCCCGCCCGCCCACGTCGACGGAGAGCCCCGCCTCGGCGGCCTGTTCGGTGGCCTGTGCCACGGTCATGTCCAAGACGCTCGGCGTCGTGGTCCACCGGGCGATGCCGAGGTACCACCCGGCCGCGGCGGCCGCGACCGCGAGCAGCAGCACGACCACGAACAGCACCCACCCTCGCCGGCGGCGCCGGGGCGAGCCGGGGAGGCCGGCGGGCGGCGCCTGGCGGCGTGGGCGCTCCGGCGGAGTGTCCCCGTCCACCGGCGCCGTGCCGGTCGCGGTCGGGGCGGGGCCGGCACCGGCGGCGAGCGTGCCGATGACGGTGGTGGGCTCCCGGTCCGGCCCGCCGGCCGCCCGCGCCGCCGGCCCCACGCCCGGCGCCTCGGTCTCCAGGGTGGGCGACGGGTCGTCGGACGGCGCGTCGCTGCGCGGCGCGGCGACCGCCGTCGGAGCCAGGTCCGCGGTCAGCTCCGGGTCGTCGGCAACCCCGGCGCGCAGCGCGGCGCGGACCCGGCGGACGTGGTGCTGCAGCACGCGCGCGTCGGCGGGCCGGCGCTGTGCGTCGCGGGCGGTCGCGCGGGCCACGAGCGCGTCGACGTACGCCGGGATGCCCTCGACGGTCAGCGACGGAGCCGGCACGTCCTCGTGCACGTGCTTGTAGGCGACCTGGATCGGCGAGTCGCCGTCGTGCGGCTTGCGCCCGGTGAGCATCTCGAAGAGCAGCACGCCGGCGGAGTACACGTCGCTGCGGGCGTCCGCGCGGCCGTCGACGACCAGCTCGGGGGAGAGGTAGGAGACCGTGCCGATCAGGATGCCGCCGGTCGCGGTGGCTTGCGTCTCGGCGCTGACCGCGCGAGCCAGCCCGAAGTCGGCCACCTTGACCTGGCCGTCGTCGGAGATCAGCACGTTCTCGGGCTTCACGTCGCGGTGCACCAGCCCCGACGCGTGCGCCGCGGCGAGGGCCGAGAGCACCGGGTCGAGCAGCTCCAGCGCCCTGGCCGGTGGCAGCGGAGCCTCGGTGCGCAGCAGGTCGCGCAGGGTACGGCCGACCACGCGCTCCATGACCAGGTAGAGGGTGCCGTCGTCGTCCCCCTGGTCGAAGATCGCCACGACGTTGGGGTGGGACAGCCGGGCCGCGGCCCTGGCCTCGCGCACGAACCGCTGGACGAAGTCCTCGTCGTCACCGAGGTCGCCGTGCATCACCTTCACCGCGCAGGAGCGGTCCAGGCGCAGGTCCCGGGCCTCGTACACGGTGGCCATGCCGCCGCGCGCGATCCGGTCGCCGACCAGGTAGCGGCCGTCGAGGAGCCGCCCGATCAGCGGGTCGGCGACGGTCCTTGCCACGGCGGTCCTCCAGTGCCTGCCGGCGGACGACTGCCGTCCCGGCTCGACCCTCGATTCTAGTGCCGGGACCGCGGGTGCTCGGCCTCGTCGACCGCGTGCGGCGTGGCGAGGCTCACGCGCGCGGACCGTCGGCCCGCCGCGCGTCGTGAGCGCCGTAACGAGGGGTCGAGCCCCGGTGTGGAACGGACCGAGTGCTGCTGTGACAGATGTGGTCATCGGGACCGGACCGGGTCCGGCCTGGGCACCCGGCTCCCGCGTGGCACAGTGGTCCGGTGACCGAGAACGACCGCGGTTCCACCGCGACGGACGAGCCCCGGCACGACGTGCGGCTCGCGGACCTGGTCGGCTCCTGGCTGGACTGGCCGGCGGCCGCCGAGGCGCTGGGGGTTCCCGCCAGCAAGGTGCGCCAGCTGGTCCGCGACCACCAGCTGGCCGCGGCCGAGCCGGAGCCCGGCGCCGCCCCGCAGGTGCCGGCCGACCTGATCGCCGACGGCGCCGTCGTCAAGGGGGTGCCCGGTGTGCTCACGGTGCTCCACGACGGCGGGTACGCCGACCGCGAGATCATCGCCTGGCTCTACACCCCCGACGACTCGCTGCCGGGCCGCCCCGTCGACGCCCTGCGCGACAACCGCGGCACCGAGGTTCGCCGCCGGGCCCAGGCGATGGCGTTCTGAGCGTCGGCCCGCATCCCACCGGCTTCGTGGGCGGCCTCGTGACGTCCTCCGGACGGGCCCTCGGGCCGGGGCCTTTGCTGGGCCCTCGGACGGGCCCCTCGGATGGGCCCTCGGTCGGGCCGTTGGTCGGGCCCGGCACGGGCGTGATGGCCCCTGTCGTACCGGCGGCGCCACGACTATGGTCTGCGGGGTGAAGGCGACCGCGAGCTGACCCGCGTGGTCCCGCTCGCGCTGCCTCCACCTCGGCTCGCCGACTTGGAAGGACGACGAATGAGCGGTCTCGCAGCACTCCTCGCAGGGCACACCCCGCCGGACCTCTACCAGTGGCACAGCGCCGCCGCGGTGGGCGACGTCGAGCACGCGGTGGAGCGGGCCGGCTGGCGGTTCTGCTACCTGGACGGGTGGACCATCGAGGACAAGAGCACCTTCCTCAAGGCCGTCGCGAGCTCGCTGGACAGCAGGGTGGACCCGGGCGACAGCTTCGACAGCCTGTCCGACGGGCTCGCGGAGTGCACCGCGCAGGACCGCAACGGGGTCGTGCTGCTCTGGGACGGCTGGAGCCCGCTGGCCCGTCACGACGAGCAGGCGTTCTCGGTCGCCCTGAGCGTCCTCGGCGGCCGGGTCAACGCCGACAAGGGCGGCCCCTTCGCGGTCATCCTCCGCGGCGAGGGCCCGCCGCTGGACCTGCCGGAGCTGCCCGCGAAGCACTGACCCGCGCGGGAGTCACGCGGGAGTCACACCAGGCGCTGGGTGGCGGAGGCGGCCAGCTCGCGCAGCGCGCTCCGGGTGACCGCGGGCACCGGCGCGGCGTCGAGGGCGGCCAGGCCGGCGGCGGTGAGGTCGACGATCCGCCGCTCGACCTCGCGCGGCGCGCCGGTCGCGGTGACCAGCCGCTGCAGCTCGGCGACCTCCTGGACCGTGAGGCTGCGGCCCAGCTGCTGGTCCAGCCTCGCGGCCTGCTCGGGGGTGGCTCCCTCGAGGGCCAGCCCGACCAGGACGGTGCGCTTGCCCTCCGAGAGGTCGTCGCCGGCCGGCTTGCCGGTGACCCCCGGGTCGCCGAAGACCCCGAGTAGGTCGTCGCGGAGCTGGAAGGCCTGCCCGAGCGGGATGCCGTAGCCGGTGAGCGCCTCGAGGACCTCGGCCGAGCCCCCGGCCAGGGCGGCGCCGACGTGCAGGGGCCGCTCGACGGAGTACTTCGCCGACTTGTAGAGCAGCACCTGCATCGACTCCTCGACCGAGGCCCGGGCCCTGGCCTGCACCGACACGTCCAGGAACTGGCCGACGATCACCTCGCTGCGGGTGGTGTCGAAGTAGCCCAGCGCGTCGTGGACCAGGGAGTCGGGCAGGCCGCACCCGCGCAGCAGCTCGTCGGCCCAGGACAGCAGCAGGTCGCCCAGCAGGATCGCCGCCGCAACGCCGTACTGGGCCGGGTCGCCGCGCCAGCCCAGCCCGCGGTGCCGGGCCTCGAACGCGCGGTGCGTCGAGGGCCGCCCGCGCCGCGTGTCGGAGGCGTCCATCACGTCGTCGTGCACCAGCGCCGACGCGTGCAGCAGCTCCAGGCTGGCGGCGGCGCGCACCAGGGCGTCCGCCTCGTGGGTGCCCACCAGCTCCGCGCGCACCGCGCGGTAGCCCCAGTAGCAGAACATGGCCCGGAAGCGCTTGCCGCCGGTGACCGAGTCCCGGGCGGCGAGGACCAGGCGGGCCGCGTCCTCGCCGAGTGCCTCCAGGCGCCGGCCCTGCTCGGCGACGAAGCCGTCGAGGACCCCTTGCACCTGGTCCCGGAAGCCGGCGGCGTCCCAGGTGCCGGCGCGGCCCGGCAGGGTCTCGGTCACCGGCCGAGCGTACTTGCCGGCGGGTGCGGGCGGCGCGGCCGACCGAGCCGAATCGCCACGGTGAGTCACGCGGAACTGCGCAATGCGCAACGGCCCGCCTTTACCCTGGGTGCATGTCGTCCTCCCAGCACGGGTCCCGCCGCACCCCGGCCGTCGCCGAGTCGGTGCGCGACGTGCTGGCCCGGGGTGGGCGGTCGTTCTCCTTCGAGTTCTTCCCGCCCAAGGACGACGAGGGCACCCGGCAGCTGTGGCGGGCTCTTCGCGAGCTGGAGCCGCTGCGTCCCACGTTCGTCTCGGTGACCTACGGTGCCGGCGGCACGACCCGTGACCGCACCGTCGGGATCACCGAGCTGATCGCCACCGACACCACCATGACGCCGATGGCGCACCTGACCTGCGTCGGCCACTCCCGGGCCGAGCTGCGCGGCGTCCTGGGCTCGTACGCCGCCGCGGGCATCCGCAACGTCATGGTGCTGCGCGGCGACCCTCCCGGCGGCCCGGGCACGCCCTGGACGCCCACGCCGGGCGGGCTCACCTACGCCGCGGACCTGGTCGCCCTGGTCCGGTCCCTCGGCGACTTCAGCGTCGGGGTGGCGGCGTTCCCGCAGGGGCATCGCGACGCGCCGTCCCTGGCCCACGACGCCGAGGTGATGCGGCGCAAGCAGGCCGCCGGCGCCGAGTTCGCGATCACCGAGATGTTCTTCCGCGCTTCCGACTACCTCGGACTGCTCGACCGCTGCGCGGCCGCCGGCGTCGACATGCCGGTCATCCCGGGCATCATGCCGATCACGAACCTGGGCCAGATCCGCCGGATGGCCCAGCTGTCCGGCCGGGAGGTCCCGCCCGAGGTGGTCGCCCGGGTCGCCCGTTACGACGGCGACCCCGCGGCGGTCCGCGCGGAAGGCATCGCGCTGGCGACCGAGCTCTGCGACCAGGTGCTCAGCCAGGGCGCCCCCGGCCTGCACTTCTACACGCTCAACCGGTCCAGGGCCACCCGCGAGGTGTACGCCGGCCTGAGCTCCCTCGTCGGCTGACCCACCCACCACACCACCCGACCACGCCGACCCGTCAGTCCTGGTGGGTCGAGCCGTCAATCCTGGTGGGTCGAGCCGTCAGTCTTGGTGGGTCGAGCCGTCAGTCTTGGTGGGTCGAGCCGTCAGTCGTGGTGGGCCGCGCAGGCCCTGACGGGTGCCCGTGACCGCCGCGCTCCACGACACGGTCGCGCGTCGTCGGCTCAGCGGCTACGGCGTACCGCAACGGACCGCTCGGCCGGTCCGACCAGGTCGGCGACCACCGCCGCGGTGAGCCCGACGAACGGCACCAGGCCGAGCAGCGCCGGGTGGGCGCCGGCGACGTACACCCCGGGCAGGCCCGACCGGGTGGACAGCCGCCGGGACGGGTCGCCGCGACGCCACCTCGGCCCGTACGGCGCGTCCGGCGCACCCGGCGACCGGTCCTCGCGCACGACGACCGAACCGGCCACGTCCAGCCCCCAGCCCGCCAGCTCGGTGAGCGGGTCGCGCTGCGCCGCACCCCACCGCAGCACGGTCCAGGCAGCGCCTCCGTGGGGCGCCGTCCCACCGGACCGGACGACCGTCGTGGCCCGGTCTCCGTGCAGCACCACCTCGGCCGGCAGGTCCGGCACCGGGCCGTCGAGCCCGAGATGCGTCACGGCTGGAGCCGGCGCGGGAGGTTCGGTGCGGAGCCGGGCGCCGGCGGCGGGCAGGGCCCGAGGGTCGGCTGCCCACACCACGAGGTCGGCGGCGAGCTCGCCCCGGTCGGTGACCACCGCGCGGGGACCCTCCGAACCTGTGACGAGGCCGGTCGCGCGCGTGTCCAGCCGCACCGTGACTCCGCGTACCCGCAGCCGCTCGCCCAGGGCCTTGGCGACCTCGGCGAACCCACCCGCTGCGGTCCAGACCCCGAACGTGAGCTCGAGGTAGTCCACGAGTCCCAGCCAGGCCGGCACCTCACGCGGGTCCTGCCCCGTGGTCACGGCGTGGTAGGTCGCCATGCGGCGCAGCCGCACGTCCGCGAAGGCGCGCCCGGCGGCTCGATGGAGACTCCGGCGCGCGCGCAGCAACCGGCGGGTCGGGACCGCCGGGGCCACCGTGGCCGGCCGCTCGAGCAGGTCGCGCCGGAGCAGCTCCCAGGGCTCGGCGAAGCCCCGCAGGTAGTCCACCCACACCCGGCCGCCCGCCCCGAGGCCGGTGTCGACCGCAGCGACCTGCGCCGCGCGGCTCGCCGAGGGGAGCGCGACGCGTGCGCCGTCGAGGAACCGGTGCTCGCGGAACGGCTCGACGGGCTCCAGTGCCAGCTCGCGGTCCAGCGTGCGCCCGGACTTGCGGAACAGGTCGCGCAGCACGGCCGGCAGCGCCGTCGCGGCCGGCCCGGCGTCCCAGCGGAAGCCGCCTCGCTCCACGACGCCCACGGCGCCGCCCAGCCGGCCGCGGCGCTCCAGGACGGTCACCTGGTGGCCGAGCCTGGCCAGCCGGGCCGCCGTCGCCAGGCCACCGAGCCCCCCTCCCACGACCACCACCCGCGCCATGGCGGCCACCCTACGAGCGACGGCGCCGCCCGCCGGCGGCTCAGCCTGGATCGGCCATCACGCGGATCCGGTCTCAGCGACACCGCAGGTCGGGAGCGACCACCAGGTCGCCGAACGAGGTCCCCAGCTCGGCGTCCAGGAAACGCATCAGCACCGCGTTCAGCTCGGCCACCCGCTGACCGGGCGAGGGCCGGTCCACCATGAGCCGCACATAGGTGCCCGCGGGGTTCGGCCCGGCCTGGACGATGAGCCCCGAGCCGGGAGCGGCGCGCCGGAGCCGCCCGTCGTCCAGCGACACCGCGACGTCGAGCGGCTGGTCGACCAGCGTGGCCGGCGAGTGCGCGACCGGCGTACAGAAGCGCCGGGTGTCCATGAGCGGCACCGCCCACTCCTCGAGCTCCGAGGCGGACATCGGAGGGGCGAGCCCCATCACCGCGGTGAGCTGGAGCAGGTCGAACAGCTCCGGGTCGGCCGTGCGGGCCAGCAGCCGGATGCCGGCGGACATCCTCGGGTTCAGCTCGGTGGGCCGGAACCCGTCGGCGGTCAGCACGCCGTCCACGCCGAAGAACCCCCGGTACGCCGCCCGGGCCGCCAGGTGCTCGCCGACCCGCCGGACCAGTGCTCGCATCGCCGCCCGGTCGGCGGCCGGCGGGTCCCAGGTGGAGCCCAGGCCGCCGTACACGAACCGGCGGTCCGCGCCGCGCATGATCGCCAGCTCCACCGGGCGGAACGCCGCGACGCCGTCGGGCAGCACGCAGCCGTGGATGCTGCACGGGACGCCGTCGAGGAAGGGCATCACCCGCACCCGGTCGCACGCGACCACGAGATGGGCGAGCGCCCGCGCGGCGTCGGCGGGCGTGGCGACCCAGCGGACGTACTCTCCGGCGCCGTGCACGCCGTCGCGCGCGTCGCCGGTCCACACCGTGCCGGCCCCCTCGTCGAGGGCGGCGGCGGCCCGGCCCAGCGTGGTCTGCTCGCAGGGGACGACCTGGCTGCGGGCCCGCGGCACGCCGACGGCGTCCCACAGGTCGTCGGCGCGGGTCTTGTCCTCCAGCGCGACCCAGGCCGCCGGTCGTCCGCCGGCGACGGGCCTGCCGAGCGCCGGCGCCGGGTCGACGAACGGGCCGGCGACCCAGAGCCCCTCCCGGCGCGGGTCGTAGCGCTCGACGGCCTCGACGGCCTCGGCGGGGAGGCCGGTGCGCCAGAACGCGTCGGCCTTGCGGACCCCGGCGCTGACGGTCCGGGTGCGTGGGGAGTGGACGCGCACGACCTCCGCCTCGTCCTGGCCGGGCACGGGGCCGGCGCCGATCCCGTCGGCGAGCACCAGCGGCCGCCGGGCGCCGGCGTTGCGCAGCATCCGCACGGTGTCGGTGTGCGCGGCCAGCGGGGCCGGCGCGCAGACCACCGGGCGGTCCCAGAACACCTCGCCCAGGACCGCCCGCCACCTGCCGGGGTCCGCGTCGGCCACGCGCCTCAGGCTAGAGAGCAGGCTCGGGAGGGGCGAGCCGGTTTTCGGTCAGGCGACGTCGAGCTCGGTGGCTCCGGTGAGCCTGCGCAGCTCGTCGTAGCTGGTGCTGACGACGGCGGCGGGATGGCCGGCGGCGGTCCAGATCTCGGGGTAGGCGGCCAGGTCGCGGTCGAGGTAGGTCGGCACGGGGCGGGGGTGGTCGAGCGGCGAGACGCCGCCGATCGCCTGTCCGGTATGGGTGCGGACGAAGTCGGGACCGGCCCGGTGCAGGGCCGAGAGCCCCAGCGTGGCGGCGACCTTGGCGGTGTCGACGCGGTGCGCGCCGCTGGTGAGCACGAGGACCGGGCCGTCCCCGCCGTCGAAGAGCAGGCTGTTGGCGATCGCACCCACCTCGCAGCCGAGGGCCTCCGCGGCGAGGGCCGCGGTGTGCACGGAGTCCGGCAGGACGACGATGCGCCCGGTTCCGCCCGCCCGTTGCCAGGCGGCGCGGAAGCTGGTGATCGACGGGTGCTCGGTCGGCTCGGCCATGGGCCGGAGGGTACCGGGCCGCCGGGACGGAAGGGCTTCCTCCCCAAGCTCCGCAGTCGGAGGTTGACGAGGAGGGGGAGGGCCGATGTAGCGTTGCACTTGTTCGAACACATGTTCGAACGACGGTGGCCGGGGGTGCCTCGACCCCACTCCCGGGCCACCGTCTCACGGACTGCTTCGACCGCACGCCCACGCCGGTCGGAAAGGAGCCCCGGATGCGACGGTACGACGACCTCGTCGAGGTCCGCCGCGGGCTGGTGCCCGGGATCGGCGGGCGCGTGGAAGGCCCGGAGCAGTTCCTGTGGCGGGGCCGGCTGTGGAAGGTCTCCGGCGTCGTCTCGCACTGGGTGGAGACCGGCGCCTGGTGGCAGTCCCGGGCGGCCCGCTCGGTGCTGGGCGCCGACCCCGCCGACGACGCCGCCTCCCTCGACCAGGCCCCCCGGGCGGCCGGGCTCGCTCCCGACCTGCTCGCCGAGCGGGAGGTGTGGCGGGTCGAGGCAGGACACGGCCGGTCGGCCGGGCGCGGGGTGTTCGACCTGGTCTTCGACTGGACCGCCGGCAGCTGGCGGCTGACCGGGTGCAGCGACTGAGCCGACAGCGTGAGAAGAAGGAGGTCTCGATGACCCCGCCGACTGTCCCGCCGACCGCGCGGGTCCTGCCGGTAGGCCCCTACGGCCTGCCTGCGGCGACCCACGCCTATCTCGAGCGGGCCGCCGCCTCGCTCCGCGAGGCGGTCACCACCCCGGAGGTGTGCCTGCGCTACGCCCACGCCCACGTTGCGGCCCTGCGCGCCGCTGCGGCTCTCCTCGGAGCCCGCGCAGGCCCTCTCGGCGCATCGCCCCGCCGTCAGAAGAACGCCTGGGTGCTGCTCGCCGAGGTGGCCCCCGAGCTCGGGGAGTGGGCGGCCTTCTTCGCCGCCGGGGCCGCCAAGCGGGCCGCTGCCGAGGCGGGGTCGCGCCGGGCGGTGACCGAGCGCGAGGCCGACGACCTGGTGCGCGACGCCGACCGCTTCCTGGCCGTGGTGGAGGAGGCGTTGGGGCTCACCAGGCATCCCTCGCTGCCCGAGCACCTCCCCGCGGCGGCGGTCTGAGCCGGCGGACCGTGAGCAGCCATGGCCGACCCGTTCGTCCACCTGCACGTAGCGTCGGGCTACTCGCTGCAGTACGGCGCCTCCCATCCCCAGGCGCTCGTGGAGCGCGCCGCCGAGCAGGAGATGGACACCCTGGCGCTGACCGACCGCAACGGCACCTACGGCGTGGTGCGGTTCGTCAAGGCCTGCCTGCAGACCGGCATCCGTCCGATACTCGGGGTCGACCTGGCGATGGCGCCGCTCCATCCCTGGGCGGTCCCGTCCCCTCCGGCCTCCAGCCGCGCCACCGGCCGGACCCCCACCCGCACACCGGCCCGCGCACCGGCCCGCACACCGGCCCGCACACCAGTGCGCGGCGGCGCCTTCCGCGACGCGCGGCTGCCGCGGGCGACCTTCCTGGCGGCCAGCCGGCAGGGCTGGGCGGCGTTGTGCCGGCTGGTCTCGGCCACCCATCTCGCGGGGGAGCGCGGCGACCCGGTCTGCACGCTGGACCTGGTCGCCCAGCACGCCGCGGGCCGCGACGTCCTGGTCCTGCTCGGCCCGGACTCCGAGCCCGGCCGCGCGGTCACGCTGCGCCGCGACGACCTGGCCCGGGCGGCGCTGCTCCCGTGGCGGGGCCTGCTCGGCCCCGCCGACCTCCTCGTGGAGGTGGTCAGCCACCGGCTCCGCGGCTCGGGGCCGGGCTCCTCCCCGCACGCCGCGCGGATGGCCGGCCTGGCTCGGGACACCGGGCTCGGCGCGGTGCTCGGCAACGCGGTCCGCTACGCCGACCGGTCCGACGCGCCCACGGTCGACGTGCTCGACGCGGCGCGCCGGCTGGTTCCGCTGGACCTGCGGCACGTCGACCGGGGCAACGCCGAGGGGTTCTTGAAGTCCGGCAAGGAGATGGCCGAGGTCGCCGACGAGGTGTGCCGGTTCGCCGGGCTCGGCGGCCACGACGGCCGGGAGGCCCGCGACCTGCTGGCCCGCACCCGGGTGGTGGCCGACCGGTGCGTCGTGGACCCCCGGGCCGACCTGGGGCTGGGCGAGGTGCACGTCCCCGAGCTGTGGTCCGGTGACGGGCCGGGGTCGGCCGACCAGGTGCTGCGGGCCCGCTGCGAGGCCGGTCTCGCCCGCCGCTACGGCAGTGCCCCGCGGCAGGAGGTGCGCGCGCGGCTGGACGACGAGCTCGGCGTGATCCGCACGCTCGGCTACGCGTCGTACTTCCTCACCGTCGCCGACGTCAGCGACCTGGTCCGGCAGATGGGGGTCCG
>JBIOUF010000301.1:0-15305 GCA_044866695.1 Nocardioidaceae bacterium | reverse complement strand
CGGTGGGCCGGCGGCCCACCGCCTCGACGGCGGTACGGCGACCGCTCACACGTCGGCCGTCTGCGGCCCGAACTCGTTGGCGACCACGGACACCAGGTCCGCGGGAAAGCCGCCTCGCCGGGCGTGCTCGCGGATCGTCTCGGCGTCCTCGGCCTCGTGGACGCAGTACACCTTGTCGCCGGCGACGTAGCTGGTGACCCAGGTGTACGGCACGCCCAGCGAGTCGACGGCGGCGTTGGAGGTCCGGGCGATCTCGGCCAGCTGCTCTTCGGTGAGCTCGCTGGCGCCTTCGATCTCCCGCTCGATGAGAAAGCGCTGCATGAGGCTGCTCCTTGTGGTTGGTGCCCCGGCTCGGTGCCGGTGGCTCGAGCAGAACTCTCCGCCGCCCGCGCCTGGTCGGCATCGGGAGTGGCTCCCCATCTTCTGCTTGGACCCACCGACAGATGAGCAATGTGCGAATGACAGCACATTCTCTTGACGGGGAGGTGGGGGTGGGGGATGCTTCGTCCCGCGGTGGCCGGGCGAGGGACAGGAGGACCGCCATGTCTGGTGCGGAGATCGGCGTCGCGGTGGTCGGCTTCGGGTGGATGGGCCGAGCGCACACCCAGGCGTACGCCCGGGTCCGGCATCACGCCCCGGAGACCGACATCGTGCCGCGGCTCGTGCTGGTCGCCGACGAGGTCCCGGGCAGGGCGCAGGAGGCGGCCGCCCGGTTCGGGTTCTCAGCCGCGTCGACCGAGTGGCGCGACGTCCTGGCCGACCCGAGGGTGGACGTGGTCAGCGTGACGGCGCCGAACTTCCTGCACCGCGAGATCGGGGAGGCGGTCGCCAAGGCCGGCAAGCATCTGTGGATCGAGAAACCGGTGGGCCTGACCGTCGCCGACGCCGAGGCCGTTGCCGACGCGGTCGCGGCGGCCGGCGTGATGGGCGCCGTGGGGTTCAACTACCGCACCGCGCCGGCGGTCGTCCAGGCCCGTGCCCTGGTGGCCGAGGGGGCCGTCGGAGAGGTGACCCACGCGCGGTTCCGGCTGTTCAGCGACTACGCCGCCCACCCCGAGGGCGCGCTGACCTGGCGCTACGAGCGCGAGCGCGGCGGCAACGGGGTGCTCGGCGACCTGGCCTCCCATGGCGTGGACCTGGTGCGGTACGTCGTGGGGGAGATCGCCAGCCTGGTGGCCGACACCGCGGTCTTCGTCCCCCAGCGGGCGCGTCCGAGCTCGGCCACGGCGGGGCACGCGCGAGCGACCGGCGGGGAGCTCGGGCCGGTGGAGAACGAGGACTCGGTCTCCGCGCTGATGCGGCTGGCCGACGGGGGCCGGGTCGTCCTCGAGGCGAGCCGGGTCGCGGTGGGGGAGCAGAACAGCTACGGGTTCGAGGTGCACGGCACCCGCGGAGCGCTCTGGTGGGACTTCCGGCGGATGGGCGAGCTCTGCACGAGCCTTGGCGACGCCTACCAGGACCAGCCGGTGACCACGACCTTCGTCGGCCCGGGGGCGGGGGAGTACGCGCTGTTCCAGCCGGGGTCGGCGATCGCGATGGGCTACGACGACCTCAAGGTCATCGAGGCGCTGGAGCTGCTGCGCTCGGTCAAGGACGGCCGGCCGCGAGGCGCCCGGCTCGAGGACGCGGTGCGCTGCGCGGTCGTCCTGCAGGCGATGAGCGACTCCGCGGAGCAGCGCCGCTGGGTCGACATTCCGGTCCCGGAGCCCACGTGAGCGAGCCGGCCGGCCTGCGGGTGGGCGTCGTCGGGGCCGGCGTGATGGGCACCGACCATGCGCTGACCCTGGGCCGCTTCGTCCGCGGCGCCGAGGTGAGCCGGGTCGCGGACCTGGACCTGGAGCGGGCCACGGCCGCCGTGGAGCAGCTCCCCGGGGCGGAGGCGGGCCAGGACCCGGTCGCCCTGGTGCACGACGACGCGGTGGACGCCGTGGTCGTCGCCTCCGCGGATGCGACCCATGCCGCCCTGGTCCTGGAGTGCATCGCCGCGGGCAAGCCGGTCATGTGCGAGAAGCCGCTGGCACCGACGGTCCAGGAGTGCCGTCGAGTGGTCGAGGCGGAGCGCGAGCACCTCGCGCGGTCGGGACTGCCGCTGGTGTCCTTGGGTTTCATGCGCCGGTTCGACCCCGGCTACGTCGCCATGAAGGAGCACCTGCAGGCCGGACGGTGCGGCGCGCCGGTCCTCGTGCACTGCGTGAGCAGAGGGGTCGCGTCCGGTCCGGGCGCCACCAGCGAGCTCAGCATCACCGGGTCGGCGGTCCACGAGCTCGACACCGTGCCGTGGCTGCTCGGCTCGCGGATCAGGGCGGTCGGCTGGCACGCGCCCAGCTCGGTCGCACCGGGTGACCTCCAGGACCCGCAGGTGCTGCTGCTGCACACCGACGACGGCGTGCTGACCACCGTGGAGGTCTTCCTCAACGCCGGGTACGGCTACGACATCCGCTGCGAGCTCGTGGGGACCGAAGGCACGGTCGCCCTGACCGAGCCGGCCCGGACGGTCGCGGACGCGACCGGGATGCGCGCCACGTCGTACGCAGGTGACTGGCGGCCGCGGTTCGCCGACGCCTACCGGCTGCAGCTGCAGGCATGGGTCGACGCCGCGCGGTCCGGGACCCCGGCGCCGCTCGCCACGGCCGTCGACGGGCTCCGCGCGGCGGTCGCCAGCGACACGGCCATCCAGGCGATGCGAGCCGGTGACGGTAGTCCGGTCGTCGTACCCCAGGTCGAGGAGGATGGAAGCGCCTCATGAGCGACGTGCGCCAGCTGCCCGCATCACGGGTTCCCGACCCGCTCGACGCGCCGGCCCTGCGATGGGGCGTCCTCGGCACCGGATGGATCGCCGAGCGCTTCACCACCACCCTGCACCGGCACACCCGACAGCGGATGGTGGCCGTTGCGTCCCGCGACGCCGACCGCGCCGAGCGGTTCGCCGGACACCTCGGCATCGCGCGCAGCCACGGCAGCTACCAGGCGCTGGTCGAGGATCCCGAGGTCGACGTGGTGTACGTCGCCACGCCGCACCCCAGGCACCTGCGCGACGCCACGACCGCCATGAAGGCCGGCAAGCACACGCTCGTGGAGAAGCCGCTCGCGCTCGACGCGGAGGAGGCCGCGCAGTTGGCGGAGGTGGCCCGCGCGACGGGGGTGTTCTGCATGGAGGCGCTCTGGACGTTCTTCCTGCCGAGGTACGACATCGTGCGGCAGGTGGTGTCCGGTGGCCTGCTCGGCGACGTGCGGACCGCGCTGCTCGACCACGGGGAGTGGTTCGACTCGACGCACCGGATCCTGCGTCCTGACCTGGCCGGGGGCTCCTTGCTCGACCTGGCCACCTACACCGTCGCCGTGGCCGACGACCTGCTCGGTCCCGGACGGGTGGTGGGAGCGGCCGCGGAGCCGGCCCCGACCGGGGTGGAGGGCCAGGTGTCGGCGATCGTCAGCCACGGCTCGGGAGCGCAGTCCCTGCACCACAGCACCATCCTCACCGACACGCCGGTGCGCGCGGTGGTCGCCGGGACCGAGGCGGTGCTGGAGATGGAGCCGCCGTTCTGGGGGCCGGGACGGCTGAGCGTGCACTTCCACGACGAGCGCCCCGACCTGGTCCACGACGAGCCCCTGGTGCGGCACGCCGGGCTGTTCTGGCAGGCCGCCGAGGTCGCGCGCCGGGTCCACGCCGGGGACGCCGAGTCGCCGCTGCGCCCGCTGGCCGCGTCGGTCCGCACGCTGGAGCTGCTCGACGCCTTCCGGGCCGCGGCCGGGATCCCGCCCGCCCGCTCCGGCTGAGCCCTTCCCGCAGCCCAACCGGGCCAGGCCGGGGTGGACCCATCGGCCTATGGCCTCGAGCGGCCCAGCGCGGTAGCGATGTCGATACGGTCCGACGTCGACCGGACCGGCTTCTCGGACCTTGGGGGTGGGCTTGCCATGAGCGACGAGGCGCCCGGCGGGACCGGGCCCTCCGCGGGGTTCACCGCGATCTTCGCCGTCGTGGTCCTGGGGCTCTACGTCGCCCTGCTGGTGACCCTGGTGGCGATGCGGCACGACCGGGACTGGGACCACCTGGTCTACGTCCTCGGCGGCTTCGAGGCCATCGTGTTCGCCGCCGTCGGGTGGGTCTTCGGGACGTCGGTGGCGCGCGGCACCGTACGGGACGCCAAGGCGGCGCAGGCCGACGCCAAGCAGCAGGCGGCCGAGGCCAAGCAGACCGCGTCGACCGAGCGGCAGGTCGCCGAACGGGCCCGCGCGGACCGCGACCGGGCGGTGACCGACGCCGAGCGCGGCCGGTCGCTGGCCGCGAGCGTCAAGGCGAAGCGAGCCTCGGTCTCGGGGCGGCTGGGCGCGCGACCGGAGGACTCCGCGACCAGCCCGGAGATGGCCGAGCTGGCCGACCTGGCCGAGCGGCTGTTCCCGGACCAGGGGTCCTCGTCGTGATCAGGTCCAGGCTGACCGTGCGCCGCGACGACACGGGCTGGGCCACCGAGCTGGTCGAGTGGACCCCGAGCGCCGCCGAGCCGTCCCGGACCACGGGTCACCTCGACGAGCCGCTGCCTGCCCTCGCCGGCCTCGCGGAGCCGCCTCTCGAGCTGCTCGCGAACTACCTGGACACGGCGCCGTGCCCGCCGGAGGAGGCCGGCGCCTACCTGCTCTCGCTGCTGTCCCGAGGCGGGCTCGCGGACTGGCTCGAGCAGGTCCGCACCAGGTCGCCCGGACCACGGTCGGTGCAGCTGGACATCCAGGACGCCTCACTGCGCCGGGTGCCGTGGGAGATGGCCTTCGACGCCGACCGGGTCTGGGCGCCGTTCGTGGAGACGGGCAACACCTGGGTCAGGACCTCCGCGCAGCTGCGCGAGCTGGACCGGCTGGTTCCTCCCGTGCGCCTGCTGTTCGTGGCCGGTCGCTACGAGGACGTCGACCTCAAGGCCGACGACGAGCTCGACGGCATCCTCCGCGCGCTCTGCCGGCACCCCGACCGGTTCCACGTCGAGTACCTGGTGGCGCCGACCCGCGACGAGTTCGACGCCGCGTACGACGAGGTCGAGCCGGACATCCTGCACGTCGTGGCGCACGGCGAGCGCTCCCACGGGTCGCCGGTGCTCAGCCTGCGGGACGAGGAGCACGACGCGTGGGCGCTGACCCAGAGCCGCGTGGCCAACGGGATGACGCGCTGGCCGCGGCTCGTGGTGCTCAACGCGTGCCGGTCCGGCACGGGACGAGAGGCGAGTGAGGCCGCCTGGGGCTTCACCGAGACCTTCCTGGACAAGGGGGTCGGTGCCGTCGTCACCATGCAGGGCGACATCCCCTCGGCCGAGGGGGTCGCCTTCACCCAGCGGTTCTACGAGGAGCTCGCCGCCGGGTCCGCCGTGGACGTCGCCGCCCGCGAGGGCCGGCGCGCGGTGTTCAAGCTGAACGAGTCCGGTGACGTGTGGTCGATCCCGACGGTCACGCTGGGGGCGGTCCCCGAGGCGGTGCTGGCGACTCCGCAGCCGCGACAGCCGCCGACCCGGCTCCAGGCCCTCGCAGCGCAGGCGGTGGGCTGGGTCGACCGGGCCCCGGAACGCCGCCGGGTCTGGACCCGAGCGGTCCCGGACGACCCGCGCAACGCCTCCCGCCTGATCGTGGTCACCGGAGGCGACAAGACCGGGAAGAGCGCAGTCGTCAAGGCCGCGCTCCCCGCGTGCCATGCCCGCGGCTGCGACATCGCCTATGTCGACTTCGGGCCGTCGAGCCGGCTGACCTGGTTCGCGGCGGTGCGGCGCGTGCACGACGACCTGAGGTCCTGGCTGCCCGAGCACGGCGCCGCCCTCGACCGCTTCGCCCACGAGGCGGAGAGCCTGCGGACCGGTCCGCTGGTCGAGGAGAACCCGCTTGCGCCGCGAGGGTTCGGCGCGGACCTGTCGTTCCGCAACGAGGAGGACACCGGCGACCAGCGCAAGGGGCGCATCTTCGAGGCGCTGCGCAACCTGGTCGGCGCGTGTGCCGCCACCAACCGGCTCCTGCTGGTGCTCGACCATCTGGCCACCGGCCTCACCGACGAGGCCCGCGACCAGTACCTCCTGCCGCGGCTCGTCCAGCCCCTGGTGGACGACGTGAGCACCGACCTGGTGGTCGTCACGGTGGTGCCGGACGTCGACTCGCTGCCGCTGCGGGACGTCTCCGCGACCGCGACGCCGGTCGGCATGCCGGAGTTCGAGCAGCGGCTCTTCGAGGTGCTCCTACGCGAGTACATCTCCCGGCGCCTCCCGGACACCTCGGACCTGCTCGACGACGACGCGAAGCAGTTCGTCAGGGTCCTGGCCCGCCGCAAGGAGAAGTGGGAGCTGCGAGACCTGCAGGCCTTCGGCATAGCGGCGATGCGGTGAGCCGCCCGACGCCGTCGCGCGCCGACCTGAGCCGGCTCCTCGAGGGGGGCGCCGACATCGAGGAGCTGCTCTTCGACGCGCTGCCCACGCCGGAGCGGGACGCGGTCATGGGGTGTGCGGCGGTGCGGGACTTCGACGAGGCGATGTACCAGGAGGTGCTGCGCCCGCCGGGCGGCCCGGAGCTCGAGCAGCTGGTCGGGTCCGGACACGTCGAGGCGTCCGGCACCCCGGGCCGCTTCTGGGTGGCCGGCCCGTTCGCCGACGTCGGCTACCTGGCCTACTGGAGGGACGAGGGCCGGCCGGCGATGGTGTCGGCGCCCGTGCCCGACCGGCTGGCCGAGGTCGCCCGTCGCAGCGCGGACTGGCTCGAGGGCCGGGCCGGAGCCGCGGCACGGATCGACGTGCTCCTCCAGTGCGACCTCCAGCAGGCCGGCGAGCTGCTCGAGGCGAGCTTCGCCGCGGCCGACGCCGCGCACGACCTGGCCGCCTGCCACGACCTGCTCGACGCGGTGGAGAGGCGCGACCGGGTCCCGCTGTACGTCGGCACCGAGGTCGCCGAGCTCCACCAGCGGTGTCGGGCCAGGCTGGCTGCGCGCACCCGCTGGGCCTCGGAGTACAGCTCCTCCGCGCAGTACTTCCCGCGTCCCTACCTCGAACGGCGCTTCGACGCGCTGCTGAGCCCCTCGGGCCCCCGGGTCCTCCAGCTGTTCGCGCGGGGCGGCATGGGCAAGTCCATGCAGCTGCGCTGGTTCGTCGGGCGACGCTGCGCGGCGGGCCCGGTCCAGGTGCCCTGCGCCGGGGTCGACTTCGACAACGAGGACCCGAGCCGGGCCACGCGCAACCCCTGGCTCGTGGCGCTGCGGGTCGCCGAGCAGCTCGAGGCCCAGCTGGTCAGCGACCACTTCGGAGCCATCCTGGACAGCTTCGGCAGCCGCATCCCGCTGCTGTACGCCGACCGCCGGGGCGGGCCGACGACGCCGTTCCTCCCCGACGACGTGGACGGCCCGGACGTGGTCGGCCGCATCTCGGCCGTGCTGGCCGAACGGCCGGGCGACCAGCCGGTGGTCGTGGTGGTGGACACCTGCGAGGAGCTGCTACGGGCCGGGGTGGAGCCAGGCGGGCTGCTCGCCATGCTCGGCGACCTCGTCGACCAGGCGCCGGCGCTGCGACTGGTGCTGTCGGGACGCTACGACCTGCGGACCAGCCAGACGTTGCGCAGACAGGGCGTGGACGTGGCGGCGCTGTTCCCGGCCATGGACACCTGCCGGGTGAGGTCGTTCGGCGAGGCCGACCGGCGGCGCTACCTCGTCGAGACCCGGAAGGTGCCCGACGGCGAGCTGGTGGAGGCGATCGTCGCCCGCACCGGCCGGTCGCCGTTCCTCCTGGCCGCCTTTGCCGACCTGGCCCGGCTCGAGCCGGACCTCACCGCCGAGGAGGTGCGCAGGCGGGAGGACCCCGGACTCCTGTACCTGATCGAGAAGATCCTCAAGCGGGTCGAGGCCGACGTGCGGTGGCTGCTGCTGTACGGCGTCGTCCCACGCCGCCTGTCCTTCGGCTTCCTCCGCGACGTGATGCGGCCGTTGCTGGTCGAGGGCATGACCAGGCTGGCCGAGCAGAGCTCCGCCCGGGACCGGCTGCCGCTCAGCCCCGCCGCCCCACCCGAGGACGACGAGCAGCTCGCTGACCTCTGGCAGCGCATGCTCGGCTACGCCGGCAGGTACTCCTGGGTCTGGGTCGAGTCCGGCGAGCTCCGCTTCCACCCCGACGTGCTCGACCCGCTTCGCGCCGTGGCCCGTCGCGAGGAGTTCTTCGTCCCCCTGCACGAGGCGGCGGTCGAGCACTTCTCCGCCCTTGCCGGGAGCGACGAGGACCGCTGGGCGGAGTGGACCGCGGAGGCGCTGTACCACCGGTTCCAGCTGGCCGGGCCGTCGGCGGCCCAGGACTGGCACGACGCGCTCGCCCGGGCTCGTGCCCGCGGCGACGACGAGGCCGTCCACGCCATCGCTCGCGAGCCCTTGCGCCGGGAGTACCTCGACGAGGACGACAACCCGCGGCCGTTCCGTCGAGGCGTCCCTCTGGTGACCTGGGACCTGGTCGTCGCCGCACACGTCCAGCTCGCCCTCGCCGACGCGGACCGCGCGGACCGCGCGTCGCCGGCCGTGGTGCGCGGCTACTCGCTGCCCGCCAGCACCTCCCCCTCCGCCTCGTCGGCCTGGGTCGAGGTCTCCCGCCACATCGCGGCCGCTCGCGAGCTGGCGACCCGCCACGACGTGCCCCTGCCGCAGCCGGAGACGGCCCTGGTCGAGAGCCGCCTGGCGCTGGCCACCGGCCGGGTCCGGGAGGCGGCCGAGCTGCTCGGCCGGGTCGTCGTCGGTCACCCCGGCGGACTGCTCGGCCCGCTGCTCGAGCTGACCAGCCGCGTCGTGCGCCAGCTCCTCGGCGACGACGACGCCTGGTCCGGCTTCGAGGAGAGCTGGCGCAGCGCCGAGGAGGCCCAGCAGCCCCGGGTCGGGCTGAAGGTGGCGCTCGGTCGGGCCGCGGCAGCGGTGGAGCACGGACGGCTCGACACGGCGCTGGAGTGGCTGGACCGGGCGGCCGAGCTGGAGCGACCCGACGAGCAGGCGCGGCGGGTCGCCCTGCACGCCGAGGCGCTGACCGCCGCCGGCGCGCCGTCCGCCGCCGTGGAGCTGTTGCGGCACCGCGGCGACCCGCAGAGCGGCGTGACCCGGGTGCGGGCGGAGCTGGCCGCCGACCGCCCACGCGAGGCGCTCGCGGCCGCCGACCTGGCCAAGGCGGTCGTGCTCGCGGACGTCGATGCCGAGCTCTACGGCGCGCTGTGCCGGCTGCGCAGCGCGGCGAACGCGGACCTGCTCCGCGTCGACGAGGCCCTGGCGGACCTGCAGCTCGCCAAGGCGACCGCGCGGAGCTTCCACGACCCCGACGCGGAGGCGCTCGCGGCCGCGCAGCTGGGCCTGCTGCACTTGCGGCAGATCGGTGACCTGCGGAACGCCGCGGCCTGCGTCGAGGAGGCGTTCGACGCGGCGACCCAGGACGGCTCGGCGGGACGCCTGGCCGCGGTCGTCGCCCGTGCGGAGCTGCAGATGTGGCAGGGCGACCTTCGCGAGGCCCGCCGTACGGTCGAGCAGGCTCGGCGGGCCTTCGACGCGCCCGCGGCCGGAGTGCGCCTGGAGATCGCGGCGTTGATGGTGGCCGACCCGGACGACGCCGTGCCGCTGGTGCGCCTCGCCGACCGGCTCGAGCAGCTGCACCCCCCGGCCGCGCGGGTGATCCTGCTCGAGGACCTCGCGCTGGTCCCGCGGCGCCACGTACCCGCCGGGGTCACCGAGCGGCTCCGGTCGGCCGCGGCTCCCGGCGCCGACGTCTCGGGTCCGGACGGCGCCGGGCTGGCCTGGCGCCTCGCGGAGCTCGAGCGGCTGCTCGGCGACTCCACCGCCGCTCGCCGGAGACTGGTCGAGCAGGTGCTGCCGCGCGCCGAGGACAACCCGTTCCTGTGGTGGCGGACCCTCGAAGGCCTGCACCGGTGCGGCAAGGCGGGCGAGGGCGAGCCAGCGCTGCCCGAGGACCCGTTCGCCTCCGACGACCACGACCCGGGGCTCCGCGCAGCCTGGCTCGTCCGCATCGTCCAGTGGCGCGGCCACCTGGAGTCGCCCGACTGGTGCCGGCGGCGGCTGGACCTGGCGGAGTCGATGCTGCAGCGCCCGAGGAACCTGCCGACGCGCTGGCGGGCGCACCTGGACGAGACCCGGGCCAAGGTGGACGAGCGCGAGGGCAGCCCCGACGCCGCTCGCCGGGCGGCGGCCACCGCGTCGGCGACCTGGGCGCGCCTGGGCCAGCCGCGCCGCCAGGCCCGGATCGCCGAGACCTACGAGCTGGGCGGCGCGGTCGCGAGCGCCGACACCGACCTGCAGCTGGAGCTGTGGACCGACGACGAGGCACCGACCAGGCCGGTCGTCCACACGCGGCTGAGCACGCCGCCCTCCGGCGTCACCGAGCTGGCGGTGGACTCGAGCAGACTGCTCGCGGCCACCGCCGACAGCGGCTCGACGAGCCTGGTCCGGCACGTCCGCGTCGCCAGCGCCCGGCTGTCCAAGGGCTGGACGGCGTGGGCCACCGAGGCCGGTGACTGCCTGGGCGAGCACCCCGGTGCCGCCGGCCTCGCGGACCCGGCCGCCGACCTGCGGCTCGTGATCTGGAGTCCTCGGCTGGCCGCCCTGCCCTGGGAGCTGGCCATGCTCCCAGCCGCTCGGGACCGGACGCTGCCGCAGCTGCTGTCCCCGAGGGTGGTCTACCGGTCCGTGGAGCGCAGACAGCGCTTCGAGCACGAGGTGACCGCCGCGCAGGCCGCCCTGCAACGGCTGGACTACTTCGAGGCTCGCGCCGACGGGCTGATGGGCCGTGCCACGAGAGCCGCGGTCGAGCGGTTCCAGCACGAGCACGGGCTGGAACCCACCGGGACGCTCGACCCGTCGCTGTGGCAGGAGCTGCGCGCCCGGATCAGCGCAGCGGCGCGCGAACGCCCGCTGCGCGTTCTGGTCGTCGCCCCGCCGGCCGGACCCGGTGTCGGAGACCTGTCCGGCGGGCCGGAGCTGACGGCGCTGTACGCGACGCGTGGCGCCGACGTCCGCGGCGTCGGGCTGCCGGAGCTGGCCCGCCCGGGCCGGGGCCGGCCCGAGGTCACCGAGTGGCGGCCGGACGTCGTGCACATCCTGGCCTCGGTGGACATCGTGGGTGGGAACGTCGTGGTGGAGACCGGCCACGGCACCCAGCGCGGAAGGCTGACCGGGTACGGCCTGGAGCAGCTGTCGGTGACGGCGCTGGGCGACTTCCTCGCCGCGATGGCCAGCTCCGGCTTCGGACCTGCCGTGGTGGTCGAGACGCCGTGGCGGCCCACCCGCACCGAGTCGGCGCGCGCGCTGCTGCTGCGCAACATGCTCGCGTACTCGCTGGTCGGCCTGGGGCGCATCGAGTCCATCCTGTGCACCGGTGGCGCCCCTCCGGCGGACCGGAAGGGGAGCCGTGAGGCGCTGGTCGGAGCGCTCGTGTCCGGGGCGAACCTCGCAGACGTGGGACGGCGCGTACAGACCTGCTCTCCTGAGGAGGACCGGCTCGACCGTCTCCTGGCCCACGCCGGGAGCGCCCTGTTCCTGCAGCGGTCTCCGCAGACCCTGTTCGAGGTCGGGGCGGGATGACCGGGTGGGAGGCACGCAAGCGCGCGGAGCTGGCCGCAAAGCTGACCAGCCTGAAGGACGACCTGCGCGCCTGGACGGTGATGAGCCGGGCCGGTGGCGCCCTGGAGAAGAACCACACGCAGCTGGAGCGGCTGGAGACCGACTTCCTGCCCGTGGCCGACCGGCTGGTTGCCGACTCCCGCGACGAGGTCTCCCCTGAGCGCTGGCGCGTGGTGGAGCGGGCCGTCACCGACCTGCTCAGCGTCTGGGGCTACTTCCGCGACAAGCTCGCGGTGCGCCTGGTTCCCGGCTACGGAAGCCATCTGGCGGCGGCCGACGACTTCGCCTGGGCCTGCTCGCTCCCGGCACACGAGGCCGCCGTCGCTGCCGGCCAGGTGGGCCACGCCGCCGTCCGCGAGCCTCCGCTGGTGTGCCTGGACGACGTGACGAGCCCCTACAGCCTGGCTCGCGGGACCTCGTTCGAGGGCGAGCTCGCCGCCGCGCAGCGGCTCTCGCCGTCCTCGCGACTGCTCCTGCGCCGGCTGCCGATCCCGGTCATCGCGGTGCCCTGGTTCCAGCTCCGGCACCTGCCCGACCTGCTGGTGGTCGCCCACGAGGTGGGCCATCACCTGCTGCGGGACCTCGCCCTGGAGGAGCCGGCGGCCGAGATCGTCGGGGCGGTCTCGTCGAGCGGGCCCGGTCCGCTCCGGCAGGAGTGGGCCGCCGAGATGTTCTGCGACGTGGTCGGCACGGTGAGCGCGGGCCGGGCGTTCGTCTCCTCCCTGGCCGACTTCCTCCGCGCGGCCGAGGTCACCGCGGACGGCGGCGCCGTCTACCCCCCCACCAGCGTGCGGCTCGCGCTCTGCCTCGGCGTCCTCGAGCTCGACGACGTGGGCTCGGCGGGCCACGCCTCCGGGCTCGAGGCGCGGTGGGCGGCCGAGGGCGTCGTCATCCCCGCGGACGACCGGACGGCGGGCGCCGCCGCCGCGACCGCTCTGGCCACCACGACGTACGCCGGTGTGGGAAAGCGGCTGGTGGAGCTGCAGCCGTTCACCGCCGCGAAGGAGAGCGCGGCCGACGACGAGGTCACCGAGCTCCTCGCGGCCCGGCCGACGAGGACGAGGGACATCAGAGTGCTGCTCGCTGCGGCAGCGCTCGCGTTCGGCACGGCGCCCGACAGGTACCGGGACCGGGAGGTCGGCACCCGCGCCTTGGAGATGGCGCGGCGGATCCGGGAGCCCGGTGTCCGCCGCAGGGCGGGCGCCTCGGCGTCCGGCGCGGTGCGGGCGCCCGCCGGGCCGGTCGACAGCGGCCTGGTCGAGGACGGGTTGGCCGGCGAGGCCGCGGAGCTCTACGAGCTCTTGATGAGCGCGGATGCGGGCGCGGACCCCGGCGCACCCCCATGGGTGTGAGGAGTGCGACGCGAGGACCGCGCAGTCAGCCTCGGCCGGCCGAGCCGGTCCGGCCGGCGCCCCCGCCGAGGCTCTCGTCGAGGAAGCCGACGACCCGCTCCTCCCAGGCCCGCGGTGCCACGTCCAGACCGTCGGTGTGGCCGGCACCGGGCACGGTCCACACCCGGACTGCGTCCGGCGCGGCCGCGCGGACGTAGTCGGCCGCGAGCGCCTCGGTCTCCACCTCGCCGGCGGTCACGAGGAGGAACGTGGTCGGCTCCTCACGCGCGGCGGCCGCCGCGACGGCATCGCGCAACGGCGCCGGACGGGGAGCGTCGGTGAGCAGCCCCGCGAGGGAGTAGGTCAGCCAGTCGATGCCGCGCTGGACCTGCCCCGGCGCGCCGTACTCGGCGAGGTATCCCTTGTCCTGGCTGATCCGGTTGGTCGCGCCCTCCGCGACGACGGCGGCCACCCGGTCGTCGCGACCGGCCGCGCCGATGGCCTCCTCGCCGCCCATCGACAGGCCGACCAGGCCCACCCGGTCCCGGGTCACCTCCGCCTGCGCCGCGAGGAAGTCCACGGCGCCTTCGGCGTCCGGCTCGCCGTACCAGCCGAACTCCATCGCGCGCCCCGCGCTCTGGCCATGGCCGCGGGCGTCGAAGAGCAGCACCCCGTAGCCGTGTCGGGCGAGGAGGGCGGCGTGGTCGAGCACCGCCGACCGGGTGGACCCGGCGCCGTGCATCACGGCCACGGCCGCCCCGGTGCGCGAGGGGAGGTACCAGCCGGCCAGGGTCACGCCGTCCGCGGCCGGGAACCTGACGTCGCGGTACGCCAGGCCGACGTCGGCCGGGGTCCGGGACCCCAGCCCGGGGCGGGCCGGGAAGCCGGCCACGACTGCCTGGCCGACCGTCCACAAGGAGAGGTAGGTGACCACCAGCATCAGCGGTACGGCGACCAGCCACCACCGGCGACGCACCCGGCGCAGCAGCCCGACCGCCGCCCACGAGGCCAGCGCCACGCCCAAGGCGAGGAGCGCGAACCCGACGACCGTCCCGGCCACCAGGCCCTCCGTCGCGGCGTGGCGCGGACCGAGGCCGGCGCCCACGGAGAGCGCCACGACGCCGGCCACGAACGCGGCCGCGCGGGCCGGGACGCCATGCGTGGCAGGCGGGCGCACAGGGACCGGCAGCCCCGGGTCGGGGTGTCGAGCAGCATCGGCGGACGGCGTCGCGACGGGCCTGGTCACCTTCGAACCCACTCCGGTTGCAGGAAGGCTTCTCGTCCCAGGCTGGGGCGGCGCTCCCCGCGCCACCAGGGCCGTTCGGCTCCGGTCCCGCGGGCGTCGACGGCCTCGACGAGGCGCGGGTCGCGGAGCGGTTCCTGACCAGCTTCTCGAGAACCAGGAGGCGTCCACGGTCATCTGCTCGGAGCGCCGCTGCTACGGTGCGGAAAGCCGACCACGGGAGACATCGCGACCTATGGCTGCCGACCGCCGATGGCCGGGATGGGTCTACTCCGGAGGTGAGGAGCCCGACGCCCGGTTCTCCTTCGCCAACGAGCGCACGTTCCTGGCCTGGGTCCGCACCTCTCTGGCGTTCCTGGCCGGCGGGGTGGCGCTCGACGCGGTGGACCTGCCGATGCCGGGCTCGGTCCAGCGCCTGCTGGCGGTCCTGCTGGTGCTGCTCGGCGTGGTCTGCGCCGCCGCCTCGTGGCTGCGCTGGGCGAGAGCGGAGCGCGCCATCCGGCACCGCGCGCCGCTGCCCTCCTCCCCGCTGACCGCGGTGCTCACGGTCGGGATCCTGTGCGTTGCGGTGATCTTGCTGTTCGCGGGCATCTGAGGCGTGGGCGACGTGGGAGCCGAGACATCGAGCCGCGACCCCGGCGTCGGGAACGAGCGGACCGCGCTCGCCTGGCAGCGCACCGCGCTGTCGCTGGTGGCCGGCTCCGCCGTGGTCGCCAGGCTGACCGTCGGCAGTCTCGGTCCCGCGGCCCTGGCCTGCCTGGTGTTCAGCGCGCTGGTCGGGATGTGGGTGCTGGCCGAGAGCCGGGGCCGCTACGAGCGCGACGGCGACCTGCGGCACCGAGCCCACCCTCGGGGTGGTCGCGCGGCCTTCGGCCTCGCCGCGGCCACGACCGTCGTCTGCCTCACCCAGCTGGTCGCGGTACTGCACTGACGCAGCGACGGTCGTTGCCGGGCTGAGCGACATGGGACGGATGTTCGATATTGGTCTAGACGGGTGCGGAAACTGTCGGTGGCGGCTGGTGGGATCGGTTCATGGAGGACCGGAACGTCGGCCGGGTGGGCGCGGTCGCGGGTGGGGGGGCGGACCTGCCCGCGGAGCCGCCGGTGGATGTGCCGGTGGGGGTGGCGGGGC
>JBIOUF010000300.1:0-2265 GCA_044866695.1 Nocardioidaceae bacterium | reverse complement strand
GTCAGGGCGTCGTCCTCTGCGACGAACTCCTCTGCGTAGGCCCAGCTCGCGGGCTTGAGTCCGGTGGCGATGGCGGTCTCCTCGGCTCGTCGGGGTGCGCGGGCACTCTACCGAACGCCGCCGGCCGAAGGTGCCGTGGACACTAAGTGGTCCTCGCCGTTAGTTCTTCGGGGCCGGCGCGGCCCAGGCACGCACCTCGCTAACCGGAAAATCCCCGGTGACCTTGCGCGGCGAGCATCCGGCGGGAGCGCAGCGGAGCCGGATTCTGGGTCAGGCGGCCGGGGCGAGGGTGACGGTGAACCCGAGGGCCTCGAGTTGGCGGATGTGGGTGCGGGCCTTGCGGTCCTTGTCGGTGCGGCTGGCGTAGTAGCCGGCGCCGAGTTCGCGGAACCGGGTGTCGGGGTCGGCGAGCAGGTGCCAGACGGTGACCAGGATTGTGCGGGCCACCGCGACCAACGCCTTGAGTTTGCCGCGGCGCTTGACGATGCGCCGGTACCGCTCGCCCAGGAAGGTGTCGGTGCGGGCGGCCGCGGCGGCGGCCTCTCCGAGGACGCCCTTGAGGTAGGGGTTGCCCTTGCCGGCGCGTCCGGTGCGGCTCTTCGCGCCGGACTGGATGGTGCGCGGAGCCAGCTTCGCCCACGACACCAGGTGGCCGGGGGTGGGGAACCGGGTCATGTCCAGCCCGATCTCGGCGATGATGACCTGGGCGGCCTGACGGCCGATGCCGGTGATCTCGTCCAGCCTGTCGACGGCGGGCAGCACGGGGGAGCCTTCGACCAGCCCGGCGTCCGGGCCGGTGGTGCCATCGGGGTCGACCCCCTGCGCGGCCGGGATGGCGGCGATCAGCTGCTCGATCCGGTCGGTGAGCCGCCCGATCTGGCCGGTCAGGGCGTCGATCTGGTCCAGCAGTATCCGGGCCAGTTCGGCATGGTGGTCGTCGAACCGCCCGGTGAGCGCCTCGACCAGGGCGGGGTACTTGACCTTCATCCGGCCCCGGGCCAGACGGGCCAGCACCCGCGGGTCACGCTCGCCGGCGATCAGCGCCTCGACCATGTCCCGGACCGAGACCGTGTCCAGGCTGCTGGCCACGGCCGAGACCTTGATCAAGGCGTCCTCCAGCAGCTTCTCCAGCCGGGAGTAGTGGCGCGTCCGCTCGCGGGTGAGGTCGATGCGCAGCCGGGTGTAGTCGCGCAGGCTGCGGATCTCGGCCGGCGGCACGAACGAGGGCCGGAGCATGCCCCGCTCGGTCAGCTTCGCCAGCCACACCGCATCCAGCTTGTCCGTCTTCGGCCGGCCCGGGGCCTGTTTGACGTCGTGGGCTCTGACCAGCTGCACGTCCAGCCCGGCCGCCTCCAGCAGGTAGAACCAGATCCGCCAGTAGTCGCTGGTCGCCTCCAAGGTGACCTTCTGGACCCGCTCCCGGGCCAGGTGCTCGGCCACCTCCAGGACCGCGTTGGTCGTCGCCGGCACCTCCCACACCAGGCTGCGTCGCGACTCCGCGCGACCCGGATGTGGCTCCCGGACACACACCATCCCCGACGCCTTGGCCACATCGACCGCGGCCACCCGTGCCAGGATCTGCTCGTGCTCGACGTCGCAGATCTCCTGCGGTTCCCTCATCACCTAGCCCCTTCCGTGCACCAGCCAACACTCGACGGGTGTCCAGGGGCCTCGGTCAGGGAAAGCCGAACTCTAACCGGCGTGCTCGTAGCAACAGTGCGCGACCCGAAGGTCAAGGCCCCGCGCCAGACTGCGTTGCGGGCTCGTGTCCCAGCGAAGAACCGGCGTCGCGGACACCCACCACGATTTTCACGCTCGCGTGGCGTCCGCGGTAGTGGACAAGATGACTGCGTTGGCATCGCTCGAAAGACGCCCGGTCTGCCGTCGCGAGGCCGCCTTGCGATGCACGCACCTGGACCACGCTGACCCTCGAAGAACCTCCGTCGACGACCACCAGACCGCGTGAGTCAGCGGTCGGCACGGATCGCTGAGACCGGGAACCACGCGCCCGCCGCCGTCGTTCCCTTCGCAGCAAGGGCTCCACGGCCCACGCCGCAAGCCGCGCTCAGCGGTCTCTCAGCCTCGACCCCTAGCCTGGACATCCCGAGAGCAGGACATGACCCGCGACAGGACCCGCGTGACCACCCGGCGGGGCCGGCGGTGGCGACGGGCCGAGGAGCCGACGATGGCAGAGCAGGACCTGCAGCAGCAGTCCTCGCACTGGCAGCCGCCCTCGTGGGACCAGATCGTCGCCGAGCACAGCGG
>JBIOUF010000299.1:0-6861 GCA_044866695.1 Nocardioidaceae bacterium | reverse complement strand
CGGACCCGCCAGTTGTACGTGGTCCGGGCCAGCACGTCGAACCGCTCGGCGCGCACGTAGGCGGCGAGCATGGGGACGTGGTCCTCGTAGGCGATGTGCCCGCGGAAGCCGCCCACCTTCTCGACCCAGAACCTGGTGCGGAACAGCCGGTTGCACGCGATGATGTCCTGCATCGCGACGGGGAACTCGTCGATGGTCGTCCGGAACCGGTCGACGCGGTGCACCATCCGGGTCCAGGTCGTCGGGAAGTACCGGCCGTTGGACATCCGGCGTGCCGAGCCGACGGTGAAGTCCGAGCCGGACTCCCGCAACGTCCCCACCATGTGCTCGAAAGCGCCCGACGGGACGGTGTCGTCGCTGTCGACGAAGGTGAGGAACTCCCCCCGGGCCGCCGCGACCCCGATGTTGCGGGCCACCCCCTGACCGGAGTTGGGCTGGGTGAGGACCACGACCCGAGGGTCGACCTCGGCGTACTCCTGGAGGATCGACAGCGAGCGGTCGGTGGAGCCGTCGTCGACGCAGACCACCTCGAGGTTGGCCAGGCTCTGCGCCAGCAGGCTGTCCAGGCACTCGCGCAGGTACGCCTCGACGTTGTAGACCGGCACCACCACGGTGAGCTCCGGCTCGGCCGCGACCCGGGCGGCGCGCACGTAGCGGCGACCGCCCAGACGACGCCCCAGCGAGCGGGCCCCGGGCGGGGTCAGCCGCTTCGCCGTACGCAACAGGGCTGCCGACCGCCCGCTGGCCCGCTCAGCGCGGGACATCGAGTGACTCCACGTCCATGGACCGCCCGTTGGTCGGGTCCACGCGGCGGACGTCCACCACGTGCCCGGTCGTCTTGCCCAGCAGGGTCTCCAGGGACGCTCGTGCGACCTCGGCCGAGGCCAGCAGCGAGTCCGCGGGCTCGGGCCCGAACGCGCGCGTGCGCATCGGGGTGCCGGTCCGCTCGGGGTTGACGCAGTTGACCCGGACGCCGTACGGCGCCCACTCGTCGGCAAGCGCCTGGGTCAGGTTCACCACCGCGGCCTTCGCGGAGGAGTACAGGCTGTAGCCGCTCCGGCCCCGGGTGTAGGAGCTGGACGTGAACAGCAGCAGGCTCCCTCCCGTCTGCCTCAGATGCGGGAAGACCTCCTGGGCGATGAACACCGGCGCCAGGTAGTTGACCTCGGTGGAGGAGTAGACCTGCTCCTCCGTGGTCTCGTGCAGCAGCCCGGTCGGCAGGACGCCGGCACTGTTGACGACGTAGTCGATGCGCCCGGAGGAGTCCAGGACGCCTCGCACCGCCTTCGCCACGTCCTCGCGACGCTCGACGTGGGTGTCCGTGCGAGACCTGCTGAACGCGTGCACGTCCGCGCCGTACCCCGACGCGAGCGCGGCGATGTCGCCGCCGATCCCGTAGCTCCCGCCGAACACGACCAGCGTCCGCCCCTCCAGCGCCTCCCGGTACTCGGCGTCGGTCAGGCCGTGCGTGGCGGTGTCGCTGGTCAGCTGGAACAGCTTGTCGGCGATGAACACGTCGATGGGGTGGGTGATCTTCATGTTCTGCTCGTCGCCGTCCACGACCCAGATCGGGACCTCCGGGAGGTGCCGGAGCACGACCGTGCAGTCGTCGGTGGCCACGAAGTCGGGGTTGCCGGCGGCGAGCTCGTAGGCGCGGGCGAGCACCGACCTGCGGAACGCCTGGGGCGTCTGCCCGCGTCGCAGCGCCGCGCGGGGCGGGATGTCGCGGATCCGGTTCTCCGCGTCGACCTCGATGATGGTGTCCGCGGACGGGATCGCGACGTCCACCGCGTCGTAGTGGTCCAGCGCGTCGAAGCAGTCGCTGATGATGCGCGGGGAGAGCAGCGGTCTGACCGCCTCGTGGAACAGCACCTTGGCGTCGGGGTCGTCGACGGCCGACAGGGCCCGCTGGGTGGTGCCGTTGCGGGTCTCGGCGCCCTCCAGGATCGCCGAGACCTTCTCGAACCGGCCGGTGCGGACCAGCTCGCGCACCGCGTCGAGGTGGCCCGGGGCCATCATGACCAGCACCTCGTCGACCATCGGATGGTCGTGGACCACCTCCAAGGTGTGCTCGAGCACCGTCTTGCCGGCGATCTTGATCAGCTGCTTGGGGATCGACAGCCCGACCCTGGCCCCTACGCCGCCGGCCAGGATCACTGCGACGTTGCGGCGCACTGCGTTGAGCTCTCCTTCGGCGGTGGCATGACAGGCTGCCAGCGACAGTAGCAGCGAGCCGTCCACGAGGACCGTCCCCGCGGTGCGGGTCCCCCGCCCGGTCGGGAGGTCCGCCTACACTCACACACGTCGTCCCCCGGGTGGCTCTCGGCCCGGCGTGGACTCCCGACGCCGCTGTCGGAGGGAGCGGATGTGAGCACCGCCACGCGGCCGGCGACCGGTCGCGGCGACGTGCGCCGTCAGGCGGCCGCCTCCGTGGCGCGCACCGACGGCCATGGTCTGCGGGCGCCGTACGTCGCGCCGGTCCTGGCGGGGAGGGCCGCGTGAGCGGCAAGCCGACCGTCGCCGTCCTGGGCAGCTGCATCACCCGCGACGTGTTCAACTCCCGCTTCAACCCCGACTGGCGGGACCACTGGGACTGCGTGCTCGGCCAGAACCAGTCCTCGGTGGTCGCGATGATGTCGCGTGCCGTCGAGGCGGCTCCGGAGGTGATCGGCGACGTCCCCGCGTACCGTGCCGAGGTGGTCCGCAGCGACCTGACCAAGTCGTTCCTCGACCGGGTGACCGAGCTGGCGCCCGACTACGTGGTGCTCGACTTCTTCGCCGACGTCCACTTCGGGGTGCTGGACCTGGGCGACGACGTCATGGTGACCAACAACCGCTGGCACCTGCACAAGACGCCGTTCTTCAGGGATCTGAAGGCAGCCGGACCGTTGTCGCCGGTCCGCTGGCAGCAGGACCCTGACGCGTACGTCGAGCTGTGGAAGTCGGCGTTCGACCGGCTGGTCGTCCTGCTGCGCGCCAGGCTCCCTCAGACCGTGCTGGTCGTGCATCACGGGTTCAACACGGCCAAGGTGCTGCTCACGGGCGAGGACCGGGTCATCCCGCTTCGCGAGTACAAGAAGGTCCATCCCCTCAACGTGCGCCGGGCCAACCAGGTGTGGCGCCGGCTGGACGCGTACGCCGCGGCCGTTCCCGGAGTAGAGAGCATCGACCTGACCAGTGGCCGGTACACGTCCTTCGACCAACATCCGTGGGGACCGTTCTACGTGCACTACACGCTGGACTACTACCGCGACTTCCTCGCCGCGCTCGACCTCCTGCACGTCCGGCGCCGCCTCGCCGACCTCGGCCTCTCACACGAGGCGGCCCTGCTCGAGAGCGCCGTGGACGGCCTGGAGAGCAGGAGTAAGGAAGAGGTCGAGCGGCTGCGCAGGAAGCTGGCGCGGGAGCGGGTCAGGACCCGGCGGGCCCGACAGGAGGTCGCCCGCTACGCCGACGAGACCGCGGGCCAGACGCTGCGCCGGCTGGTTCGCCGTGGCCGGCCCGGGTGAGCCCGACCTGGCCGGCGGGACGCGTAGGATCGCTGCCCTGACACCGACAGAAGCCGATGCCGTGACCGACCTGCTGCTCCCGCGCGGTACTCACCTGATCCACATCGGCTCGCCGAAGACCGGCTCCACCGCTCTGCAGTTCGCGATGTACACCGCGGCCGGGGAGCTGCGCCGCCACGGCGTCTACTACGCAAGCCTGGGGCAGGTGCGTGCCCAGGAGGCCGGGTGGGCGGTCGTGGGGGGACGCGCGGCGGTCGGTCGCCCGACGCCCCGGATGGATGCCTGGCACGCCCTCGTCGCCGAGGTACGCGAGGCGCGCGCGGAGCGCGTGGTGGTCAGCAACGAGGACTTCGCGCGGGCGACCGCGGACCAGGTCCGCGCCGTCGTCTCCGGGATCGGCGGCTCGCGGCCGCACGTCGTACTGGTCGTCCGCAGGCTGGACCGGGTCATCCCCTCCCACTGGCAGGAGCGGGTCAAGGCCCGGGAGGCCCGCAGCTACGAGCGGTGGCTGGAGGTGGTCCTGGCGGAGCGGTCCGACGACTGGTCCTGGCGTCACATGTGGTCCTTCCAGGACGTCGAGAAGGTGACCGAACGATGGGGCTCGGTCGTGGGCCGGGAGAACATGACGCTGGTCGTGGCCGACGAGGAGAGCCGCGCGACTTTGCCGGCGACCTTCGAACAGCTGCTCGGGCTGCCCGACGGGACGCTCCGCCTGGTGGACCGGGCCAGCAACCGGTCGCTGAGCCTGCAGGAAGCCGAGATGCTACGCCGTCTGAACGTGGCGCTGCGCGAACGCGACCTTCCCGGCGAGCTGTACGCCCGGCTGGTCCAGGGCGGGGTCGTCACCGCCCTGATCTCCCACCCCCGGCCGCCTGGGCACACCTCGGGTCCGACGCTCCCCGGCTGGGCGGTGAGCCGCGTCGAGGAGCTGGCTCGCCACCAGGAACGTGCGGTCAGGAACTCCGGAGCCCGGGTCGTCGGCGACCCCGCGTCGTTGTCCGCCGGCCCCTGGCACCCCGCCCCGATCTCGCCCCCAGAGGTGGCGGAGATCGACCTCGAGACGGTCGTGGCGGCGCTCGACGGAGTGATCTCGGTCAGTCTGCGGATGTCGCGCCGAGCCCAACGGCGGCTGCGTCGCCTGCAGCGCCGCGGGCAGCCGTCGACCGCCCTCGAGAACGCCTCCGCGCGCGAGCTCGCGGGTGCCCTCGGCGCACGCGCGGTCCGGCGGCTGCGACGAGGCAGCTGAGGCTCAGCCGCCCAGTGGACCGGGCAACAGGATCGAGGTGACGCGCCTTGGCTCCGTTCGCCTCCGTCATTTGTCGACGTCACCGACGACGAAGAACATCGACCCCAGGATGGCGACCAGGTCGGCGACGACGCAGCCGGTGACCACCTCCGGCAGCACCGCGATGTTGTTGAAGCTGGCGCTGCGCAGCTTCAGCCGCCACGGCGTCTTCTCCCCCCGGGACACCAGGTAGTAGCCGTTGATCCCGAGCGGGTTCTCCGTCCACGCGTACGTCGCGCCCTCGGGCGCCTTGAGGATCTTCGGCAGCCGCTGGCCGACCGGGCCGGGCGGAAGGGCCCTGAGCCGGTCCAGGCAGGCGTCGGCGAGGTCGAGGGAGACCCGCACCTGTCGCACTAGCATCAGGAACCGCTCGTAGCAGTCCCCCTCGCCGCCGGTGACCACCCGGAGCACCCCGTCGGACAGCAGGTCGGGGTAGGCGAGGTACGGCTCGTCGCGGCGCAGGTCGAAGTCGACTCCGGAGGCCCGGGCGATCGGGCCGCTCACGCCGTACGCCTCCACCAGCTCCGGCGCGAGCCGTCCGACGCCGCGAGTCCTGGCCCGGAAGATCTCGTTGCCGAGCAGCAGGTCCTCGATCTGCGGCAGCCGGGCCCGGACTGCTGCGACGGCCGCGGTGGCGCGACCGAGCCAGCCCGCCGGCAGGTCCTCCTTGACCCCGCCGACCCGGTTGAACATGTAGTGCATCCGGCCGCCGGACAGCTCCTCCATCACCGCCTGGATCGCCTCGCGCTCGCGGAAGGCGTAGAACATCGGGGTGATGGCGCCCAGCTCGATCGGGTAGGAGCCCAGGAACATCAGGTGGTTCAGCACCCGGTTGAGCTCGGCCAGCAGCGTGCGCACCCAGGTCGCCCGGACCGGCACCTCCATGCCGAGCATGCGCTCCACCGCGAGCACCACGCCGAGCTCGTTGGAGAACGCCGACAGCCAGTCGTGCCGGTTGGCCAGGACGATGACCTGCCGGTAGTCCCGGACCTCGAACAGCTTCTCGACCCCGCGGTGCATGTAGCCGACCACGGGCTCACAGGTGACGATCCGCTCCCCGTCCAGCGTGAGGCGGAGCCGGAGCACGCCGTGGGTGGCCGGGTGTTGTGGGCCGATGTTGAGAACCATGTCCTCGGTGGCCAGCGCCGGGTTCCCGCCGCGCTCGTATCCGAACCCGGCGGCCCCGGCGCCGACACCCACGGTGATCTGGTCGGCCACGTCGGTCATCGTAGGCTCGGCATGTGGCCGACCTCTTCGCCGCACCCGAGGGCGCCTGGACCGGCGTGTCGCCCAGGCTCGCCGTGCTACGGCGGCTTCTCGTGACGGGAACGGCGGTGCTGGGGCTGGTCCTCCTCGGCGTGGTCCAGCTGCTGTGGGGGCTGCCCGGGTGGGCCTGGCCGGCGGGGCTTGCCCTCGCCGCCGGGGGCGGCGCCTGGGGCTGGTGGGTGGTGGGCCGCAACGTCGGGTCGTGGGGGTACGCCGAGCGGGACGAGGACCTCTACATCCGGCACGGCGTGATGTTCCGCAGGCTGGTCGTGGTGCCCTACGGGCGGATGCAGTACGTCGACGTCAACGCCGGCCCGCTGGACCAGCTCTTCGGCATCGCGAAGGTGCACCTGCACACCGCCAGCCCCGGGACCAGCGCGGTGGTCCCCGGCCTGCCCGCCGGGGAGGCGGCCCGCCTGCGCGACCGGCTCACCGCTCTGGGTCAGTCCCAGGCGGCCGGTCTGTGACCGACCCGGTGGCCGCACCGGCGGGGGACAAGCCGTTCCGCAGGCTCTCGCCGCTGACCCCGGTCGCGCGCGGCCCGATCCTGTTCGTCGCTGCCATCGGCGGGACCTGGCAGGAGCTGCTCGACGGCGACGTGATCGGCCCGACCGGTGCGCTCGTGCTCGGTGCGCTGCTGGTCGGCGTCGCGTGGGGCATCGCGTCGTGGTGGCGTACGAAGTACTGGATCGACGGCGACGAGCTCCGCGTTGACACCGGTGTCGTGTCCCGCCAGTCCCGGCGGATCCGCATCGACCGCCTGCAGGGCATCGACATCGTGCAGCCCTTCGTGGCCCGGCT
>JBIOUF010000298.1:0-12838 GCA_044866695.1 Nocardioidaceae bacterium | reverse complement strand
CCGGCCCACCTCTCGGGGGTGGGCCGGCGTCGTCGTTCGTACGCGCGCCAGTGGTTTCGAGACTGGTTTCGAGACGGGCTCGCAGCCTCGCTCCTCGGGCCGCCGGCGGGGGTCACAGGCCCCGGGTCACAGGCACTGGGCCTCCGCGTTCGCGATCTCGCCGACGAAGTCGCCGGAGCCCTCCGAGACGGTCATCCGGATGCCGAGCTCGTCGAACTCGTTGGAGCCCGTGCTGAACGACCCGGTGCTGGAGCCGCGCTGCACCCGGCGCCACTGCTCGGGGTAGATCGGGTTGCCGTCCAGGTAGACCTGCACCCGCACCTCCTCGGCGGACGGCGAGGACTCACCGGTCAACGAGAAGTCGTCCAGCCGCACCGGCGCGCAGATCCCCGGCGGGTTCCAGCGCAGGTCGACGTAGTCGCCGGCCTTGGTGGCGCACCCGGTCTTCTCGCGCAGCCCGATGGTGACCGCGCTGTCGTCGCCGCCGAGCGTCGCGTTGCACGTCGTGGGCTTGAAGCTCATCTTCAGCGTGGCCCCCGTGACGGCCGGCATGGAGACCATGTCGAAGACCGGCATCGCCGTCATGCCCGACCTGCCTCCCCCCGTGGCGCGGTAGTACACCATGCCGCGCTCGGCGCTGGAGTCGGAGAGGCTGAACGCGCCGCTGTCGTCGGTCGTGTACGACCCGAGCGACTGCCAGGGGCCACTGATGCCGAGGCGACGCTCCACGGCGAACGAGACGCCGCCCACGCCGGCCGCGCCCTTGGTGAGCTCCCCGCCCACGGAGTACACCTCGCCGACGAAGATGTCGCCGCCGTCCGTGCGACCGGCGGACATGATGAACGTCGTCGGCGGCGGGGGCGGCCTGCGGACCGTGATCCGCACCGCCTGCGAGTGCCGGGCGCCGAGCCTGGTGCGGTACCAGACCGTCCGGACGACGGGCTCGCGGCGCGTCCAGGTCGCCCTGCGGGTGGAACCGGTGAGCTGCCTCGAGGCCACCGCCGACCAGCGGCCGTGCGCGCTCGCCTTGCGCTGCAGGACGATCCGGCCGGGCCGCGTGCCCCCGGCCCGTCCGGTGAGCCGGAACGCCTTGCCGACGACCGGTGCCGCCGTCGAGGCGGTGATCGTGGGCCTCGGTGGTGGCGCCGCGCGCCGGGCCTGCGCCGCCGGAGCGCCGGCGGCCATGCTCATCCCGGCGACCGGGCTCATCCCGGCGACCAGCGCGATGCCGACCAGCGTGGTTACTACTCTGTTCATGGTCCCCCTCCTCGTGCGGACGGCGGCCCACCCCAGGGTGCGTGGAGTGGGCCGCCGTTCTCGTTCGTCGACGCCGGCGTCGGTCAGGAGACCTTGACGGTCCGGGCCTTGAGGAAGGCGGTGTAGGTGCCGCTCGGGTCGCTGGTCGTGAAGACCACGTTCCGCACGGCCGCCTCGCCGGCCCGCCAGTTGTAGCCGCCGGTGGGCCGGCGGACCGGGATGGTGACCTGCTCCTCGTCACCGGTGCACTCGATCGCGCCGAGCGAGATCACCGCGCTGGTGGCGACCTGCGTGCCACCGGCGGGGTTGGTCTGCTGCACCTGGGCCGTCATGAACGCCGAGGTGGTCTCGTCGGAGCACACCACCGTCGCCTTGACGTTGACGATCTTCTTCGAGGCCGACAGCTTCGCGGACTTCTCGATGGACACCGCCGTGTTGTCGGCGTGAGCGGGGACGACCGTAGCCGCCAAGAACCCGCCCGTCATGAGCGCTCCGGCCGCTGCGAGCGCGGCCCCCCTGCGAACACTCCTCATGGACTAACCCCCTCCGGGTCACTCGGAACCGGCCCCCCTTGGCCGGCCCCTGCGTGTGATCAGGATCATCAGGAAGCAGCGAGCCGCCTCGAATACCGCGCTTTCTTTACGAAGTCGACCGAGGCGTCATCCGCATACTGCGGCGCGCACTGAGTTGCTCGCCATGGCCGCAAGTGCCCGATTTGACCCGCAGCACGGCTACGACGGTAAAGAGTCCCGCCGGGCTGGACCAGGGCGGGTCGCCCTCCCCCGACAGGTGCTCTCACCTGCGGCTTCACCGGCATGCTGGGACGCGCCCGGCGCGGGACCGGCGACCGGCACAGACGTCAGCCGGTGCCGCTTTGCTATTGCTCGGCTATTCCTGCCATCGGCAGACAATGACTAGACCACGGGCCGGTCCGAATCCGCATTCATGGCCGAGAGGAGGCGCGGGATTCCCTCCTCCGACGCGACCTGGTCCCCGTGCCCCACGGCCATCGCGGCGCCGCCGGCGTCGAGCGCTGCCACCCGACCTGCGGTGTTGCCAGAATGGCGGCACCATGGCCGCGCCCGATCCCGCTCCGGCCGGCACCGCCGCGCTCGCGGCCGGTCGCTGGGAGGAGGCGCGTGCCGCCTTCGAGGCCTCGATCGCCGAAGGCGAGACGGCCGAGGCCTGCCTCGGGCTGGCGACCGCGCTGTGGTGGCTGGGCGAGAGCAAGGCCAGCGTGGAGCGGTGCACCCGCGCGTACACCCTGTTCCGGCGGGCCGGTGCGACCGCCGGCGCCGTGGACTGCGCCGTCCGGCTGGCCGTCACCTACAAGGCCGACTTCGGCAACGCCGCCGCGGCCAACGGCTGGACCGGCCGCGCGGAGCGGCTGCTCTGGGGCACCGCGCCGGGTGTCCGCCACGGATGGGTGTGGGTGACCCGGGCCTACCGGATGGCCGACCTCCCCCTCGCCGAGGAGCTCACCCGGCGCGCCCTCGGCCTCGCCCGGGACACCGGCGACGTCGACCTCGAGCTCACCGCCTCCTCCCAGCTGGGCCTGATCCGGGTGGGCCGCGGTGACGAGGATGCCGGCCTGGCGCTGCTCGACGAGGCGATGGCGGCCGCGCTGGCCGGCGAGGCGACCAGCCTGGACACGGTGGTGTACACCTGCTGCGACATGCTCAACGCCTGCGAGCTGGCCGGTGACTTCGAGCGCGCCGAGCAGTGGTGCCGGGTCGCGGACGGGTTCGTCGAGCGCTACGGATGCCCGTTCCTGCACGCCGAATGCCGGGTCTACTACGGCAGTGTGCTGACCTCGCTGGGCCGGTGGGCGGACGCGGAGCGCGAGCTTGGCACCGGGGTCCGCCTCACCGCGGGCAGGTTGCCCGCCCTGCACCGCCGGTCGCTGACCCGGCTGGCGACGCTGCGCGTGCGGCAGGGCCGGCTGGAGGACGCCGAACGGCTGCTCACCGAGGCGGGCGGCACCGCCGACGCCGAGGCGGAACAGACGCTGGCCGTATCGGCCCTCCGGCTGGCCAAAGGCGACGGGGCGGGAGCGCGCCGGCTCCTGGAACGCCGGTGGCGCCGCCTGTCCCGGCATCGGCTCCATCTCGCCTCCGCGCTGGACCAGCTCGTGGACGCGCGGCTGGCCGACCACGACCTCGACGCCGCCGGAAGGGCCGCGCGGCGGTTGGCCGCGGTCGCGACGGCTCCACCCAACCAGCGTCTGGACGCCCTGGCGGCGGCGGCGCGCGGACGGGTCGCCCGGGCCCGGGGGGACACGGCCGGGGCGGCCGAGGGCCTCGAGCGCGCGGTGGCCGGCTGGTCGGGTGCCGGGATGCCCTACGAGGCGGCGCGCGCCCGCTTCGAGCTCGCCGCCACGCTCGCCGGTGCCGACCCCGTACCGGCGGTGGAGGGGGCCCGACTGGCGCTGTCGGCGTTCGAGGAGCTCGGCGCAGCCGTCGAGGCCGACCGGGTCGCGGCGTTCCTGCGGACCATGGGCGTCGTACCCCGCACGGGCGCGAAGCGGGCCGGCGTGCTGACCGACCGGGAGCAGCAGGTGGTCAGGCTGCTCGGCCAGGGGCTGTCCAACCCGGAGATCGCGCAGCGCCTGCACATCAGCCGCAGGACCGCCGGGCACCACGTGAGCAGCATCTTGGCCAAGCTGTCGCTGCGCAACCGGGCCGAGGCGGCGGCGTACGCCGCAACCACCCTGGCGGAGCCGCAGCCGCACCCGCGCCGATAGTGGCGTCGCCCGCAACGAATGGGTCAGCTGACCGATGCTTCCCCGGGCGCCCGGGCGGCACGCTCGGACCATGACGTCCAGGGCCAGCACGACGAGCAGCGCGACCAGCAGCAGGCCGGGGCCGGCCGGACCGGCCGGACCAGCAGAAGCCTTCCAGATCCCGGTCGAGGCGGCCGAGCTCTACGAGTCGGCGTTCGTGCCCGCCTTCTTCGCTCAGTGGGCGCCCATCCTGTGCGACCTGGCCGGGGTGGCGCCGGGCGCCTCTGTGCTGGACGTCGCGTGCGGCACCGGTGTGGTCGCCCGGACCGCCGCGGACCTGGTCGGAGCCCAGGGACGGGTGGTCGGCGCGGACCTCAACGAGGCGATGCTCACCGTCGCCCGCCGGGTGCGCGGCGACATCGAGTGGCGCCAGGCGGATGCCACGTCGCTGCCCTTCCCCGACGGCTCCTTCGACGTGGTGCTGTGCCAGATGGCGCTGATGTTCCTGCCGGACCGAGGTGCCGCCGTCGCGGAGATGGCTCGGGTCGCGGCAGGCACGGTCGCCGTGCTGGTGCCCGCCGCGCTGGAGGAGCAGGCGGCGTTCCGGCCGTTCGTCGAGATGGCGGCCGAGCTGGCTGGGCCGGAGGCGGCGTCGCTGCTGACGACGTACTTCGCCTGCGGTGACCTGGCCGGGCTGACCGCCCTGCTGGAGTCCGCGGGCGCCGTCGTCACCGGCGCGCGGACGGTCACCGGCACGTACGGCGCCGCGACGGTCGACGCCGCGGTGACGACGGAGGTCGAGAGCACGCCGCTCGCCGAGCGCCTGGACCCGGAGACCTACGCCGAGCTGCGCCGGCGCGCGCGGGTCGTGTGGGCGCCGTTCACGGAGGCGGACGGCCGGCTCGAGGCGCCGTTCCGCTGCCATGTCGTCGCGGCGCGTGTCCCCGGACCGTGAGCCGGTCCGGGACCGCCGGCGCGTCGAGGTGCTCAGCTCGCGCCGAGCGCCTCGTGCTCCGGGACTCGGCCGCCGAGGGCTTCGACGACTAGGTCGGCGACGGTCGCCCCGCCGCCAACCACAGGGTCCGGAGCACGCCGACCTCCTCGTCGCGATCTGCTGGATTGCGTGGGCCCGAGCGCCCGAGGCAAGGGCGAGTCCCCGTGCGCCGGCCGCCCGCACCGGCGGTCGGCCCGGCGTCTAGCCTGCTCGGATGCTCAGACTCTGCCTCCTCGTGACCCTCCTGGCGAGCGCGGCAGGCCTGGCGCCTGCGGCGGCGCAGGTGCCGGAGGCGTCGGCGGCGTCGGCGGCAGACGCACCGGCCGACCGCCTCGTGCTGGTGCTGGACTCGTCCGGCTCGATGAAGGAGCCCGCGGCCGGCGGCGGCACGAAGATCGATGCCGCGAAGTCCGCGCTCGACCAGGTCGTGGACCGGCTGCCGGACGAGGCGCAGGTAGGCGTCCGGGTGTTCGGCGCCGAGGTGTTCTCCCGCGACGACCCCGGCGCACCAGGGCGTGAACGGCCGACGGAGGTGCCGGCAGCGCGCCGACACCTCCGCCCCGGGGTGGATCAGAGGTGGAACGTCCTGGTCGGGCTGTAGTCCCAGGACGTCACTGCCGAGACGACCGGAGGGTTCCCGACGCTGGTCACGGTGAAGCGCACCCGCTGGTACATCTCCTCGTTGTCGTCGCCCCACGGGTCGGCGTCCGGCAGCGTGGCCGTCACCGTGCGAGTCACGGTGCCGCCCGCCGAGGTGAAGTCGTTGGTCAGCGTGCTGGTGCCGATGTAGTCGTCGGCACTGGTCGTGTCCGCCTCCCACCGCTCCTGCGTGACCGAGACCGAGCGTCCCGCGCTGCAGGTCACCTGGACCTTGTACTGGATCCGCTTGTCCCCGGCCGAGGTCCACTGGTTGTGGAACTCCGGAGCGAGCGGCGTGACCGTGCACCCGCTGCTGGTCACCGTCGCGTTCGCCGGGACGGCCATCGCCAGCGGCAGGCCTGCCGCGACCATCGCCGTCACCGCGAGCGCCTTCTTGGATCGAAACATGTGTTCCCCCTGTGTCTTGGCGGGTCGGGCGACCCGCATCAGTGCGCCGCCCTCTGCGACGCCTGGGACACCTTGTCCGACCAGCCTCAGCATGGCGTCAGCATCAGTCGGCCGGCCCTGGCAGGCCTCGCGCGGACCCGGCAGCCCGTGGCCGACCAAGGGGGCAGGGCCGCACTGCGCCCACCCCGCGCATCGAGCCTGCCGGCGGGGCTGCTGCCGCGACACCGGGAACGAGGCAGACTGCTGCCGATGAGTGCGGACGTGCGGGGAGCAGTGCGGATCGCGATGTGGTCCGGCCCCCGCAACCTCTCCACGGCCCTGCTGCGCAGCTTCGAGAACCGCCCCGACTGCTCGGTGGTCGACGAACCGCTGTATGCGGCGTACCTCGTCGCGACGGGACTGGACCACCCCGGTCGAGCCGAGGTCATCGCGTCCCAGCCGGCGGACCCCTCCGTGGTGCTTGCCGAGCTCGCCGGCGGGCCGGTGGGGACGCCGGTGCAGTACCAGAAGCACATGTCCCACCACCTGCTTCCGACGTTCCCGCGTGCGCCACTGTCCTCGCTACGCCATGGTTTCCTGGTCCGCGATCCCGAGCGGGTGCTCACGTCGTACGCCAAGGTTCGCGGCGAGCCGACCTTGGCGGACCTCGGTCTCCCACAGCAGCTGGAGCTGTTCGAGACCTTCGGCGGGCCAGTCGTCGACGCGGCCGACGTCCTGCGCGATCCGCGGGGGACGCTCACGCTGCTCTGCGACGCGCTCGGGATCGGCTTCCACGAGGCGATGCTGTCCTGGCCGCCCGGACCGCGCGACACCGACGGGGTCTGGGCGCGCCACTGGTACGCCGGCGTCGAGGCCTCGACCGGCTTCGCGCGCTACTCCCCCGGGTCGGGCGACTCGCTGCCGGACCGGCTCGCACCCCTGCTGGAGCAGTGCCGTCGGTACTACGACGCGCTGGCGCCGTACCGCCTCTCGCCCCCGAACTCCGCCCAGGAGCCCTGATGCTGCAGACCTTCGACGAGCGCAACCGCGACCTGGTCGTCGGGATCGACGACCGGCTGGTCCACCGGGATGCCGCCGGCGTCAGCCCGTTCGACTCGGTCGTCCAGGGCGGCGACGCGGTCTGGGAGGGGCTGCGGCTGCACGGCGGGCGGATCTTCAAGCTCACCGAGCACCTGGCGCGACTGCGGCGCTCGGCCATGGCGCTGGCCTTCGCGTCGGTCCCGCCCGACCAGGAGATCACCGAGCGGGTCCGGGCCGTCCTGGCCGCGAACTCGATGACCGACGGCGTGCACATCCGGCTCACCCTCACCCGCGGTGTGAAGATCACCAGCGGCATGGACCCCCGCCTCAACCAGTCCGGGCCCACCCTCATCGTGCTCGCCGAGTTCAAGCCCCCGGTGTATGCCGACAGCGGGATCTCGCTGGTCACCTCCTCGGTGCGTCGCCACCGTCCGGACTCGCTCGACCCGAAGATCCACCACGCCAACCTGCTCACCTCGATCCTCGCCAAGATCGAGGCCAACGCCGCGGGCGCCGACGACGCGCTGATGCTCGACGACACCGGGTTCGTCGCGGAGACCAACGCCACCCACGTCTTCCACGTCCAGGACGACGTCGTCCGCACCTCCACCACCCGGTCCTGTCCGGAGGGCATCACCCGCCAGACCATCCTCGAGAGCTGCGCGGCGTCCGGCATCCCGGTGGAGGTCGGCGACTTCTCCCTGGCCCAGGTCTATGCCGCCGACGAGGCGTTCGTCACCGGCACGATGGGCGGTGTCACCCCGGTCCTGGCCGTCGACGGGCGCACCATCGGCGCCGGTCGACCAGGGCCGTGCACCGCGAGGCTCGCCGCCGCCTACGCGACCCGCACCGCCGCCGAGGGCACGCTCGTGGTGTGAGGGGGGCGCTGCCGTGCGGGACCGTTCCGCGTGCCTGGGCCAGGTCGTGGACGCCCGGCCGGGTCAGCCGCGACCGCGGCGAGTGCGACGGTCCCGGAGAGCCGCCCAAGCATCGCGACAGGAAGCGACCAGCTCGCTCGACCACCCGAGCCGCTCCACGAGGAGGTTTCGATCCACGAGGTCGAGAGCCTTCTCGACCTCGCTTGCCTTGAGCAGCAGGTCGACGTCGGCAGCAAGCTGAGGCGGCACGAGGCTTGGTGAGGCAACGGGCAGTAGCTCCGCCTCTCGCGGCTCGAGCTCGAGGATGCCGCCGCCGTAGCTGCGCCCCATGATCTCCGCGAAGGCGAACGTCGCACTGTTGGTGAACGCTGTCGCGAGTCCTAGCGGGTCCACGCCGTCCTCCACGCGGACCCGGTGCACCGTGTCCGTGCTCGTCGCGCCAGCCTGGTTCACAGTCAAGCGCGGAGCCAGGTGGATCTGGCGAAGCATGAACAGATCGGGGGTCCACATCGACGGCGTACGCCACCACGGGTTGCGAATCGAGCACTTGTAGCCAAGGTGCACCTCAGCGGCCTCGCCAAGCTCGACGTGACGCCGCAGCGCTGGGTCCTCGAGCTCGCCGGGCGCGTTGAGTAGCCATGTCCGGTGGTTGCTGGCTAGGTCCGCACAGCGGCAGTCATCGTCGTAGACGGCACCGGTGAGCTGTGCGCTTCGCGAGATGAGCGGCACGCAGTGCTTCAGCAGTCCGAGGCTGTTCGCCTCCTCGTCGGTGAAGGTGAAGAAGCTGTTGCGACCAGTCACGATTCCAACGTCCACCGAGGCGAGCGAGCCAAGCTCGAGCAGATCGGGCGACTGCTTGAGCTCCCGCAGCAGCTCGATCTGGCTGGGGGCGAGGAAGTACTTGGTCCACTTCTCCTGGTCGTGAAGCAGGGCGGGAGCGGCGGGCACGTCGAGGTTCGCCTCGGCGAGCGCGTCCGCGTCCGGTAGCTGAACCGTGCGCACCTGCGCCGGACCGTCACCCCGGACACCGCAGAAGAGGACGACTTCTTGGAGAACGCCTTCGAACACGAGACGCTCGAACGTCACCAGCGTGATGTCGCTGAACTGGCGCAGCAGGTAGTCGCGCAGCTGAGCCGCGTAGGTGACCTGCAGGAGCTCCGCAGGTATGACGAGCCCGACGCGACCGCCACGACGGACCGCGACAGTGCTGGCAACGACGAACGGCACCCAGGCGTTGGTGAGCTTGCTCGCCTTCAGCCCCTCCGCTCTCATCAGGTCCAGTGCCGGCTCACGCTGGTCGGCTGGCCAGCTGCCGAACCGGATGTAGGGCGGATTCCCGGCGACCGCGTCCCAACACGACCGGCTACCGGCTGGCATCCACGTGAACAGGCTCTCGTTGGCGACCGGTGCGAACACCCGAGCCTTCTCCGCCTCCTCGGGCACGAGCTCCACGCCCTGCACCTCCCCGCTGACCGAGGCCAGCTCACGGAGGATGCGGCCGTCGCCGCACGACGGCTCCAACAGCTTCGGGCCAGCCTCGGCAGCCCACTCAGCGAGGAACCGCGCGACGGGCGGCGGCGTGTAGTAGCCGCCGCGGATCTTGTCCGCCGACACGGCTGCCTTCGCTGAGAACGTCTTCATAGCGGCAAGTATCGGCGTCGTCGTCGACGATTCGAGTGACCCTCCACAGGCGCGTCTCGGGCCGTCGGTCGGGTGGTCAGGTCGCGTGCGGAGGAAGCCCCTGGAAGCGCTCCTGGTAGGCGCGCGCCAGGTCGTCGCTGAAGCGCTCGACACGGAGCGGGCTGTGAAGATCGGGCAGGGCCGTGTCGATCCGACCCGTGGCCGGATCCCAAGCGACCAGGCTCATGGCCTCGGCGCGGTGCGCTGGCTCGTCGACCAACATGCGACCCCCGAGCCGGGTCAACGTCCCGACGATCGCGTTCGTCCGAGGTCCAGCGGGGAGACACGGCTTGGGCATCGCCACGATGAAGCCCACCACCGCGCTCGGGAAGCGGCTGTGAACCGTCGTGGCTTCGGTGGCAAGGTCGTTGACCATGTTCTGCCAGTTCTTGCCCACGCTCTTGTCATCGTTGAGCGTCTTGCTGTCGAAGGCGACTCTCACGCCGTCGGGTCGGTATCCGACATCGAAGTTCTGCGGCCGGACGCCACCGACGATACGAACGGGCCCGACCTCGACGCAGTCAGGCTGCGAGGGCTGCAGCGCGTTGCCGTTCGGGACCACGACGGGGATGCCGCCGAGCATGACGGCCAGAGCTTCACCGACCGCCCTGTCGATGAGCGAGCCGAAGTCCATGCCCTCCTTCTTGCTGAATGCCAGGTTCTGCTGCCAGCTCGCTCCAAGCGCCGCGAACCGCGGATCGGACAGGCTGAGCCGAGGCATCGGCTGAAGGGCGGCCATGTGGCCGAACCCTACTGACCGCCGATTCGGGCAACGTGTCAGCGCCCTGTGCGGCGTTGCCAGGGGTGGTCGACCGGACACCGGGGCCCGCTGCAGGACCCGGTCCTTGAGCAGGTAGCCGAAACCGGGGGTGCCGATCAGGTCGAGGCATTCGCGCAGCTCTATGTGTTGGGACAGCAGCAGGATGCCCACGTCGGGCTGGTCTCGGCGAATGCGCGCGGCTGCGCGGGCGCCATCGGACTCGAGACGTGGCGGCATCCGGATGTCGGCGATGACGACGTCCGGCTGCAGATCGTGTACCGCGCGACGGCGGCGAACCGGTCGCGGTCGACCACGCGCGCGACCGCCACGCTGACGTATCGGTGCAGCGGCAGCAGGCCCAGCGCGGTCACGAAAGTGGCAGCCGCCAGATGAACCCCGGACGATCGTGGGACCAGGTCGCCGACACCGAGGACGACCACGCCGAAGATGGCCGCGGACACCACCAAGGTGACCGTCCAGGCAGTGGACTCGCTGAGGAGCCGGTCGATGTCGAACAGGTCGTGGCGCACGATCGCCACTGCCACCGCGGCCGGGACCAGCACGACGATGGCGATCAGGACGGGTGCGTACGCGATGTCCAACGAGACCTGGAAGCCGATCGACATCACCCACCCGGCCACCAGCAGCGCCACGGTCGCGACACCGGCCAACGTCAGCCAGCGCACCCGAAGCCGGAGCACCTGGTCTTCAGTGCCGCCCAGGCCGACCCCGGCGGCCCGCAGAACCAGAGCTACTGGCTGGCCTCACTCCGCACTCCCGCCAGATCGTCGTCGACGGGCAGCACGACCTCCCGAGCATCAACCCCGACCCACTGGTCCAGGGCATCCTCACGATGCTCCATGACCTACGCCGCTGAGAGCTCAACCCTAGTAAGGAACCAGACATCCGACTCCAACGCAGGGGGGTCGGCCGGCGCGGTGAAGAGCTCGCCACCCGGCCGCGCCGAGGCCAGTGCTCGGCCACACGCAGTCGCACAGATGCGCTTTGCTGATGTGCCATGGAAAGCCTGCGTCGCATCCTGTCTGCGTTGATCGCCCTGGTCGCGGTGACCATCTTCGGGACCGTCGGGTACCTGGTGCTCGGGTTCACGTTCCTCGAAGCGCTCTACCAGACCGTCACCACCGTCGCCACGGTCGGGTTCCGGGAGGTGCGACCGCTGACGGCCGCGGGCCAGGTCTTCACGATCGTGCTCATCCTGCTCGGCGTCGGCACGGTTCTCTATAGCCTCAGTGTCATCCTCGAGGCCGTCACCGAAGGTCACTTGCGCGAGCACCTGGAAAGGCGCCACATGGACAGGGTCATCGCAGCCATGGACGGCCACGTGATCATCTGCGGCTGCGGGCGGGTCGGACGCTCGGCAGCCGAGTACCTGGTGGCCACCGGTCATCACGTGGTGGTGGTCGACAACAACCGCGCCTACCTCGGGCAGCTCGGCCCCGGCGTCCGCCATCTCTGCGGCGACGTCACCGACGACGGCGTGCTCCGCGACGCGGGCGTCGCGCGGGCTCGTGCTCTCATTGTCGCGCTCGAGAACGACGCCGACACGGTCTACGTCACCCTGTCGGCTCGAGCGATGCGACCAGACCTCGTGATCATAGCCCGGGCGCGGACAACCGAGTCCAAGGCGAAGCTGCTGCTAGCCGGCGCCAACCGCGCGATCAATCCGCAACGCATCGGTGGCCGGCGGATGGCCGTCTTCGCGCTGCAACCGGATGTCGCGGAGTTCCTCGACGTTGTGATGCACGACGAGGATCTCGACTTCCGCATCCAGGAGGTTCACGTCCAAGACGGTTCGTCGCTCGATGGGCAGTCCGTGGGCGCGCTCGCGCGTGGTGAGCGGTCGAGCGCCCTCGTGCTCGCCATCCGGCGCGGCACCGGGCAGCCCTTCGAGCCGAATCCCCCCGGCCAGGTGGTGGTTCCGTCGGGGTCGGTGCTGATCGTGCTGGGGACCCAGGCCGAGCTCGACAGGCTGACCCGGCTCGGCAGCCGATGACCGGGTAAAATGGGACCACCTGGTCGTGTGAGTGAGCGTCACGGTTGGCCTCCCTCGCCCGACTTCCGCAGATGATGGGCCTGAGACGCGAACATCCGTAGACGACCAGACCGACCCGGCAGGGCCCCGGACACAATGATGGTGGCCGAATAGTGCCCTGACCTGCACAAACGCGAGTGCAAGGCCGCATCCAGGTGGGTAGGGCGGGTGGGACTCGAACCCACGACCCAAGGATTATGAGTCCTCTGCTCTAACCGGCTGAGCTACCGCCCCTCGACGCCCTGCCGAGGAAGCCTAGTCGGGCGTAGCGCTTCACGCCTGGCCGCGGTTTGCGGCGGTGCGCTGGCTACTCGCGCCGTTCGAGGTGGAACTGGCCGCCGGGTCGTCGGCGGATCAGGTAGCCGGTGGTGTGGGCGAGGGCGTGGTGTCTGCCGCAGATCAAGATGAGGTCGGCGAGGTCGGTGCG
>JBIOUF010000297.1:0-2494 GCA_044866695.1 Nocardioidaceae bacterium | reverse complement strand
CGCGGTACTTCAGCACGAGCCGGTCGAAGATCGCCTGCTTGAGCTCCTCCCAGTCGGGCAGCCGGTCGAAGGTCATCAGCCCGTGCACGTGCATCAGGTTGTGCGGCCGGTCCATCAGCAGCCAGGTGAGGTCGCCTGCCGCGATCGGGGTGCCCATACCAGAACCCTCTCCGGAGGCGCCCAAGACATGCCTGGCATGGCGGGCGGCCCTGGCGTCCTCCCCGTGTGGCCCCAGTCTGTCGCACCCGCCCTACCGGTCAGTAGGGACGATGGTCCCCCCGGAGTGTGGGTGCGCTCACGCCGAACCCTCCCCGCCCCTCGCCACCGGTTCGAGACTCCGCGCGCGGGGGGTCGGCGGGGTTGTGGCCGATCCCTGCCCGGATGCGCCGTTGTGGCCTCGGACGACAGCGACACGCCGTACGGCGCTGCAGGCATCGGCCACAAGCCACCCGGCTCAGGTGAGCAGATCGCGACACCTGCCACGGCGGTGACTCCGCCTGATACTGGGGTCGATGTCGAAGCGAGGTGCGTCCGGCATGGCGGCCGAGTCGGTGCGGGTGCAGGCGGAGGTCGGGGACTGCCCGATCTGGTGGCGAGGGCTGGGCCTTGACGGCACGCCACTCGGCCTCTCACCGGAGCTCGTCGATCGGCTGCTGCGGTGGAACCGGCGCTACGAGACCTGGGCGACGAGCGCGGACCCACGCGACCCGGCGCAGGTGATGGACTTCCGGCTGACCGGCCTTCGCATGGCAGTTGAGGTCCAAGAGCGCCTCGGCCCGCGGTTCCGGGTCTCCTACAGCCAGGTCGTGTAGCCGCCGGCGGCAGTCTCAGCCCTCCGGCCGCCAACGGTAGGGGCAGCGGGTCGACCGTCGCCGCCCGCGTCAGCCGGACGCCGGGCGACGCGAACGCCCTCCCGAGGGGCCGGTACCGCTACCCCGAGGGCGTTCCTCGCCAACGCTCATGCGCGCCCGACCGCCACATTGTCAACCATGGTGCCACCGCCAACCGGACGCCGATCGAGGAACTTGATGCAGACGCTCCCGTCGTCGTTGACGTCAACCTCGAGGGCGGCCGCACCTGCTCCGGGAGAGATGGCCGCAGCCTCCTCCTGAGTCACCACCTCGAATCCCTGACCGCATCCACCGACAGGCCCACGCGGCACCGGCCCGTCAGCCGAGGCTGCGGAAGGCGCCGCGACGGCGGACATGGCCGCTGCCGCGATCAGTGCTACGCGGGTCCTGCGCTGCATTCGACGCTCCCAAGGGTCGGTGGCCGGTTGGGATACGGTGCCAGCGGAAGTCCGCCGCTGTCTAGAGTGGGCGACCGCCCTACATCAGGGGGCAGGGCCGCCTGCTTGCGCTTGTGGTCATGACGCGTGCATCGTTGCGCGGCCGGGCGTTTCCCGAACGCTGGCGCCGTCAGTGACATACGGGGGCTCAGGCCTCCGAAGAAGCAGGGAGAACACGTATGAGAACCCCGACGCTCACATCCATGGCTGTGGCTGTGGCTGTGGCTGCGGTGACGGTTGTCGGTCCGAGCGCCGCCACGGCCGCTCCCCCGGAGCCCGGCGGCTTCGATGTCCTGGTGGAGGGGACATGCGCATTCCCCGTGGCAGTCACGGTCACAGGAAGAAGCAAGACCATCGAGCACGGCACCGTCACGATCGCCACTGCACCGGGGATGCGTGCGACGCTTACGAACACCGAGACGCGCGAGACGATCACGATCAACCTCGGAGGCGCCTTGCATGAGCGGATGCTGGCGGACGGCACGACGGTCGGCTGGGGCACAGGCCACAACCTCTTCAGCGGCGGTGGTCTGGAAGGGCTGATCTACACAACAGGCAGAGCCGACTACACCTACGATCCCATCGCAGACACGCTGGACCTGCAACCCACCCGTGGCCGGGCCAGCGACTTGTGCGAGTCACTGGCTTGAACGGCTCGATCAGGAGGCGCTGGTCGTCGCCGCTGCCGCGTCGAATGTCCTCAGGGAGGTCCGGGAGCGGCGCCACAACGGGCTGTTGCAACCCTCAACTCGGCTCAGGGAGGCGTCGCAGCGCGCGCACTTGCGTGATCTCGACACGACTCGTTTCGCCCCGGGGCCACGAGCGCGGACCCGACCCGACCCCGCGCGGGCGATGGACTTCCGGCTGGCCGGCCTTCGCCTGGCAGTCGAGATCCAAGAGCGCCTCGGACCGCGGCTCCAGGTCTCCTGCAACCAGGTCCTGTAGCCGGGCGGCTCAGGTGAGCGGGTCGGTGAGCGCGCCGTACGTCGCCCGGCCGTGCTGCAGCGCGGCGACGTACCCCTGCCGCTGGTAGGCGGTCCGGTCGACGTCCTTCGGGACCGCGAGCCGGCCGCGGACCGGTTCGAGGTCGTCGAAGCTCTTGCGCTTCATCCAGTCCTGCAGCGACTCCAGCAGCACGGCGGCGTGCCCGGGGCCGTGGCGGAGCAGGGCGGAGGCGGTCATCACGACGTCGGCGCCGGCGAGCAG
>JBIOUF010000296.1:0-9461 GCA_044866695.1 Nocardioidaceae bacterium | reverse complement strand
CGAGTCGCGGCGGGTCGAGCCGGAGCGGCTGCTGGCCGAGGGGTTCGAGTTCCGCCACCCGACGCTCGAGCAGCGGGTCACCGCGGCGCTGCGCCGCTGACCCGGGAGACCTGCCAGGACCCCTGACCGCGCACCAGCGTGACCAGCCGGCTGGTCGGCTGGTCCGCCGGGAGCGGACCGGACCAGCCGGCGCCGACCGCGCGAGCGCCGACGGCCCGGTCGGTGACGCGCAGGCGGATCCGTCCGGGGCGGTGCTCCCGGACCTCCACGGCCAGCATCTGCATGCGCAGCCCGCGGACCCGCAGGCCGCGGGCCAGGTAGGACCGCAGCACCGCGACGTCCCGGACGGCCGCCGGGGACCCCCGCACGTAGAGCGCGCGAAGGCGCTGCGGGTCGCCGCGGGCGTAGGCGGTGGCCCGCCGGGCGTCCCAGCGCGCCAGCACCGCCGCCTCGGCCGACACCGCCGGCCCGGCGGCCCCGCGTGCCACGGCCGCGGTCCGCCCCGACGGCTGTGCCTCCGGCTGGACCGCCGGGGCCGGCGACGGGGCCGGCGACGGGCCGGCCGAGCCGCCGAGGCCGAACAGCGCGGTCGCCAGCGCTGCCGCGACGGCGCCGGCCACCACGGCGAGGGCCAGCGTGACGTGGGGGACCGCCCGGCGGCCGCGAGGTCTGCTCACCGCACCACTGTGGCGGAACCGGCGGCTCCGGCGCGGCCGTCGTCCACAGGCAGATAGGGTCACTGATGTGACCGGCCCGGTGTTCTCCGTCGTCGGGTTCGGCGACCGGGCGGTGCCCTACCGGCACGCCTGGGACCTGCAGCGCGGCCTACACCGGCAGGTGGTGGAAGGCACCGCGCCCGACACCGTTCTGCTCCTGGAGCATCCCCCGGTCTACACCGCGGGCACGCGCACCGAGGCCCGCGAGCGGCCCGTCGACGGCACGCCGGTGGTGGACGTCGACCGTGGCGGCAAGATCACCTTCCACGGGCCCGGCCAGCTGGTCGGCTACCCGGTGGTCCGGCTGCCCCGGCACGTGTACGTCGTCGACTACGTCCGCCGGATCGAGGAGGCGTTGATCCACGCCTGCGCCGAGCTGGGCGTGGCCACCGCCCGGGTGCCGGGCCGCAGCGGCGTCTGGCTGGCCGCCGACGGCCAACGTCCGGAGCGCAAGGTCGCCGCGATCGGCATCCGGGTGGCGCGCGGGGTGACCATGCACGGGTTCGCGCTGAACTGCGACGTGGACCTGGCCTGGTACGACCGGTTCGTCCCGTGCGGCATCGCCGACGCCGGCGTGACCTCGCTCAGCGCCGAGCTGGGCCGCGACGTGACGGTGCCCCAGGTCGCACCCGTCGTTCAGCGGCACCTCACCGAGCTGCTGGCCTGGGCGCCGTACCAGCGCACCCCCGACTACGCCCCCCGACCCGACCCCGCCCGACCGGCCCCGGTCGGCCCGGCAGGCCCGCCGGGAGGCCCGGGCACCAGCCCAGGGCGGCACGGACCGGGCCTGCGTGTCCCGGTGCGGGGTCCGCTGACCTGAGCCACCGGTCCGGCAGGGTGGTCGCCATGACCGACGGGGGCCTGGGGTGACCGACCCGCCATGACCGACCTCGTGGTGTCCACCACCGGGCTGCGCAAGGAGTTCCGGGGCCGCCGCGGCCGCCGGGTGGTCGCGGTCGACGGCCTGGACCTCGCCGTCCCGGCCGGCGGCGTGCACGGCTTCCTCGGGCCCAACGGGTCGGGCAAGACGACCACGATCCGAATGCTGCTGGGCCTGGCCAGGCCGAGCGGCGGCGAGATGTGGATGCTCGGGGAGCCGGTGCCCGACCGGCTGCCCGCCGTCGTCCGCCGGGTCGGCGCGGTGGTCGAGCAGCCCAAGTTCGCCCCGTCGTTCAGCGGGCGGACGAACCTGGCTCTGCTGGCCCGGACCATCGGGGTGGGCCCGCGCCGGGTCGGCGAGGCGATGGCCCGGGTGGGGCTGCAGGGACACGAGAGGGAGCGGTTTCGCACCTACTCCTTGGGCATGCGGCAGCGCCTGGCGATCGCCGCGACCCTGTTGAAGGACCCGGCGCTGATGGTCCTCGACGAGCCGACCAACGGCCTGGACCCGGCCGGCATCCGGGACATCCGCGACCTGGTCCGCACCCTCGGCGGGTCCGGCGTGACGGTGCTGCTCAGCTCGCACATCCTCGCCGAGGTGCAGCAGGTCTGCGACTCGGTGTCGATCATCGGGCGGGGGCGGCTGCTGGCGTCCGGACGCGTCGACGACCTGGTCGGCCGCGACCGGCCGGCCGGGGCCCGGGTCACCGTCACGGACCCGGACGCCGCGGCACGCGTGCTGAGAACGGCGGGGCTCCGCGCCGCCGCCGACCCCGGACGGGGACCCGACCAGGTGTACGTCGAGGCGGTGGCCGACCCGGCCCGGGTCACCGCGGTGCTGGCCGCCGCGGGCATCTACCTGCGCGGGCTGGTCGCCGACCGGCCCGACCTGGAGTCGGTCTTCCTCGACCTGACCCGGTCCGAGGGACTCCCGGACCCGGCGCCCGCGCCCGAGGAGGACCCGGGCGGATGAGGCTGCTCGCGGTCGAGCTGACCCGGTTCCGGCGGCGTCGCGCCGTCGTGCTCACCCTGCTGCTGGGTGCCCTGCTGTCCGCCGTGGTCGCCTTCTCCGCCGTCCACGGCAGCCGGCCCGCCAGCGCCGCCGAGCGGGCCGACGCCGAGCGGCAGGCCGCCAGCATGAACCAGCAGCTCCGCGCGGACTACCAGAGCTGCCTGGACGACCCGGGCGCCGTGGTCGGCGGCTCGGGGGACCGATGCGTCCTGGAGGAGGCCGACGCCAGCTGGTTCCTCGCCCGCGCCCCGCTGGACATCGCCGAGGAGGTCCGGACCAGCGGCACGGTCGTCGCGTTGCTCATGGCCGGGGTCGCGCTGGTCGTCGGGGCGACGTTCGCCGGCGCGGACTGGGCCAGCGGCTCCGTCGCCGGCCAGCTCCTCTTCGAGCCGCGGCGGGTGCGGGTCTGGGTGGCCAAGGCGGCGGCCGTCGTCCTCGGCGTGGCCGTGGCCACCGCGGTCGTGCTGGGCTGCTTCTGGGCGGTCCTGCTGGTGGCCGCGTCGGTACGCGACGTCGCGGTTCCGGGTGCGGTCACCCGTGATGCCTGGCTGCTCGCGGCGCGCGGGGTGGCGCTGGCCGCGGCGTCCGCCCTGGGGTCCTACGCGCTGACCATGCTGTTCCGCAACACGGTGGCCACGCTGGCCCTGCTGTTCGGGTACGCCGCCGTGGGCGAGGGCCTGGCCGCGACGCTGCCGGTCGACCGGATCAGCCGCTGGGCGCTGTCCAACGACGTGGTCGCCTGGGTGCAGAACGGGCGCGAGGTGTTCGACGACTCACCGTGCCGGCCGGGCCGCGAGTGCGACCCCTACTACCAGCTCGGCCTGCCCTTCGCGGCGACGTACCTCGCCGTCCTGCTGCTGGTCGCCGTCGTGGTCTCGCTGGCGGCGTTCCGCCGGCGCGACGTCTCCTGAGCCGGAGCCCGAGCAGGGCCAGGGACCGTCTCGTCGCCCGGCGTACGATGACCGGCGTGAGCCACCCCCACCCCTCCGACCCGCAGGGTCGCCGGCTGCTGCGGCTCGAGGTCCGCAACGCGAGCACCCCCATCGAGCGCAAGCCCCCGTGGATCAAGACCCGGGCGCGGATGGGGCCGGAGTACACCGCGCTGCAGCGGCTGGTCCAGGAGGAGGGCCTGCACACGGTCTGCCAGGAGGCCGGCTGCCCGAACATCTACGAGTGCTGGGAGGACCGCGAGGCCACCTTCCTGATCGGCGGCGACCAGTGCACCCGCCGCTGCGACTTCTGCCAGATCGACACCGGCAGGCCGGCCGCGCTGGACCGCGACGAGCCTCGGCGGGTGGCGGAGTCGGTCCGGTCGATGGGCCTGCGCTACGCGACGATCACCGGCGTCGCCCGCGACGACCTGCCCGACGGCGGCGCCTGGCTGTACGCCGAGACGGTCCGGGCCATCCACGCGCTCAACCCGGGCACCGGGGTGGAGAACCTGGTCCCCGACTTCAACGGCGAGCCCGGCCTGCTCGCGGAGGTCTTCGACTCCCGCCCGGAGGTGCTCGCGCACAACCTGGAGACGGTGCCGCGGATCTTCCGGCGGATCCGTCCGGCGTTCCGCTACGACCGGTCCCTGGGCGTGCTGACCGCCGCCCGGGCCGCCGGCCTGGTCACCAAGTCCAACCTGATCCTCGGCCTCGGCGAGACCCGGGCCGAGGTGTCGCAGGCGCTCGTGGACCTGCACGACGCCGGCTGCGACCTGGTGACGCTCACGCAGTACCTGCGGCCCAGCCCGCGGCATCATCCGGTCGAGCGGTGGGTGCGTCCGGAGGAGTTCGTCGAGCTCGCCACCGAGGCGCAGGAGGTCGGCTTCGCCGGCGTCCTGTCCGGACCGCTGGTGCGCTCGTCGTACCGTGCCGGACGCCTCTACGCCCAGGCCGTCGACCGCCGGGCCCTGGCCGGCCCCGGCGCCCGATAGCCATGCCCCTCTCGAAGAAGAAGGACCGAAGAACCGTCATGGCCGACGCGACACGAGACAAGCCGAGCCGCCGCCAGAACTTCGTCTACGCCTACCAGGTCACCAAGCAGGCCGACCCGAAGATCACCTGGGTGCTGCTCGCCGTCTTCGTGTTCGCCGCCGCGGTCGGCACCGCGCTGTTGTCGTTGCTCCCGCCCGCCTGGCTGGTCATGGACATCGTGACCGGCGTGCTGATCGGGCTGCTCGTGACGCTGGTCGTGTTCAGCCGGCGCGCGCAGAAGGCGCAGTACGCCGCCATGGAGGGCCGGCCCGGGGCCGCCGCCGCGGCGCTGTCCATGCTCAAGCGCGGATGGCGGACCGATCCCGCGATCGCGTTCAACAAGCAGCAAGACGTCGTGCACCGCGTCGTCGGCCCCCCCGGGATCGTGCTGGTCGGCGAGGGCAACCCGGGACGGCTGCGCAACCTGATGGGCAGTGAGCGGGTCAAGCACCAGCGGGTTGCCGCCGACACGCCGATCCACGAGGTGGTCGTCGGCTACGGCGAGGGCGAGGTGCGGCTCTCGAAGCTGGTCAAGCACATCTCGAAGCTGGGCCGCAGCATCAAGCCAGCGGAGATGACCGACGTGCTGCAGCGGCTCAAGGCCCTGGACGCCCAGCGGTCGGCGATCCCGATCCCGAAGGGACCGGTGCCGACCAGCATGAAGGGCTACCGGGGCAACCTCAGGGGACGCTGAGGCCTCCCGCGACCCGTCAATCCTGGTCGGCCGAGCCGTCAATCCTGGTCGGCCGAGCCGTCAGTCTTGGATGGCCGGCAGTCTTGGTCGGTCTGGCGCCTTGGTTTCGAGGCTCGCTCCGCGGCTCCTGAGGAGGGCGACGAAGGAGTCCGTCTCGAAGGGCGCACCTCAACCAGCGGCGGGGGCTCCATCCGAGCGAGTGGGTTCCGGTGGCGCAGCCGTCAGCCGGCGGCCTGCATCCGGACGACCTCGGCGGGGTCGGGCCTGCGAATCTCCACGTCCTCGCCCCAGCGGTCCATCGTCATCGTGGTGGTGCTGCCGGCCAGCTCGAAGACGATCTTGCGCATGAGGTCCTCCTCGTCCAGCCACATGTCGTAGGTCAGCGTGGCCGGCAGGCCCGCCGCGGCCTGCGGGTCGGTGCCCTGGGCCTTCATCGCGGCCTGCGTGTCGACGGTCAGCCGGTAGTGCCGCAGCTGCTCTCCCCCGGCCTGCTCCTCACCGACCAGCTCGACCTTCTCCAGGCCCGCCTCGAAGGCGTCGAAGGTGCCCTGCGGACCCATGTTCTCGGTCTGGGACAGCAGGTCCTTCATCCCCGGCACCGTGGAGTCGACCACCATCAGCTTGCCCTTCGGCGTCTGGCCCGGGATGGACAGGTAGGCCCTCCCGTCAACCAGGAGCATCCGCAGGTCCCTCATGCCGGCCGAGGGCATCGACATGGTCATGTCCATGGACACCCCGTCGTCGACGTAGGCGAGGCTGCCCTCGGCGGAGAGCACCTTCGCGGTCCGCATCGTGAAGTGCACGGTGCGGTTGTCGTCGTACGCCGCCTTCATCGCGTCCAGCAGCTCCTGGGGGTCGACGTCCCCGGAGGCGCTCTCCGACGCGCTGTCCGAAGGGCTCGCCGACGCGCTCGGTGAGCCCGACGCGGATGGAGAGTCCTCGCCGCCGCCGCAGCCCGCGACGGGCAGGAGCAGAGCGGCCGACGCCGCGCCGGCGACGACGGAGCGGACGGTGCGGTGCGACATGAGATTCCCCCTGGTGCCGGTCCGGGCCGGACCAGGGTAGCCGCCGTACGCCGCCGAAGCCCGCTCAGCGCCGGACCGCGACCGTGCCGACGGCGAGGTCGTGCAGCCCGCGGTTGTCGCGGTTGAACACCAGCGGCGGGACGACCAGACAGACCAGGAAGGTGCGCAGGGCGGCGGCGCCGAGGGACGGCGGGCGGCCGGCCAGCCGGACCACCGCGACCCGCAGCAGCAGCTGCCCGAACGACCCGCCGACCAGCGCGGTGAGCACGGTGGCCTCGAGCCAGAACACGACGAGGGGACCGAACTGCTCCCACAGCCGGCCGCCGTCGACGAGCGGCCGCAGCACGACGGCCACCAGGGAGGCGGCGAACCAGTCGGCGAACAGTGCGGCGATCCGCCGTCCCCAGCCCGCCACGGCGCCGGCACCGTCCGGGGGCAGACCAAGCCGCTGGCCGGGGTACGCCTGCCCGGGGCGGGCGGGGTCGGCCGCGCTCACGAAGGTCAGGCTAGTCAGGCGGCCCTGGTTGCGACGATGACGTCGACCGGCTGGTCGCGGAGGACGCGCACGTCGCCTGGCTGGCCCGCGCGGCCCCGGCGTCCCTGCTGCCCCCTGCCCTGCGGCTCGCAGGGTCCCCGGAGTAGGTTGGCCAACACTGTTACATGCCGGAAACAAACGAGATATGGGGCAGTAACTGCCCCTCCGTAGGTTGCACCTGGCGCACCGCCGCGCCCTGACTCGCCAACCCACGCGACCGTCCGCGGTCAAGGAGGACGAATGTTCGCAAACAGCGAGGAGCTGTTGAAGTACGTCACGGACCAGGGCGTCGAGATGGTCGACGTCAGGTTCTGCGACCTTCCCGGCGTCATGCAGCACTTCACCGTCCCGGTCAGCTCCTTCGACCAGGCCGTGTTCGACGACGGCCTGAACTTCGACGGCTCGTCCATCCGCGGGTTCCAGGCCATCCACGAGTCCGACATGGCGCTGTTCCCGGACCCGACCACGGCGTACCTGGACCCGTTCCGCACCGCCAAGACCCTGGTCGTCAACTTCTTCATCCACGACCCGCTGACCGGCGAGGCGTACAGCCGCGACCCGCGCAACATCGCCCGGAAGGCGATGGCCTACCTGGCCAGCACCGGCGTCGGGGACAAGGCGTACTTCGCGCCCGAGGCGGAGTTCTACGTCTTCGACAACGTGCGCTTCGAGACCAAGCAGAACGCCGGCTACTACGAGATCGACTCCGAGGCCGGCGCGTGGAACACCGGCAACGAGCTGGAGAAGGGCAACCGCGGCTACAAGGTCAAGTACAAGGGCGGCTACTTCCCGGTGGCGCCGACCGACCACTTCGGCGAGCTCCGCGACCAGATCGTCATCGAGCTGGAGCGGGCCGGCCTGCACGTCGAGCGGGCCCACCACGAGGTCGGCACCGCGGGCCAGGCCGAGATCAACTACAAGTTCGACGAGCTGCTCAAGGCCGCCGACGACGTGATGAAGTTCAAGTACATCGTCAAGAACGTCGCCTGGCGCAACGGCAAGACCGCCACGTTCATGCCCAAGCCGATCTTCGGCGACAACGGCTCCGGCATGCACTGCCACCAGTCGCTGTGGAACGAGGGCCAGCCGCTGTTCTACGACGAGACCGGCTACGGCGGCCTGTCCGACACCGCCCGCTACTACATCGGCGGCATGCTCAAGCACGCCCCCTCGCTGCTGGCGTTCACCAACCCGACCGTGAACTCCTACCACCGGCTGGTGCCCGGCTTCGAGGCGCCGATCTCGCTGGTCTACAGCCAGCGCAACCGCTCCGCGTGCGTGCGCATCCCGATCACCGGGACCAACCCGAAGGCCAAGCGCCTGGAGTTCCGCTGCCCCGACCCGTCGGCCAACCCCTACCTCGCCTTCTCCGCGCTGCTGCTGGCGGGCCTGGACGGCATCAAGAACAAGATCGAGCCGCCCGCGCCGGTCGACAAGGACATCTACGAGCTGCCGCCGGACGAGATGGCCGAGATCGAGCAGGTGCCCACGTCCTTGACCGCGGTCCTGGACAACCTGGAGGCCGACCACTCCTTCCTCACCGAGGGCAATGTCTTCACCCCCGACCTGATCGAGACCTGGATCGACTTCAAGCGCACCATGGAGATCCTGCCCGTGCAGCTGCGCCCGCACCCGCATGAGTTCGAGCTCTACTACGACATCTAGTCACTTCTCGCCGCAGAGTTCGAACTCGGCTCCCCACCAGTAAGTCGTCGGCTTCCGCCAGCACCTGGGGGATCATCGCAGTGCGACGCCTTCGACGGCGACAACTGACCCCGGGCAGCGGCCGCGTTGCTGTAAGCGGCTTGTGGTGAGCTTGCGGTTCGCCCAGGAGCACTCCGCGTTGGCCGGTCGCCGAGCCGGGGTCAGGCTCCGACCCCAGCGTCGGTTGCTCCGCCGCGCGGCGGCTGGCGCAGCTGTGTGGCGAGCCGTTGCAAGGCGGTGTGGCGAATCAGAGAGCTGACGGGGCCTACGAGGAGCCAGTAGCGCTTGAACCGGCGGCGGCTCACGTCATCGGTGAGCAGGACGCGGGTCCTGATGGTCAGCATTGACGCGTTGTTCCCATACGGGTCAGCGCGGAGGCTGGTCACGATCTTGGCGAAGCCGGGTTCTCGGAAGCTCATGAACTGTTCGGGTGTGGTCGGCGGGTCGACGGGGTCCGCGACCGCCTTCCAGGGGCGGCTGACCTGGCCAAGGACTGTTTCGACGCCTGGGGTTTCACTGAGGAGGATCCATCCCAGGTCGACCATGTCCTTGAGCCGGAACGTGGTGCGGGACTCCTCGAGGGCCGTCCCGGTTCCTCGTGTCCTGAAGTGCCCCCGCACGCGCCGCGGGAGATCGCGTAGGCCGAGGGCGATCCGAGCCACTGGTGTCTCCAGGAGATCCAGTCCCAACGCAGCTGCGTAGCATTCAGCAGCCGGCGCTTCGAAGGCCTCGGCGTGGACCACGTCAACGTCGTGGCGCGGCAGGAACTTGTCCATGAGCGGATCAGAATCGGCCCGAGCACCGCTCCCTCCCCGTCCCGTAGGTCGGGGCATCAGTTCCTCCGCTGCCATGTCGCGGAGTGCCGGCTGAGTCGGGGTGAGCCGGATGAAAGGAATCCGCCGCGTGGTCCGGCGAACGAACTTCTCGTAGTC
>JBIOUF010000295.1:0-10434 GCA_044866695.1 Nocardioidaceae bacterium | reverse complement strand
CTCCTCGCCGGTCGCCTCACCCACCCGCTCGCTGCGCTCGGGGTGGGTTCGGCGACCGGCGCAGCGCCGGCCGCAGCCGGTCGAGCACCGACGCGTCCTCGATGGTGCTCGGCAACGCGGGGTCGCGCCCGTCGGCGATCTCGCGCATGGTCTTGCGCAGGATCTTCCCCGAACGGGTCTTGGGCAGCCCGGCGACGACGCTGACGTCCTTGAACGCCGCGACCGGGCCGATCTCCTCGCGGACCTTGCGGACCAGCTCGGCGGCGAGCTCGTCGGGGTCGTCGTCGGCGCCGGCCTTGAGCACCACGAAGCCGTGCGGCAGCTGTCCCTTCAGCGGGTCGGCGACCCCGATCACGGCACACTCGGCGACCGAGGGGTGCCCGGCGAGGACCGCCTCGATCGACCCCGTGGAGAGCCGGTGCCCGGCCACGTTGATGATGTCGTCGGTGCGGCCCATCACGTAGACGTAGCCGTCCTGGTCGAGGTAGCCGCCGTCACCGGACACGTAGTAGCCGTCGTAGCTCGACAGGTACGACGCCACGAAACGCTCGTCGTCGTGCCAGAGCCCCGGCAGCGTGCCCGGCGGCAGCGGCAGCCGGATGCAGATCGCCCCCTCCTCGCCGGCCCCGGCCTCCTCTCCCATGGGGTCCAGCACGCGCACGTCGTAGCCGGGCACGGGCACCGACGGCGACCCCGGTTTCAGCGGCATCGGGTCCAGGCCACGCAGGTTGGACGCGATCGGCCAGCCGGTCTCGGTCTGCCACCAGTTGTCGACCACCGGTACGCCGAGAGTGTCGGTGGCCCACTCGAAGGTGTCCGGGTCGAGGCGCTCGCCGGCCAGGTACAGGCAGCGCAGGGAGGACAGGTCGTATGCCGAGAGCAGCCTGCCCTCGGGGTCCTCCTTCTTGATCGCCCGGATCGCCGTGGGCGCGGTGAACATCGACTCGACGCGGTGGTCGGACACCACCCGCCAGAACGCGCCGGCGTCCGGCGTGCCGACCGGCTTGCCCTCGTACAGCACGCTGGTGGCCCCGGTGATCAGCGGCGCATACACGATGTAGGAGTGGCCGACCACCCAGCCCACGTCGGAGGCGGCCCACCACGCCTGGCCGGGGGCGATGTCGTAGACGTTGCGCATCGACCAGGCCATCGCGACGGCGTGGCCGCCGTTGTCGCGGACGATGCCCTTCGGCTTCCCCGTCGTGCCGGAGGTGTAGAGGATGTAGAGCGGGTCGGTGGCGCCGACCTCCACGCAGGGGGCGGGCTCGGTCGCCCCGACCTTCATGGCCGCGTCCCAGTCCACGTCGCGGCCCTCGACCATCGTCGCGGGCGCCTGCGGGCGCTGTTTGACCACGCACGCCACGGGGCTGTGGTTGGACAGCTCCAGCGCCCGGTCCAGCATCGGCTTGTACTCCACCACCCGGGTCGGCTCGATCCCGCACGACGCGGCCACCACGACCTTCGGCTGGGCGTCGTCGATGCGCACGGCGAGCTCCCCGGGCGCGAAGCCGCCGAACACCACCGAGTGGACGGCGCCGATCCGCGCGCAGGCCAGCATGGTGACCACCGCCTCGGGGATCATCGGCATGTACACCACGACCCGGTCGCCGTGCCCGACGCCCAGCCCGCGCAGCGCGCCGGCGAACGCGGCCACCTGTTCGAGCAGCTCGGCGTAGCTGAACCGCCGCACCGTCTGGGTCACCGGGCTGTCGTAGACCAGTGCGGTCTGGTCGGCCCGGCCGCCGGCGACGTGGCGGTCCAGCGCGTTGAAGCAGGTGTTGAGGACGCCGTCCGTGTACCAGCGGTACCGAGGGGCGGCGCTGTCGTCGAGCACGGTCGAGGGCCGGTGGATCCAGTCCACCAGGCCGGCCTGCTCCCCCCAGAAGCCGTCGGGGTCGGAGATGCTGCGGGCGTACACGTCGGCGTAGCGAGGCATGCGCACATCCTGAGCGGTGTGCCGGCGGTCACACCAGGACCCACCGGGCACCGCGTCGACGGAGCGGTCGTACGACGCGACGAGCGGTCCGTGCCGGCCGCCCGGGAAAACCCGTTGCGTCGACCGGCCCGGCCCTGGGACGCTTCGGCGAACCCGACCGGAGCCCACCCGCTCTGCGAAGCCCACCGAGGAGAGAGGAGCCGACCATGACGACCGTGGTTGTCGGCGTGCCCGCACACCGTCCGCACTCTTCTCGATGGAGCCCCTCTCTTGACCTGCTACGACCTCACGGAGCCCGCCTCCGCGGCTGACGGCCACGCCGTCGGCGACCTCACCTCCGGCACCCTGGCACCCGACCAGGACCCCTTCTTCACCTTCGAGTTCACCGCCACCGACGACCTGGTCGACGGACAGCGGTGGAGCAGCTACTGGGACGTCGAGCGGCTCTGCCGCGGCCCCGAGCCCCGCCCGGACTGGGTGGTCGACGATCGCGCCGCGGTCGACACCGACCTCGGCGTGCTCAAGACCGGCAAGGAGGCCGACGTCTTCCTGCTCCAGCGCGCCGTGCCCGGAACACCCGGGACGACGCTGGCCGCCAAGCGGTACCGCGACGAGCAGCACCGCACCTTCCACCGCAGCACCGCCTACACCGAGGGCCGGCGGGTGCGCCGGTCCCGCGACAACCGCGCCATGGCCAAGAAGACCGACCACGGGCGCGCCGTCGCCGCCGGCCAGTGGGCGTGGGCGGAGTGGGAGGCGCTCACCAGGTTCTGGTCCGCCGGCGTGCCGGTACCCTACCCGGTGCAGGTGGACGGCACCGAGATCCTGATGGAGTACGTCGCCGTGGACGGCGCCGCCGCGCCCCGGCTGGCCGCCACCCGGCCGGGTCCGGCGCTGCTGGCGTCGTACTTCGACCAGGTCCGCACCGCGATGACCCTGCTGGCCCGCGAGGGCGTGGCGCACGGGGACCTGTCGCCGTACAACGTCCTGGCCGCCGGCGACCGGGTGGTCGTCATCGACCTGCCCCAGGTGGTGGACATCGTCGCGAACCCGGCCGGCATGGAGTTCCTGCACCGCGACTGCCGCAACATGTGCGCCTGGTTCCGCCGCCGGGGGCTCGACGTGGACGAGGAGGCCCTGTTCGCCGACCTGGTGGCGCAGGCCTACTGAGGCCTGGATCCGCGTGCTCTCCGCGGACCCAGGCTGAGCGCCCGCCCGTTGCGGGTCGAGCCGTCAATCCTTGCGGCCCGAGCCGTCGACTCTTGCGGGTCAGGTCACGTCGCGCCGCGAGGTGAGCACCACGCCGAGCCCGGCGAAGGCCGCGGCGTACCCGAGCAGGACCAGCCCCCCGGCCCACCAGTCGAGGTAGGTCACGACGGTGCTCTCGGGGCTGGTCAGGGCCGCGGACGCGTTCGAGGGCAGCCAGCGCGCCACCGCGTCGAGGTCCAGCGCGCTGAGGCCGAAGCTGAGCAGCGGCTCGAGCAGGAAGATCAAGAAGATGCCGACCAGCACCGCGGCGACCTGGTTGCGGACCAGGGTGCCGATGCCGAGGCCGACCAGCGTCCACAGCCCGACGGCGAGGATGCCGAGCGCCGCGGCACGCCAGAGCCCGGGCGTGCCGTAGCCGAGGCCGTAGCCGCGCAGCCCGATCACCACGCCGCCGACGAGCAGGGTGCCCGCCAGCGCCGCGACACCGTACCCGGCCCCGACGACCGCGTGCGCGACGCCCTTCGCCGCGACGACCAGGCCGCGCCGGGGAGTGGCCAGGAAGGTGGGGGTCAGCGTCTGGTACCGGTGCTCGCCGGTCATCCCGGTGATGCCGAGGATGGTGGCGAACAGGTAGGCGCCGGTGAACGCGGCGGAGGCGTACACCCCGCGGATCGCCTCGGGCCGGTCCAGCGTCGCGGTGGCCTGCTGGCCGGCTCCCGGGTCGACCCCGGCGAAGCCGGCCGTCACCCCGGCCTGGACCATGGCGTACAGGACGGCGCCGACCAGCAGCCCCCACCACAGCCGGGTGCTGAGCACCTTGAGCAGCTCGGAGCGGACCAGCCCGGCGGTCACGACGGCCCGTCCTCGGCGGTCAGCTGCAGGAACAGCCGCTCGAGGTCGCCGGGCTGGACCGCGAGCTCGTGCAGCTCGACCGCGCCGGCGAACGCGGCGTGACCGACCTCGGCCGGAGTGCGACCGGGCACCCGCACGGTCCCGTCGGCGCGCCGCTCCAGCGGCCAGCCGGACAGCGCGGCCGCCAGCCGGTCCGGCGTGGGGGTGCGGACCACCGTCGTGGTCGAGCCGGACTCCAGCTCGGCGAGGCGGCCCTCCCGCACCAGCCGCCCGCGCGCGATGACGACCACGTCGTCGACGGTCTGCTGCACCTCGCTCAGCACGTGGCTGGACACCAGCACCGTGCGGCCCTCTCCGGCGAGCGCGCGCAGGAAGCCGCGCAGCCACGCGATGCCGGCGGGGTCCAGGCCGTTCGCCGGCTCGTCCAGCACGAGCACGGGCGGGTCGCCGAGCAGCGCCTGGGCGAGGGCCAGCCGCTGCCGCATGCCGAGGGAGTAGCCGCCGACCCGCCGGTCCGCGTGGTCGGTCATCGCGACCAGGTCCAGCACCTGGTCGGCCCGAGTGACGGGAAGCCCGGCGGCCAGGCACATGCACCGCAGGTGGTGCCGGGCGGACCGGCCGGGATGGAAGCTGGACGCCTCCAGCGCGGCGCCGACGACCGACAGGGGATGGCCCAGCTCTCGGTACGCGCGACCACCGACCGTCGCGGTGCCGGCGGTGGGCTGCACCAGGCCGAGCAGGCAGCGCAGCGTCGTGGTCTTGCCCGAGCCGTTGGGGCCGAGGAACCCGGTCACCACGCCCGGGCGGACCGCGAAGCCCAGGTCGTCGACGGCGGTGACGGCGCCGAACCGCTTGGTCAGCCCGGCGACGACGATCTCGCGTCCGCTCGCCTGGGTCACGCCGGTCATGCTGCCACGCCGGGGGACACCGTACGGCGCGGGCCCGCCCGGGGACGCTCAGGCCTCGTGCGCGGCGAGCTGCCCGCAGGCGCCGTCGATCTCGCGGCCCCGGGTGTCCCGCATCGTGGTGGGCACGCCGCGGGCGCGGAGCCGGCGGACGAACTCGCGCTCGACGGCGGGGTCGGAGGCGGTCCAGCGGGACCCTGGCGTGGGGTTGAGCGGGATCAGGTTCACGTGCACCCAGCCCCAGTCGCCACGCGCCTGCAGTAGGTCGGCCAGCAGGTCCGCGCGCCAGCCCTGGTCGTTGACGTCGCGGATCATCGCGTACTCCACCGACACCCGTCGCCTGGTCCGCTCGGCGTACCGCCACGCCGCGTCGACGGCCTCGGCCACCGGCCAGCGGGTGTTCACCGGGACCAGCTCGTCGCGGAGCCCGTCGTCGGGGGCGTGCAGCGACAGCGCGAGCGTGACCGGCACCCCTTCGTCGGCGAGCCGGTCGATCCGCGGCACCAGCCCCACCGTCGACACGGTGACCGCCCGGGCGGACAGGCCCAGCCCGTCGGGGGCGGGGTCGGTGAGGCGTCGTACGGCGCCCAGCACCGCGCGGTAGTTGGCCAGCGGCTCGCCCATCCCCATGAACACCACGTTGGAGACCCGACCGGCCCCGCCGGGCACCTCCCCGGCCGCGAGGGACCGGGCCCCGGCGACCACCTGCTCGACGATCTCCGCGGTGCTCATGTTGCGCTGCAGGCCGCCCTGCCCGGTGGCGCAGAACGGACACGCCATGCCGCAGCCGGCCTGGCTGGACACGCACATCGTCACCCGGTCGGGGTAGCGCATCAGCACCGACTCGACCAGCGCCCCGTCGAGCAGCCGCCACAGCGTCTTGCGCGTGGTGCCCCGGTCGGCCTCGAGCGTGCGCAGCGGCGTCATCACGGTGGGCAGCAGCGCGGTGACCAGGGTCTGGCGCTGCGCCGCGGGCAGGTCGGTCATCAGCGCCGGGTCGGTGACCAGGCGGGCGAAGTAGTGGGTGGACAGCTGCCTGGCGCGGTAGCCGGGCAGGCCGAGGTCCTCGACGAGCGCGCGGCGCTCGGCCGGGGCGAGGTCGGCGAGGTGCCGCGGCGGCCGGCCGCGGAGGCGCGGCGCGGCGGGAACCAACGGCAGGGGCGCCCGGGTGGTCATCCCCGGCCGAGCCCCGGCGTGCTGGTCACGTCGACCAGGTAGTACAGCAGGAGCCAGGTGGGCGCCACGGTGGCCAGCAGCGAGTCCAGCCGGTCCATCAGCCCGCCGTGGCCCGGGATGATCTGCGACATGTCCTTGATCCCGAGGTCCCGCTTGATCACCGACTCGCACAGGTCGCCCATCGTCGCGGCGACGACGGCGACGGCGCCCAGCAGCACCCCGACCCACCAGTCGCCGTCCAGCAGCAGGGTCACCGCGCCCCAGCCGACCAGCATGCACAGGGCCGCGGACCCCGCGAACCCCTCCCACGACTTCTTCGGCGAGATCACCGGGGCCATGGGGTGCCGGCCGAACAGCACCCCGGTCGCATAGCCGCCGATGTCGGAGGCGATGGTGACCAGGATGAAGGTGAGCACCCGCCACACCCCGTCGTCGGGGCGGATCAGCAGGACCACGAAGCCGGCCAGGAACGGCAGGTACACCGCCAGGAACACACCGGCGGTGGCGTCGCGGACGAACCCATCGACCCCGGACCGAAGCCGCCACAGCATGATCGCCAGCGCGGTGACGGCCAGCGCGGTCGCCAGCGGCGGCGCCCCGCCGAACCAGGCGGCGAACAGCATCGCCACGACGCCCACCTGGAGCGGGGCGTACGGAAGCACGATGCCGGCCAGCGAGAACGCCCGCCGGAACTCCCACACCGCGATGCCGATGGCGGCGGCGACCAGGAACACGAACGGGAAGCCGTCGAAGGTGGCCAGGCAGAGCCCGATCAGCAGCAGCAGGCCGACCCCCGACGCGATGGCGGCGGGAAGGTTGCGGCCGGCGCGGCTCTGCTTGGGAGCCGGTGGAGGGGCGGCGGCGTCGGGGGACGAGCCGGGGCTGGCCATCAGGCGCTCATCAGGGGACCGGGCATGCTCGAGGTGGTCTCAGACCTCGAGCAGCTCGGCCTCCTTGTGCTTGAGCAGCTCGTCGATGGTGTCGGTGTGCTTCTTCGTGAGCGTGTCCAGGCGCTTCTCCGCGCCGGTGACGTCGTCCCTGCCGACCTCGCCGTCCCTCTCCAGCCGGTCCAGCGCCTGCTTGGCGTGCCGGCGCACGTTGCGCACCGACACCCGGCCCTCCTCGGCCTTGTGCCGGGCCAGCCTGACGTACTCCTTGCGGCGATCCTCGGTGAGCTCGGGAAGCACGATCCGGATGGTCTTGCCGTCGTCGGTGGGGTTCACCCCGAGGTCGCTGTCGCGGATCGCCCGCTCGATCGCCTTCATGGCGCTGGCGTCGTAAGGGTTGATGATCACCACGCGCGGCTCCGGCACGGTGAACGACGCCAGCTGCTGCAGCGGCGTGGGCGACCCGTAGTAGTCGGCGGTGATCTTGTGGAACATCGACGGGTGCGCCCGGCCGGTGCGGATGGTGGCGAAGTCCTCCCGCGTCACGCTGACCGCCTTGTCCATCTTGTCCTCGGCCTCGCGGAGGGTGTCGTTGATCACCGCTGCTCCTCAGTCGTCCTCGTCGCTGCTCGTGCCCCGTGCGACCGTCGTTCGGCGTACGGCGACGGGCCCGGCCCGTCACCCGCGCTCACACGTCGCGGGCCAGCGTCGTCCCGATCTTCTCACCACCGACGGCGCGGGCGATGTTGCCTTCCTGGGACAGGTTGAACACGATCATGTCGATGTCGTTGTCGCGGCACAGGCTCACCGCCGTCGCGTCGGCCACCTTGAGCCCGCGGTTGAGGAACTCGTCGTAGCTGAGCTGGTCGAACTTCACCGCGTCCGGGTTGTGGCGCGGGTCGGAGTCGTAGACGCCGTCGACGCCCTGCTTGCCCATGAGGATCACGTCGGCGGCGATCTCGAGGGCCCGCTGCGCGGCGACGGTGTCGGTGGAGAAGTACGGCATGCCGGTGCCGGCGCCGAAGATCACGACCCGGCCCTTCTCCAGGTGCCGGATGGCGCGACGGGGGACGTACGGCTCGGCGACCTGGCCCATGGTGATCGCCGTCTGCACCCGCGTCTCGACCCCCTTCTTCTCCAGGAAGTCCTGCAGCGCGAGGCAGTTCATCACCGTGCCCAGCATGCCCATGTAGTCGGCGCGGGAGCGGTCCATGCCGCGTTGGTGCAGCTCGGCGCCGCGGAAGAAGTTGCCGCCGCCGACGACCACGGCGACCTCGACGCCGTCGCGGACGGCCTCGGCGATCTCGCCGGCGATCTTGTTCACGACGTCGGGGTCGACGCCGACCCGGCCACCGCCGAAGACCTCACCCGACAGCTTCAGCAGCACTCGTTGGTACGCCGTCACGCTCGTCCTCCCGCTCTCGTCGGCCCCGGCCCGTGGCACTCCGCTACGCGCCCACCTCGAAGCGCGCGAACCGGACCACCCTGACACCCGCGTCGTCGAGCACCGCCCGCACGCTCCGCTTCGGCTCGGTCACCGACGGCTGGTCGAGCAGGGCGACGTCCTTGAAGAACGCGTTCAGCCGGCCCTCGACGATGCGGGGCAGCGCCTGCTCGGGCTTGTTCTCCGCGCGCGCGGTCGCCTCGGCGATCTCCCGCTCCTTGGCCACCACGTCGGCGGGAACCTCGTCGCGGGAGACGTAGGACGGCCGCATCGCGGCGATCTGCATCGCCGCGCCCCGCGCGGCTTCCTGCATCGCCGCGCCCCGCGCGGCTTCCTGCATCGCCGCACCGTCGCCCTCGTACTGCACCAGCACGCCGACGGCGGGCGGCAGGTCGGCGGCGCGGCGGTGCAGGTACACCACGGTCGGCTCGTCGAAGACGGCCACGCGTCCGAGCTCGATCTTCTCCCCGATCCTGACCGCGAGGGCCTCGACCGCCTCGCCGACGGTGCCGTCACCGAGCGGGAGGCCCTTCAGCTCGGCGGCGTCGGCGGGCCGCCCGGCGGCGGCGGCGTCGGCGATCCGCTGGGCCGCGGCGACGAACTCCTCGCTCTTGGCGACGAAGTCGGTCTCGCTGTTCAGCTCGACCAGCGCGGGTCCCGAGGCGGCGACCAGCCCGGCCGAGGCGGTGCGCTCGGCGCCGCGCTTCTGCGCCTTGGCGGCGCCCTTGACCCGGAGGATCTCCGCGGCCTTCTCGAAGTCGCCCTCGGCCTCCTCCAGGGCCAGCTTGCTGTCCATCATGCCCGCGGCCGTGAGGTCGCGAAGCCGCTTGACGTCTGCGGCGGTGATCGCCATTCGGTGGCTTCCTTGTCGTTCTCGCTGGGTCGTCTGGGGTGCCGGACGTGGGTCGCCGCTACGGCGGGCCTGGGTGGTCCGCCGGCCGGCTCTGGCCGGTCAGCTCGGCGGCGCCGTGCTGGCGTCCTCGACGGCCGGGTCGTCGGGCGCCGGACCGGCCGGCTCGGCGGCCTGCTCGACCGGCTCGACGTGTTCGGCCTGCTGGGCCGGCTCGACCTCTTCGGCCTGCTGGGCCGGCTCGACCGGTTCGACCGGCTCGACCTGTTCGGCCGGTTCGGCCGGCTCGGCCGGCTCGGCCACGGGCGACTCGGCCAGCGCGGACGGCACGGCCTGGACGGCCTCCGCGGCGTCGGCGGCCTGACCGGCCTCGGCGGCGTCGGAGGCCTCGACCCCGGCAGTGACCTTGGCGTCGGCGGCCGGGCTCTGCGCCGTCTGGTCCGCCTGGCCGCCGAGGAGCTCGCGCTCCCACTCGGCCAGCGGCTCCTCGGCGCCCAGCTCGGCACCGGTCTCGGCGTCACCGGCGCGCACCCCGGCCCGGGCCATCAGCCCGTCGGCGACGGCGTCGGCGACCACCCGGGTGAGCAGGCCGACCGCCCGGATCGCGTCGTCGTTGCCCGGGATGGGGTAGTCGACCTCGTCGGGGTCGCAGTTGGTGTCCAGGATGCCGATGATCGGGATCCGCAGCTTGCGGGCCTCCTCGACGGCCAGGTGCTCCTTCTTGGTGTCGACCACCCACACCGCCGCCGGGGTGCGGCTCATCTCCCGGATGCCTCCCAGGGTCTTCTCGAGCTTGTCGCGCTCGCGCTTGAGGCCGAGCAGCTCCTTCTTCGTGCGGCCGGAGCCGGCGACGTCGTCGAAGTCGATCTCGTCGAGCTCCTTGAGCCGGTTGATCCGCTGGTGGACGGTCTGGAAGTTGGTCAGCATCCCGCCCAGCCACCGCTGGTTGACGTAGGGCATGCCGACCCGGGTGGCCTGCTCGGCGATGGCCTCCTGGGCCTGCTTCTTGGTGCCGACGAACATCACCGTGCCGCCCCTGGCGACGGTCTCCTTGACGAACGCGTAGGCGCGGTCGATGTAGGCCAGGGACTGCTGCAGGTCGATGATGTAGATGCCGTTGCGGTCGGTGAGGATGAACCGCTTCATCTTCGGGTTCCACCGTCGGGTCTGGTGCC
>JBIOUF010000294.1:0-15880 GCA_044866695.1 Nocardioidaceae bacterium | reverse complement strand
TTGCACGCGCGTCTGATCCACACCGCCATGGACCTCGAGGATGGCCTGGAGCTGCTCTCCGAGAGCGCCGCTCGCCCCGGACGCGTGCCGCAGCCCGCACCATGACCAGAACCGACGCCGCCTCGTTCCGCCGCGACTACACCCCACCGCTGCTGGCCTACCTCAACCAGCCAGGAGAGCCGGGACTGCACGCCGCCTACGAGCTCGGCCGTCGCGCAATGCGGGCAGAGCTCGGCATCCTCACCATCGTTCGGGTGCACCACGAGGTCCTGCTCGAGGTGTTGGCCACCGCCCGCGACGCGCGCCAGGCTCGCGAGCTCACCGGGAGCGCGTCGGACTTCCTGCTCGAGACCCTGGCGTCGTTCGAGATGACCCAACGAGGGTTCATGTCCGGCCAGCTCCTGGGCGGAGACGGCCCGGCGGTCCGGACTGTGGCCGCCGACGCCGACCACGGCTCGGGCCGTCCGCGGACCCGGAGCCGGCGTGCGCGTCCGTGACAGTTGTAGTTTCAAGGTTTAGCGGCTAGTCTTACTTGCAACGTCAACTAAAAGCGGTTGACCGACAGGAGGGCCGCCAATGTCACACGTCAGCATCCTCGGCAAGGGCAACATGGGCCCCGCCATCGCCGGCATCGTGGAGAAGGCCGGCCACTCCGCCGAGCTCTTCGACAGCTCCGACGGCGACAAGCGCGTCACCGGCGACATCGTCGTCCTCGCCGTTCCCCATCCGGCGGTGAGCCACGTCCTGGACCAGCGCCGCGACCAGCTGGCCGGCAAGGTCGTCGTCGACATCACCAACCCGCTGAACTTCGAGACCTTCGACTCCCTGACCGTCCCCGCCGACTCCTCGGCGGCCGCAGAGATCGCGGCCGCCCTGCCCGAGGCCCGCGTGGTCAAGGCCTTCAACACCAACTTCGCGGCCACCCTCGCCGCGGGGACGGTCGGCGGCCAGCCGACCACGGTGCTCATCGCCGGCGACGACGCCGAGGCCAAGGAGCTGCTCGCCGGCATCGTCACCGGCGGGGGGCTGCGCGCGATCGACGCCGGCCCGCTGGCCCGGGCCCGCGAGCTCGAGGCGCTCGGGTTCCTCCAGATCACCCTGGCGGCGGGCGAGAGGATCGCCTGGACCAGCGGCTTCGTGGTCCCGGCCTGACCAACCCACCGGGTTGGCGGCCGTGTCGTCGACGTCCCCCTGGGCGCAGCCCTTCGCGAACGCTCGCCGGGCCTGGGCCCGGGGCCGGGGAACCGGACCGGGGCGGCGGCGCGGGCGTGGATGGGACTGGCCCCCCGCAGCGAGGAACGAGCGGAGGGGTGGTTGCCCGCGCCGTCGTTCCGGGGAGGTGGCCCGGCCCTCCCGCCGTGGTGTCCCGTGTGACAGGCGGCGTGCGAGCGATCCTCGTCCCGCTCGGCAAGGGCCGTCAGGCTCGGACCCGGCCGGCCGGGAACCCGCCCGTGGCCACCGGGCCCCACCGGGTGGGCGTGACCCGCAGGAGCGACTTGCCCTGGTCGAGCATCGCCTGGCGATACTCGCGCCAGTCGGGGTGCTCCCCGGCGATGCTTCGGTAGTACTCGACGAAGGCGTCCAGGGCGGCCGGTCCGTCCGCCGCGTCGAGGACCTCGCAGCTGCCGTCGACCTGCACCCACGCGCCGTCCCAGTCGTCGGACAGCACGAGGACGCCGACCTGCGCGCAGCGTCGGGCGTTGCGGGTCTTGGCCCGCTCGGGGTAGGTCGAGATGACGATCCGGCCGGCGCCGTCGACGCCGCCGGCGACCGGTGAGGCCTGCGGACCGCCGTCGGCGCGTCGGGTCAGCAGCACCATTCGGTGCCTCGGCCGGACGAACCGGAGCAGGTCGTCGAGGCCGACGGCCGTGGTGCTGGCGATCCTGGGGGCCATGGGAGTCCTCTCGGCATCGGCTCGGTGACTGCGGTCAGGGTCGGAGCAGGACCTTGATCGCCCGGCGCTCGTCCATGGCCCGGTAGCCTTCGGCGGCCTGGTCGAGCGGGAGCTCGAGGTCGAACACCGCCCCGGGGTCGATCTGCCGGTTCCAGATCAGGTCGACCAGCTGCGGCAGGAACCGGCGCACCGGGGCCGGCCCGCCATGGAGGTGGACGTGGGAGAAGAACAGCTCCTGACCGGGCAGGGTCACGTCATGGGCGACCCCGACATAGCCGACGTGGCCGCCCGGCCGGGTCGAGCGGATCGCCTGCATCATCGACTCCTGGGTGCCGACGGCCTCGATGACCGAGTCCGCACCCAGGCCGCCGGTGAGGTCCTTGACCCGTTGGACGCCGGGGTCCCCGCGCTCTTCGACGATCTCGGTCGCTCCGTAGTGCAGGGCCAGCCGCTGCCGGGGCCGGTGACGGCTCATGGCAATGATCCTGTCGGCGCCGAGCTGCCGCGCGGCCAGGACGCCGAGCAGTCCGACCGCGCCATCGCCGACGACGGCGACGGTCCTGCCCGGACCGGCGTGGGCGGCGACGGCCCCGAACCAGCCGGTCCCCAGGACGTCGGAGGCGGCCAGCAGGCTCGCGACCAGGTCGTCGTCCGGCGTGCCCGGAGTGGCCACCAAGGTGCCGTCGGCGAGCGGCACCCGCATCCGCTCGGCCTGGGCGCCGCCGGGAGCGGCGGCCTCGCCGTGGACGCAGGAGCTGTGGTAGCCGGCCCGGCAGATCTCGCAGGTGTTGTCCGAGGCGGCGAACGAGCCCACCACGAACTGCCCGGGTCGGACCGTCGTGACCGCTGAGCCGACCTCTTCCACGATGCCGACGTACTCGTGCCCCATGCGTCGCGGTCGGGAGACCGGATCGACGCCCCAGTAGGGCCACAGGTCCGACCCGCAGATGCAGGTGGCCGACAGCCGGACCACCGCGTCGGTCGGCTTCAGGACCGCCGGCTCGGGCACGTCCTCGACCCGGACGTCGCGGGGACCGTGCATCACGGCTACACGCATGACCTGTCTCCTCCTTCGCCGCTGGCGCTGGGCGGCGCACGGTCCCTCGGACGGTGCCCTGCCCTCGATGCTGACAGGGCCGGCTCCGCTGCGGGATACCCTGTGAGTACACCCCTCGGCGCCGCAGCTGTGCTCCTACCCCGTCAAGCGGCACCTCAGAGGCCGAGGTCCTTCGCGATGATCGTCTTCATGACCTCGCTGGTGCCGCCGTAGATGCGGTTCACCCGTACGTCGGCGTACAGGCGCGCGATCGGGTACTCCAGCATGTAGCCGTAGCCGCCGTGCAGCTGCAGGCACCTGTCGACGACCCGGCCGGCCAGCTCGGTCGCGAACAGCTTGAGCCGCGCGGCGTCCGCGGCGCTGAGCTCGCCCTCCTCCTCCAGCTCGACGGCACGGTCGGCGAGCGCCCACCCGGCGGTCACCTCGGTGTCGCACTCGGCGAGCACGAACTTGGTGTTCTGGAACGACGCGACCGGGGTGCCGTAGACCTGGCGGTCCCGCACGTAGGCCTTGGCGAGGTCGACCGCGGCCTGTGCCCGTGCCACCGCGTCGAAGCCGATGACCAGGCGCTCCCGGACCAGGTTCCGGCCGAGGTAGGCGAACCCGCGGCCCTCCTCGCCCAGCAGGTTCTCCACCGGCACCGCCACGTCGGTGAAGGACAGCTCGCTGGTGTCCGACGAGCGCAGGCCGACCTTCTCGAGCCTGCGGCCGAGCTCGAAGCCCGGGCTGTCGGTCGGCACCACGAGCAACGACAGACCCGCACGCCGGTCGGCGTCGTCCGCGCGCGAGGTGCGGGCCACGACCACGCACAGCTCGGAGCAGACCGCGCCGGTGATGAAGGTCTTGGCCCCGTTCAGCACGTAGTGCGAGCCGTCCTCGGACAGCACCGCGGTGCTGCGGATGCCGGCCAGGTCGGAGCCGGTGCCCGGCTCGGTCATTGCGATGCACAGCACGAGGTCGCCGCTCGCGATGCCCGGCAGCCAGCGTCGCTTCTGCTCCTCGTTCGCCAGGTCGAGCAGGTAGGGAAGCACCATGCTCGTCGTCACGGAGTAGTGGCCGAGGGTGACTCCGGCCGCGGCCGCCTCCTCGAGGAGGACGGCCTGGTAGCGGAAGCCCACGTCGCCGGACCCGCCGTACTCCTCCGGGACGCCGAACCCCATGACCCCCAGGTCGCCGAGCTTGCGGAACAGCTCGCGCGGGGGATGCCCGGCCGCCTCCCACTGCGCGAAGTCGGGGGCCACCTCGTTGGCGATGAACCCACGGACGCTGGCGCGGAACGCCTCGTGGTCCTCGTCGTAGACCGAGCGCCTCATGTGTGCTGCCTTCCGGTCGGCAGGGCTGCGCCGCGCAGAGCTTGCGCGGGCGGGCCGCTCCACCGGCCCTGGGGAGGCTCGGGCTCGCGGTGGTCCGCGCCGGTCAGCCGGCGATCTGGATCAGGTTGCCGCAGGTGTCGTCGAAGACCGCGGTGGTCACCGGACCCATCGCGGTGGGCGGCTGGGTGAACGTGACGCCGAGGGCGGTGAGCCGGTCGTACTCGGCCTGCACGTCGGCCACGGCGAAGGAGGTGAACGGTATCCCGTCCGCCACCAGGGCGTCCTTGAACGGGCGCACCGCGGGGTGGCTGTCGGGCTCCAGCACGAGCTCGACCCCGTCGGGGTCGTCGGGGGAGACGACCGTGAGCCACGAGTGCTCTCCCATCGGGACCTCGGTCCTCTTCACGAACCCCAGGACGTCGGTGTAGAAGGCCAGCGCCTTCGCCTGGTCGTCGACCAGCACGCTGGTCAGGTTGATCCTCACGTCGCGTCCGTCCCTTCACGAAGTTGATCTTGTCGTGGTCAGCGGCCACCGGAGGAGGATCGCGCCCAGCGGTGCGGTGTCGAGGTGGTGCAGCTTGTACCGTCCCGAGCGCTGCGTCCTCACCAGCCCGGCGTCCTCGAGTACGTCGAGGTGCTGGGAGATGGCCTGACGGCTCGAGGCGAGACCGTGCCTGGTGGCCAGGCGCGAGCAGATCTCGAAGAGGGACTGACCGTCGCGCTCGACCAGCTCGTCGAGGATCGCCCGCCGGGTCGGGTCGCTCAGAGCCTTGAACAGGTCTCCCACAGCGAGGACGTTAGGCAAGTGGCTGCTTGCCTGTCAAGGACGGGTGGTCGTTCAAGAGGTCGGTGTCGGCGCGCTCAGCCGCTGCTGGAGCCGTTTTCGCTTCGACCGGTACGCCGCCGGCCGGCTCCACCCGGTCAGCAGCTCGCCGTTTCCCCTGGAGCTGAGCCTGGAGCTGAGCCTGGAGCTGAGCTGGACCAGGCTCAGGTGGCCGGCGCGGTGCCGGGGACCAGTCCCAGCCGGCGGAAGGCGTTGGCCAGCCCGTCGTCGTCCACATGGTCGGTGACCAGGTCGGCGATGGCCTTGACCTCGCTGGGGGCGTTGCCCATGGCGACCCCGGTGCCGCAGGTGGTGAGCAGCTCTGAGTCGCTGCGCGCGTCGCCGAACCCGATCAGCTCGGTGAGCGGCCTGCCGAGGTGGGCGGCCAGCCGCTCGACGGCGGCCCCCTTGTGGACCCCGATCTGCCCGAACTCACCGAACTCGTCGCGCTGGCCGGTCAGGCTCCAGGCATCGATCTTGGCCTGGTCGGCGAACTCGTGGGCCAGGGCGGTCAGGTCCACCTTCGGCTCGAGGACGAAGCTGATCTTGTTGACGTCGTCCCGGCCGCTGGTGGTGCCGTAGACCATGTCCGGGAAGCCCGCGCGAATCGTCGAGATGTTCTCCTCCGTCGCACCCCCGAGCACCGTCGCGGCCTTCTCGGGGAAGCTGTCGCTGGCGTACAGCCCGGAGTTGCACTCGAGGTAGAAGCCGAGCTCCTCGGCCAGCAGCCACGCGACGGCCCGTTCCACCACCGCCTCGTCGAGCACCTGGTGGAAGACCACCTGGCCGTCGTCCTCGACGTAGCTGCCGTTCCCGCCGACCATGCCGTCGACGCCCAGCTCCCAGAGGTGAGGATAGATCTCGGCGCGGCTCCGCCCGGTGACCAGGTAGATGCGGTGGCCTCGGCCCCGCGCTTCGCGGATCGCCTCGGCGGCGCTGGCCGGGAGCTCGGCACGGTAGTCGACCAAGGTGCCGTCGACGTCGAGGAGGACGACGCTGGGAGGTCGCGCGGGGCGCGTAGGTGTCACGCTGCGCATGGTAGGACGCTCACCCCCAGGCCCGGACCCGGCGCGTCCCGGCCCGCAGGTTCAGCCCGACGCGGCGAACAGGGCGGTCAGCCAGTCCTGCCAGGCCTGGAGTATCGCGGGCGCCTCGTCGCCCGCGTCGGCGCCGTACAGCCAGAGCCACACGCTGGCCACGGCCTGTCCCTCGCTGCCCTCGACCGCCACCAGCGCGGTGCCCGGTCCCGGAGCGCTGATGCGCAGGGTCAGCATCCGCGGCACCGCACGCTCGACGGTGCCGGCCAGGGCCGTCGGCGCGTCCGGGCCCGCGGCCAGATGGTCGCCCTCGGCCGGTGCGGCGGGGACCCCCAGCGCCCCGGTGAGGACCTGCCAGGCCTGGTCGAGGCCGACGGCGGCCACCGCCGTGGGCTGAGCGAGCACGGCAACCTGCCCTGGGAAGTGGCGGCGGTGCAGCCGCAGGTTGTGCAGGAACATCCGCCACCCCCTCTGCATGCCGTGGAGCTGGTCGTCCCAGTCCGCCCCGGAGCCGAAGCCGCTGTTCACCAGGCGCACCAGGCAGGTGCCCGCGTCGCGGGGCTCGACCAGCCACTCGAAGACCATTCCCCCACCGGCGGCGCCGTCGTCGAAGACGACCCGGCGGGGCGGGTCCCAGACCCGGACTCGCCCCCGGACCGTCATCGACTCGCCGGGCCCGAACTGCTGCACGAGCTCGCCGCCCTCGTGCTCCTCGACCGTGCTCGGCACGAACCAGCTGCCGATGCCGGGTCCGGTCGCCACCGCGGCCCAGACCTCCTCCGGCGTGCCCGGCACCTCCACGTCGAGCTCGATCGAGCGGCTGCCGTCCGTCATGTCGCCTCCTGGTCGGGTGGAGGAAGGTGCCGGTCTCGCGGTCAGCGCTGGGGTGCGCGAGCACGAGCAGGCGCGACCAGCGGCCTCCGGGCGCGGAGTGGTCGTGGTAGCGGGGCGCGAGTGGCCACGGCCTCGGGGGGCGACGCTGTCACTGGACAAGACGGCTCGTCAAGTGGTCGTGGGGATGGGCGCTCCCTCGCGGCTCCCGGGCCGGGCCCGGGACGCCGCGAGACGGACGGGACCGTACCCTGGAATGCCCGCCGAACTGCCCGCACGACCATCCACCGCCGGCTCTCTGGCCCCGAGTCGTCGCGGCGCCCCAGCCCGGACTGCCAGGCGCCGGCTCGCCACAGGGAGGGAACGCGTGCTTCCGCTCGACGCGACCACGGTCGTCTCGCTCGAACAGGCCGTCGCCGCGCCGCTGGCCACGCGCCATCTCGCCGACCTCGGCGCTCGGGTGATCAAGGTGGAACGGCCCGGCGTCGGTGACTTCGCCCGGGACTACGACCGGAGCACCCGCGGCCAGTCGAGCTACTTCGCGTGGCTCAACAGGGGCAAGGAGTCGATCGAGCTGGACCTGAAGGACCCCGCGGACCGCGCCGTGCTCGACCGGATCATCGCGGCCGCGGACGTCGTCGTGCAGAACCTCGCTCCCGGAGCGGTGGACCGGCTCGGGCTGGCCCCCGCCACGCTGAGAGCGGCCGACCCCGGACTGGTGTACTGCTCGATCTCCGGGTACGGGTCGACGGGGCCGTACCGTTCCAAGAAGGCCTACGACCTGCTCGTGCAGTGCGAGGCAGGCCTGCTCAGCGTCACCGGGACCCCCGACCAGCCCGCGAAGGCCGGCATCTCCGTGGCCGACATCGCCACCGGCTGCTATGCCCACAGCGGCGTCCTCTCCGCCCTGCTGCTGCGTGAGCGGACCGGCCTGGGCAGCACGCTGGAGGTCGCGATGCTCGACGCGCTCGGCGAGTGGATGATGCAGCCGACCTACTACGCGGTCTACGGCGGGCACCCTCCACGGCGCACCGGCGCGCGGCACGCGTCGATCGCGCCGTACGGGCCCTTCCGCGCGGCCCGTGGCGCGCCGGTGTTCCTCGGCGTGCAGAGCGACCGGGAGTGGGAGGTGCTCTGCCTGCGGGTGCTGGACCGTCCCGACCTGGTGACCGACCCGAGGTTCGCGAACAACCCCGCGCGGGTCGAGAACAACGACGACCTCACCGCGATCCTGGAGGGCGCGTTCGCGGACCAGGACGCCGACGACGTGATGGCTCGGCTCGACGAGGCCGGGATCGCCTGCGCCCGGCTGCGCACCCCGGTGGAGCTCCACGAGCACCCGCAGCTGCGGGCGCGGGACCGGTGGCGGTCCGTCGGCGTGCCGGGAGGCGGGCGGGTCGACGCGCTGCTCCCGGCGGTGGCCTTCGACGGGCTCGACCTGCAGATGGGAGACGTGCCCTCCCTGGGAGAGCACAACCACGCCCTACGCGCGGAGTTCGCCACGGCCGAGAACGGGCGCAGCCGACCGGGGCAGCGGTAGCCGCGCTCGCCTCCGGTGTAGAGACCAGACCCGGCCCGTGAGCCGATGGCGGGCCGGCGGACCCGGGTCTACAGTTTCGCAGGTGGCGGCTCGGCGCGCGTGGGTCCCGGGGGGGATCGCGACCTCGACGCTCGGGGGTCGTCGCGGTGAGCGGTGAGGCCCTCGCCGGCGGTGCTCGGCGACGAACCGTCGGCGGCCCCTACTTCGAGGACTTCTCGGTGGGAGACGTCTTCGACGACGCGCCCGGCCTGACCCTCACCCCCGGCCTCGCGGCGCTGCATCAGGCCACCGCCGGGGACCGGCTGCGGCTCGCTCTCGACGCGGAGCTGGCCGCGGCGGTCACCGGCGAACCGGCCCTCCTCGCCCATCCCAGCCTGGTCTGCGACGTCGCCATCGGCCAGTCGACGTCGGCCTCACACCGCGTCCGCGCCAACCTGTTCTACCGCGGAATGGTGCTGGGCCGGCCGGTCTTCGTGGGCGAGACGCTGCGCACCCGCACCGAGGTCGTGGCGTTGAAGCAGAACCGCCGGCGGGAGGGGGCCCCGCCCACCGGGCTGGTCGTCCTGCGCATCCGTACGACGAGCGCCGACGGCCGCGCGGTCCTGGACTTCTGGCGCTGCCCGATGATCCCGCTACGCGACCCCTCCGTCGAGACCGGCCACGCCGACGACCTCAGCGGCATCCCCCGGTCGCTGGACCGGACGGCGGTGCTGGGCGCTACGCCGCTGTGGCGGCTGGCGCCGCTGCGGGAGGCCGCGCCACCGCCGTACGCCGGGGAGCTGCGGGCCGGCGACGAGCTGGTGGTGGAGGGCGGCGACGTGGTCAGCGCCGCTCCGGAGCTGGCCCGGCTCACGCTCAACCTCGCGATGGCCCATACCGACCCGGCCACCACGCCCGACGGGCGGACCCTGGTGTTCGGCGGCCACACCATCTCCGTGGCCGCCGCGCACGCAGCCAGGGCGGTTCCGGCGATGGCCACGATCGTCGCCTGGGAGGGCTGCGACCACGTCGGTCCCGTCTACGAGGGCGACGTGCTGCGCACCCGCCTCGTCGTCTCCGCGGTCGAGCCGCTCGTGGACGGGGCGCTGGTGTCGCTGCGCGCGTTCGTCGACGCGGTGCGGGGGCCCTCCTACCACTCCGGCGCGCCAGAGCCCGTGCTCGACTGGCGGTTCGTCGCGCTGGTCGCCTGAGGCAGCCCAGGAAGGGGCACACATGCGCGACCGGAGCGAGCCGGCCACCGAGTCGAGGCGAGTCGGACGGGAGGCAGCATGACAGCCGTGCTGGACGGCATGCGGGTGGTGGAGGGGTCGGCGTTCGTCGCCGCGCCGCTGGGCGGCATGACGCTGGCGCAGCTCGGTGCCGACGTCATCCGGTTCGACCCGATCGGGGGAGGCCTCGACCGCGGTCGGTGGCCCATCACCCAGGAGGGGCACAGCCTGTTCTGGGCCGGGCTCAACAAGGGCAAGCGCTCGATCCAGGTCGACATCGCGTCATCGGAGGGACGCGAGCTGGTCACCGCGCTCGTCACCGCCCCCGGCCCCGACGCGGGACTGTTCCTCAGCAACTTCCCGGCGCGCGGCTTCCTGGCCGACGCCGCGCTGCGGGCCCGACGGGCGGACCTGGTCTACGTCAACGTCATCGGCAACCACGACGGCACCTCGGCCGTGGACTACACCGTCAACCCCGCCACCGGGTTCGCCTGGGCCACCGGCCCGCGCAACCTCGGCGTGCCGTTCAACCACCTGCTGCCCGCCTGGGACTCGATCACCGGGATGCTCGCGGCCACCTCGGTGCTCGCCGCCGAGCGGCACCGGGCCCGGACCGGCGAGGGCCAGTGCGTCACGATCGCGCTGTCCGACGTCGCCTTCTGGATGGTGGGGAACCTCGGCAAGATCGCCGAGGTGCAGATCAACCGCCACGAGCGCGGCAAGGACGGCAACTACCTCTACGGCGCGTTCGGCCGGGACTTCGCCACCGCCGACGGACGCCGGGTGATGATCGTGGCGCTCACCAGGCGCCAGTGGCAGAACCTGGTCGAGGTCACCGGACTCGGCGAGGCGTTCGGCATGATCGGCCAGGTGATGGGCGTCGACCTGGACGACGAGGGCGGCCGGTTCGCCGCTCGCGAGCTCATCGGGGCCATCCTGCGGCCCTGGTTCCTGGCCCGCACGCTCCCCGAGCTCTCGAAGGTGCTGGACCACGGGGGGATCCTCTGGGGTCCCTACCAGACCTTCACCCAGCTCGTGCAGGAGGACTCCAGGTGCTCCACGGACAACGAGATGTTCGCGGAGGTGGAGCAGCCGGGCATCGGGACCTATCTCATGCCGGGATCGCCCGCGGTCTTCGCAGCGGCGGACCGGCTGCCGCCCCGCCGCGCTCCCCTGCTCGGCGAGCACACCGACGAGGTCCTCGCCGAGGTTCTCGGGATGGGCTCGGCCGAGATCGGCCGGCTCCATGACGCGGGGACCGTCGCCGGCCCGGCGCCCGGCTGAGCGCCGGTCCGCGAAGCCGTCCGGCGCGAGCGGCGTCCGACGCGGCGCATCGACTCGGTGGCCCCGCGCTGCCTGTTCCGGCCCGAACGCCGACGCCGGGCCGGCCGCTGCGCGAGGCGGCGGCCGGCCCGGCGGACGGAGCGGGTCAGCGGCAGGTCACGCCGGCGACGTAGACGTCCTGACCGCCGGAGACGTCGAAGCCCCGGACCCGCAGCTTCCACGTCCCCGTCGCGAGGGGCCCGTTCGCGCGCGCCATCTCGAAGACGCTCCGCGTGGTCTGGCTCACCCCCCTGTTGACGCCCGACGGGTCGATCAGCGACAGGTCGACGTCGTTGTGGGTTCCCGCCTCCTCGGGCCACCACAGCGCGCCGGTGAGCCGGCACGACGACGTGGCCGAGCTGACGCTCATCGGCACCTCGATCACCTCCTGGTCGTGCACCGTCACCCTGGTCTTCACATAGCTCCCGCCGGAAGGCAGCTTGAGCTTGCCGGCGCCCTCGTTGTCGTCGAACGGCCCCGGGTGGCTGCCGGAGGCGATCATGCCGGCGTACACGTGGCCCGGCTCCAGGGTGGAGGCGCTGCCCCTGAGGAACTGGTGGAAGACCGCCGCGGTGCCGCCGGCCTGCGCGGTGGCCGCGCTGGTGCCGGTGAAGACGCTGGTCGCGGTGAATCCCGTGGCGTCTCCGGTCTCGACGTTGGTGGGAGCGACCAGGTCCGGCTTGACCCGGCCGTCTCCGGTCGGGCCGCGACCGGAGTAGCCCTGCAGCGTGAAGGGCGAGTGCACGTCGACGGCCCCGATGGCCAAGGCCTTGCGGGCGCTGCCGGGCGAGGTCACCGACCTGCTGGACGTCGGCCACCCGGCGGGCGCGCCGTTCGTGCCGAGGTTGAAGTTGCCGGCCGCGGCGATGACGACCGAGCCGGCGTCGAACGCCTCGTCGGCTGCCTCCGCGACCCCGGAGTCCTCGCTCTCCGCCGCCTGGATCTCCGCGACGATCACCTGGTCACCCGCGTCGACCGCCTCCTCGAAGCCGTCGATGGCCGCCTCCCGGTCCAGCCCGCACCCGTCGTAGACGTCCCAGCTGTCGAGCACGGGCGCGCCGATCCCGCGGAAGTCGTTGCCGAGGGCGGTGCCGCCGAGGATCGCCGACGCCGTCCTGGTGCCGTGGCCGAGCACCCCCGGGGTGGTGCTACACCCGTCGAACCCGAACCCGCCGTCCACCAGGTCGTGGCGCTTGACGACCCGGTCGGTGAACAGGGTCTTGGTGTTGACCCCGCTGTCGAGGATCCCGACCCGGCTGCCGGTCCGGCCCGAGTCGAAGTACGGGTCCGTGCCCAGCAGGGCGCGGGCATCGGCCTCGTCGTTGCCCGAGTCGGAGTCGGCCGGAGGCCGCTCGCCCCCGCGGGCCGGCTCGACGTACTGCACGTCCGCCCTGGCGGCGAGCCGGGGTACGGCGTTGGCGGGCAGGTCGGCCAGCACCGCCTTGATCAGCCAGTGCGTGTCCAGCACCCGGCCGCCGAGACGCTCGACGTCGGCGCGGATCCGGGCGTAGCCCGGCGCCCGGCTCTGGGTCAGCTCGGCCACCCGCGCCTGCCGCGTCTGTGCCGACAGCGGCATGAGCGGCACCTGCTGGTCGTCCACGAAGGTCACGACCACGCGCAGGGTGGGCGCCGAGGCATCCTTGGCCGCCCGAGCCAGGTCGGCACGCAGCAGAGGAGACACCTTGGGCGCCGGTCTCTCCCGGGTGCGGGCCGGCTTGACGGGGCCGAGGCCCTGGTCGACGTGTGAGACCAGCGGCACCTCCCGGGTGGACCGGGCGACGACCCGGCCGTGCTCCAGCGTGATCTGCTCGACGGTGATGGTGTCGCCGGTCGGGGCGGCGACGGCCGATGTCCCGGTGGACGACAGCGCGAGGCCGGCCAGCATGGTGGCCGACAGGCCGATGGCGAACGCCCCGCGGCGCAGTGCGACGGACATGGATCTCCCCCTTGGGTCGGAGCTGCCGGAAGCCGCACGGGAGTCCGGCAGGTGAAGGCGGGAACTTCCCGCCGGACAGCAGCCTGCCGGCCCGGCGCCGCGGCCCTCATCGGTGACGGCTGCCCATGTCGGCGCGGTGACTGCCTACGTCGGGCGACCGCCCTGCCGGTCCTGGTGGGACGATGCGTGCATGGCGCCCGTCCTGCTGGAACGGAAGGCCGAGCTCGACGCGCTCGAGCGGGCCGTGGCGCGCGCCGCGTCGGGTCGAGGGACCACCGCGCTCGTCTTCGGCGAGGCCGGGATCGGCAAGACCAGCCTGGTCCGAGAGTTCCTGTCCGGCTGTGCCGGCAGGGCGCGGGTGCTCGCCGGCGCCTGCGACGACCTGTGCACCCCACGGGCGCTCGGGCCGCTCAGGGATGCCTCCCGGTCGCGGGCCGGGCCGCTCGCCGAGGCGTTGGCGGCGAACGCCGGACCGGACCTGGTGCTCGTGGCGGCGTGCGACGAGCTCGCCGCGGCGCCGAGCCCCACGGTGCTCGTCATCGAGGACGCGCACTGGGCGGACGGGGCGACCCTCGACGTGGTGCGGTACGTCGGTCGCCGCATCCAGGACCTGCCCGGGGTCCTGCTCCTCACCTATCGCGACGACGAGCTCGGCCGCGACCACCCGCTTCGGACCGTGCTCGGCGGTCTGGCCAGGACGGCGGCACTGCGCCTGCCGTTGCAGCCGCTCAGCGCGGACGCCGTCGAGGAGCTGGCCTCGTCCTCGGCGGTGGACCCTGCCGAGCTGTTCCGCTTCACGGCCGGGAACCCGTTCTTCGTGACCGAGGCCCTCGCCGCGCCGGCGGTGGCAGTCCCGGCCACCGTCGTGGAGGCGGTGCTGGCGAGGGTGCACAAGCTGAGCGGGCCCACCCAGACGGCACTCGAACAGCTCGCGGTCGTCCCGTCCGGTGTCGAGGTCAGCCTCCTCCGTGCGGTGTGCGGCGACGCGACCGCACTCGCGGAAGCGGAGCGTGCCGGGGTGGTCGAGGTCCGCCCGGACTGGGTCGCCTTCCGGCACGAGCTTGCGCGCCGAGCCGTCGCCGAGTCGCTTCCGACCAGCGTTCGCCTGGACCTCAACGCTCGCGTCGTCCGGGCGCTGCTCGAACAGGAGCGACCCGACCCGTTCTGCGTGCTGCATCACGCGCTCGAGGCGGCAGACGACGACGCGGTGGTCGTGTACGGGACGGCGGCTGCTGCGGAGGCGACGGCCGCGGGTGCGCACCGCCAGGCGGCCTCGTGCTACTCCCAGGTCCTGGCGCGCCGGCGCCTGGTGTCCGGCTCACAGCTCGCGGAGCTCACCGAGGCGTACGCGTGGGCGCTGAGCAACACCAACCAGCTCCAGGCGGCGGCCGATGCGGCCGCCGTGGCGGTCGCACAGTGGCGGCAGACCGAGGAGCCCAGGCGTCTGGCGCACGGCCTGGTCACGCTGTCGCGACAGCTCTGGCTCACCGAGCGGACGGCGGCGGCCAGGCAGTGCGCCGAAGAGGCGTTCTCGCTGGTCCGCCACGAGGGTGACACGGTCCTGCATGCGCTCGCGCTGCTGAACCTGGGCGGGCTGCTGGTCCTCATGGACCGCGAGGACGACGGGCTGCCGGTCCTCGACCGGGCGCTCGTCCTGGCCGACCGCGTGGCTGCCACCGATGTGGCCGCGCTGTGCCACAACTACCACGGATCCGCCCTGCTGCAGCTCGGCGACCTGCGCGGTCGCGACGAGCTGAGGCGCAGCCTCGCGCTCGCCCTGCAGAGCGGCCGGCACGAGTATGTGCTGCGCGCCCTCTACAACCTCGCCGAGGGGCTGTGGCGACTGGGCCGCTACGCCGAGGCCCACGGCTACATCGAGCAGGCCGACGCGTACGGACGGGACCGCGAGTTCCTCGTGCACTCCTACATGTTCGACGCCCGGCGGTACCGGCTGCTGGCGATGCGCGGCGAGTGGGCGGCGGCCGCGGCGGGGCTCCGCGGGCTTCTCGACGGTCGCGGCGACCCCGGCATGATCGGCCGCGAGACGGTCCCGGTCCTGGCTCGGCTGCTGCTCCGGCAAGGTGACCCGGGTGCCGACGCCATGCTGGCCCTCGCCACCCAGCACGCGGAACGGGCCGACGTCTTGGAGTGGCTGGTCCCGACCGGGCTCGCGCACATCGAGTGCGCCTGGCTCGCCGGCGACGTCGCCCGTGCGGCGGGGTTCCCGGCGCTGCTGCTGGAGCGGACCGACCGGCCCGGCACGGCAGTCTGGCGCGGCGAGCTGATGCGCTACCTGCGCCGGCTCGGTCGCCCGGCCGAGCCGTTCCCGGGGTGTCCAGAGGAGTACGAGGCCGGCATGCGCGGGGACTGGCGCGCCGCCGCGTCGGCGTGGGAGCGCATCGGCGACCCGTACCAGCGCGCCCTCGAGCTGGCCGACTCCGGCGAGCGCGAGCCGACGCTGGAGGCGCTGGCGGTCCTCAACCACCTCGGTGCCCGGCCCGCGGCGGCGCTGGTACGCCGCAGGTTGCGCCGCCTCGGGGTCACCCGGCTGCCTCGCGGGCCGCAGCCGAACACCCGGGCGAACCCGGCCGGGCTCACCACCCGGCAGACCGAGATCCTCGGGCTCCTCGCGACGGGGCTCTCCAACGCCGAGATCGCCGAGCGGCTCGTGGTGTCCACGCGCACGGTCGACCACCACGTCTCCGCGGTGCTGCAGAAGCTCGGCGTCCGCACCAGGCGCGAGGCGGCCGCGCAGGCCGGCGCGTTCGACACCGGGGACGGGGAGGAGCAGCCTCGTCGCGGGATACCTGCCCGCCAGACCTGAGTGGCCGATGCCTGCAGGAACCCCTGCTTGTGGCCTCAGACTGCAACGACACGCCGGGCGAGGCTGCGGTTATCGGCCACAAGCCCGCCTTCGC
>JBIOUF010000293.1:0-10036 GCA_044866695.1 Nocardioidaceae bacterium | reverse complement strand
ACCGGCCCCGGCTGACCCGCGCCTACTGGCCAGCGCCCACGGTGGCATGCCGCTTGTCACGCTCCTCGACGCCGGACCCACTCTGAAGGGCGGGTCTTCGCTTGCGCGGCAGCGACCGGCTACGCCGGGTCAGCGGGCATGCACCACGAAGGGAACGGTCACGACCGTGCCGTCGCCGAGCCGGAACTGTGCCCAGAGCCGGTAGGCGCCAGGAACCTCGAACCGGACGTGCAGGTCGAGCTCGGGGCCGAACTCGGTGCCGGGGAGCGCGAACACCGGGCGGCCCTGGTCGTCGAAGGTCTCCGCGTGCCGGTGCCCGAACCTGGAGCCGTCCTCCCGGATCACCACGACGTGGCCGGCGGCGCCGAGGTAGGGCCGCAGGTCGCCGACCGGCTGGCCCGTGCGCGCGTCACTGAACCGCAGCGTGAAGTCGCTGGTCTCGGCGACGAGTGCCGACCCGTCGAGCTCGACCCGGGTGCCGGAGACCACCTGGCTGCGGACGTCCGCGGCCGGGACCGCGACCGGCGCCGGCGCCGTACCGGCCACCGTGACCTCGTGCCGGTCCACGACGTCGGCCATCTGACCCTGCCGGCGGAGCTCGGTGTGGATGGCGTACGTGCCTGGGGTCGGGAACACGGCCTCGACGGTGAACACGCCGTCGCTCCCGGTCGGCTCGGGGTGGATGTGCGCGAACGTGCCGAGGTCGGCACGGGTGAGGATCATGTGCATCCACACCTGGTGGGTGCGGACCAGGTCGTCGACCGGATCGCCGGTCGCGGCGTCGCGCACGGTGACCGCGAGGGTCGTGGCGCGGCCGGGTCGGACGTCCGCGGGAACGGCGAGGTCCACCTCGAGGCCAGCGTCGTGGGCGTCGACGGGCGGCACGTCGGTCTCCTCCATCACGCTCATCAGCGGACGCATCGGCATGCCCATGCCCTCCGACCAGGCCAGCGCACCGTTCATGCCGCGTTCGGCCTGGTCGGTGCGGCTGAGCCAGGTGAAGCCGGCGCCGATGGCCAGGGCGACGACGGCGACGCCGACCAGGTACGCCGACTGGCCGACCCGGCTGAGCAGCGGCGGGTGGGTGACCTCGCGGGCGGTCGCCGGCGGCTCGAAGCGGCGTAGCCGCAGCGCGTTGGTGACCACGCTGACCGAGCTCATGGCCATGGCGGCGCTGGCCAGGACCGGGTCCAGCAGCAGGCCGTCCCACCAGTACAGGGCCCCCGCGGCGACCGGGATGAGCAGGACGTTGTAGGAGAACGCCCAGGCGAGGCCCTGCTTGATCGTGGTCACGGTGCGACGGGACAGCGCGACCGCCGACACGATGCCGCGCAGGTCTCCGCCCACCAGCGTGACGTCGGAGGCGGCGATCGCCACGTCGGTGCCGGTGCCGACCGCCACGCCCAGGTCGGCCTGGGCCAGTGCCGGGGCGTCGTTGATGCCGTCACCGACCATGGCCACGACGTGGCCGTCGGCCTGGAGGTCGGCCACCCGCTTCGCCTTGTCGGCGGGCAGGACCTCGGCCATCACGTGGTCGATGCCGACCTGCTCGGCGACCGCGCGCGCCGTGCCCGCGTTGTCGCCGGTGACCATCCACACGTCCAGTCCCAGCGCCCGGAGCTGGGCCACCGCGTCCGCGGAGGTGGGCTTGACCACGTCGGCGACCTCGACCAGCCCGGCCAGGCGGCCGTCGACGGCGACGTACACCGGGGTGGCGCCGGTGTGCGCGGCCCGGTCCGCGGCGGCGGCGAGCGGGGCGACGTCCACCCCGTGGCCGGTCAGGTGCAGGCGGTTGCCGGCGAGCACCGTCCGGCCGTTCACCTCGGCGGTGATGCCGTGACCCGGCACCGCCTCGAACGCGCGCACGACGCCGAGCGAGAGACCCCGGTCGCGGGCGCCGGCCACGACCGCCTCGGCCACGGGGTGCTCGCTGCCGACCTCGGCGGCCGCGGCCACCGCGAGCACCTCGTCGACTGCCCAGCCCTCGGCGGGCGTGACCGCGCTGAGCTCGGGACGCCCGCGGGTGAGCGTCCCGGTCTTGTCCAGGACGACGGTGGTGACCCGGCGTGCGGTCTCGAGCGCCTCGCCGTCGCCGATGAGGATGCCCAGCTCGGCGGCCTTGCCGGTCCCGACCATCACGGCGGTGGGGGTGGCCAGCCCGAGGGCGCAGGGGCAGGCGATGATCAGCACCGCCACGGTGGTGCCGATCGCGAGCACGAGCCGGTCCGTCCCCGGACCGAAGGCCATCCAGGCGAGGAAGGTGGCCAGCGCGGCGAGCAGGACGGCGGGGACGAACCAGGCCGACACCCGGTCGGCCAGTCGCTGCATCGGCACCCCGGAGCCCTGCGCCTCCTCGACCAGCCGGACGATCTGGGCGAGGGTGCTGTCCGCGCCGACCGCGGTGGCCCGCAGGACCAGTGTTCCGGTCCGGTTCAGGGTGGCGCCGATCGCGGTGTCGCCGACGGTCTTGGCGACCGGCGCGCTCTCCCCGGTGAGCATCGACTCGTCCACGGCGGAGGCGCCCTCCGTGACGACGCCGTCGACCGGAAGCGTCTCGCCCGGACGCACCCGGACCAGGTCTCCGACGACCACCTGGTCGACGGGTACGTCGCGCTCGGTGCCGTCGCGGAGGACCCGTGCCGTCTGCGGGGCCAGGGCTACCAGTGCCTGGATCGAGGCGGCCGTGCGCCTCTTGGCGCGCAGCTCGAGCCAGCGGCCCATGAGCACCAGGGCGACCACCACCAGGGCGGTCTCGAAGTACAGGTGCAGGGGGAGTCCCCAGGCCTGGGCCTGGCCCGGCCACAGGGTCACGAACGCGCTGTAGGCGTAGGCGACGCCGGTGCCCAGCGCGACGAGGGTGTTCATGTTGGTGGCGCGGTGCCTCGCGGCGGCCCACGCCTGCCGGTAGATCGGCTCACCGGCCCAGAGCTGGACGAGGGTCGCGACCACGAGGATCAGCGGCATCAGCCAGTCCATCGTGTCCAGGTGCAGCGGGAGGTACATGACCCCCATCAGGGCGAGCCCGGTGACCAGCGCGACCTGCCACCTGCGCCTCAGCCCGGCGATCTCCGCGTCGCGCGCGGCGTCCGCGGCGTCGACCGGGGCGGCCGGCGTCGCCGGCGTGGGCTGCTCGGCCGGCTCGGGCCGGCGGCGCGTGGCCGTGTAGCCGGCCCTGGCGACGGCCGCCTCGAGAGCGTCCGCGCCGGCCGCGTCCGGGTCGTGGCTGACCAGGGCGGTCTCGGTGGCCAGGTTCACCGAGACCTCGACCACCCCCTCCACCCGGGAGAGTGCCTTCTGGACGCGGCCGACGCAGGAGGCGCAGGTCATGCCTGCGATGTCGAAGCCGGTCTCGGTGGTGGCGCCCGTGCTGGTGGCGGTCGGTGAGGGGGTGGTCGTGGTCATCTCGGTGCTCCTCGGTGCTTCCCGGTGCGGTGAGGGTGCGGGGTGGGCGTCGTGGACGCGGTCAGGAGGCGAGGTCGTAGCCGGCCTCGTCGATGGCAGCGGAGATCTCGTCGTCGGTGAGCGGGCGGGTGCTGGTCACCGTGACGTCGCCGGAGGCGATCTCGACCTGGACGTCGATGACGCCGGGCAGCGAGCCGACCTCCTGGGTGACCGCGCCGGCGCAGTGGCCGCAGGTCATGCCGGTGACGCGGTAGCTGCGGGTGGTGTTCTCGGACATGGTGCCTCTCCTTCGGGTTGATACCCCATGGGGGTATATCGGGAATGGAACTGTAACTTACCCCTGGGGGGTATGCAACGGGTCAGTGGCCGTGCCCGTGGCCGGCTGCGGAGGCCGCGGCGCGGCGCGGAACCAGGGCCGTGGGCAGAAGCAGGGCGAGCAGGAGCGCGGCAACCGCGAGGAACGCGTCGGGGTGTCCGGCGACCAGCCCGGAGCGGGTGGTCAGGTCACCACCGACGGCGGTGACCATGGCGACGCCGAGCGCGGCGCCGACCTCGTGCCCGGTCATCATCAGCCCGGAGGCCAGGCCGGACGCGTGGTGGGGCACGTCGGCCATCGCGCCGACCGAGATCGCCACGAACATCGGGCCGACTCCGGCTCCCATGACCAGGAACCCGGGCAGCACGTCCGCGGCGTACGTCGCGTCTCCGCCGGCCGCCGAGAGCAGCAGGGCTCCCGCCGCGGAGACGACCAGGCCGGCCCCGATCAGGGCGCGCGGTCCGGTGTGCGGCAGCAGCCTGGACGCGACCGCGGCACCGAACGTGATGGCGGCGGCGAGTGGCAGGAACTGCAGCCCGGTGACCACGGCCGAGGATCCGAGGACCTGCTGGAGGTACAGCGAGCTGAGGAAGATCGCGCCGACCACGGCTCCGGTGACGCCGGCCATCACCGTCGAGGCCGAGACCAGGGACCGGACCCGCCAGATCCGCGGCGGGACCAGGGGGGCGGAGACCTTGAGCTCGAGGAGCGCGAACGCGGTCAGCAGAGCTCCGGCGATGCCGGCGCGGGCCAGGGTGGAGGCGTCGGTCCAGCCATCGCTGGTGGTGGACTCGACGGCGGCGACGAGGGCGAGCAGCCCGCCGACGAGCGTGACCGCGCCCGGGAGGTCGAGGCCACGGAGCCCGCGGCCGGTGCCTTCGCCGCGGGGGACCGCGCGCAGGGTGCCGACCAGGACGGCGACGCCGATCGGGACGTTGATGAAGAACACCGCGCGCCAGTCGAACGCGCTGGTGAGCAGCCCGCCGAACAGGACGCCGGCGGCGATGCCCATGCTGGCCACGGTGCCCCACACGGCGAGCGCGGCGGCGCGCTGCCGGCCGGCGTACGTGGTCATGACCACCGACATGGCGGCGGGGGTGAGCAGGGCGGCACCGGCGCCCTGGGCGGCGCGGGAGACCACGAGAGCGGTCGCGGAGTCCGCGAGGCCGCTGGCCAGCGAGGCGCCGGTGAACAGGGTCAGGCCGAGCATGAACATGCGGCGCCGGTCGAACAGGTCCGCCATGCGGCCGCCGAGCAGCAGCAGTCCGCCGCTGAGCAGCACGTAGGCGCTGACCGTCCACTGGTAGGCCGAGGAGGACAGCTGCAGGTCGGCGCCGATGCTGGGCAGGGCGACGTTCACGACGCTGACGTCGAGCACGACCATGAACTGCGCGGCCAGCATCAGGCCGAGCGCCGTCCACGGACGACGCGCCTCCTCCGGCTGGTCGGCGTGCGCCGGGTGGGCACCCGCGTGGGTGGTGGTGGTGGACATGAGACCTCCTGGTTCCTCGATGCGTCCCGGACTCGGTTCCCGGGCCGTCATCGGCTGCCATGAGCCTCGTTGCCGGGGCACCTGGGTCGCGCCGGGAGAACCACCGGGATGTCCGCGGCGCCGACCGGTGACGGGACCGGCGTGTGAACCCGGTGGTTTCACCGGCGCGGACCCGGAGGGCCGGTTCCTAGGTTCGGGGCTCCCGAACCAGCCACCCGAGGAGCCCCCATGCACGCCACGCACGATGCTCGCGATGCAAGCGATGCCCTGGACGTCCTGGTCGTCGGCGCCGGCCAGGCAGGTCTCGCCACCGCCTACCACCTGCGTCGCCGCGGTCTGCGGTTCCTGCTCGTCGACGCCGCCCACGAGCTGGGCCACTCGTGGCGGACCCGCTGGGACTCCCTGCGCCTGTTCACGCCGGCGCAGTACGACGGGCTGCCCGGGATGCCGTTCCCGGCGCCGGCCGACAACCACCCCACCAAGGACCAGGTCGCCGACTACCTGAACGCCTACGCGGCCCGGTTCGAGCTGCCCGTCCTGCTCGACTGCCGCGTCCGGCGGCTCGAGCGGGTCGAGGGGCGGTACGTTGCGCACACCTCCCGGGGGACCCTCACCGCCCACCAGGTCGTGGTCGCCACCGGGCCGTTCCAGACCCCGGCAGTCCCTCGCCTGGCCGATCGGCTCGGTCCGGACGTGGTCCAGCTGCACAGCTCGGCGTACCGCAGCCCCGGCCTGGTGCCGGCGGGGCCGGTCGTGGTGGTCGGCGCCGGGAACTCCGGGCGCCAGATCGCCCTCGAGCTCGCCACGACCCACTCAGGCACCCACGACGTCACGCTGGCGGTGGGCACCGCGTCGATCGAGCTTCCGCAGCGGCTGCTCGGACGGGACCTGTTCTGGTGGCTGACCACGTCGAGGGTCCTCACCAGGACCGCGGACTCGCGGATGGCGCGCCGGATGCGGGCCCGGGGAGACCTGGTGATCGGCACCTCCCTGGCCCGGCTTCGCAAGGCCGGCGTGACGGTCCGTCCACGCCTGGCCGACGCTTCGACGGCTGGCGTCGGGTTCGGCGACGGCTCGGTCCAGCGGCCGGCCGCCGTCGTGTGGGCGACCGGGTTCCGCTCCGACTACTCCTGGATCGACGTCCCAGGTGTCCTCGCCGACGGCCAGGTCCTCCACGAGCGCGGCCGCACCCGCGCGCCGGGCCTGTTCTTCGTCGGCCTGCCCTGGCAGCACACCCGCGGCTCCGCACTCCTCGGCTTCGTCGGCACGGACGCCGAGTGGCTCAGCGCCCACCTCACCGCACCCACCCGACGGGAGGTCCTGTCATGACCCGGCTCGGCGACGCAGGGGTGGACACCGCCGGCTTCACGCCGCGGACCGGCTGACCGGGCGGCCCGCCCCACCCGCCGGTCAGGTCAGCGCGGCCAGCCGGGGGACGACATGCTCCCCGAGACCCTCGACGAAGGCCACCGGGTCGCCCCCGAGCGGCATCACGTGCACCTCGGTGAACCCGACGTCGACCAGCGGTCGCATCCGCTCGGCGAAGGCCCGACCGCCGGCCCCGGTCGGCTCGACGGGGCCGACCCACAGCAGGGTCCTGCGGATGCGTTCGGCGTCGGTGCCCTCGCGTTCGCAGTGCTCCCGCAGCACGTCCAGCTTCCTGGCCAGCTCGGCAGGCGGGGTGTCCGGGTTCGCGAACAGGTTGCACGCGTCGGCGTACTTCGCGACCAGGCGCAGGGTCTTGCGCTCGCCGCCGCCGCCCACCATGACCGGCGGGTGCGGCTGCTGGACCGGCTTGGGCGAGCAGATCGTCTCGGCCAGCCGGTAGTGGCGCCCCTCGAACGGCCCGTCGTCGGGTCCCCACATCTGGTGGACGATCTGCAGGGTCTCCTCGAGCCTCTCGAAGCGCTCGGCGAGCGGGGGGAACGCGACGCCGTACGCCGCGTGCTCCCGCTCGTACCACGCGGCGCCGATCCCGAGCACCGCGCGGCCGCCGGACAGCGCGTCGAGGGTCGCGACGATCTTCCCCAGCAGCCCCGGGTGGCGGTAGGTCACCCCGGTGACCAGCAGCTGCAGCTCCACGGTCTCGGTGTGCCCGGCGAGGAACCCCAGGGTGGTGTACCCCTCGAGCATGGGCGCGTCGCCCCCGCCGACTCCCATGCCGGCGATCTGGAGGTAGTGGTCCATCACCGACAGGTTGGTCACCCCCGCGCGCTCGGCGCTCGTGGCGACGCGGGCCAGCGTGGGGGCGATGGCGGCGGCGCCACCTGGGAAGTCGAAGCCGACCACGTGTACGCCTACGTCCATGGGTTCTGCTCCGTTCGGCTCGGGGACGGGGGTCAGGGCTGCGACGACGCCGGCAGGCCGACCAGGCGGGCGGAGACCTCCCACAGCCGTGCGGCGGTCGCCTCGTCGTAGGAGCGGGCGGAGGAGCGACGCGCTCGGCCCGCGGTGAAGTAGCTCCCGGTGACGTCGGCGACCTCGGGCGAGGACGCCAGGTGGACGGAGGTCTTGGCGGCGCGCTCGGGGGAGCGCATGAGCGGTCGCACGACGGGCAGCAGCAGCCGCATCCACGCCGCCATGTCCTCCTGCCCGAAGGCGGTGCGTGCCACGCCGGGATGCAGCACGTTCGCGGTCACACCCGACCCCTGGAGCCGGCGGGCCAGCTCGTAGGTGAACAGGACGTTGGCCAGCTTGGACTGGCTGTACGCGCGTTGTCCGCTGTAGCGGCGCTCCCCTTGCAGGTCGTCGAAGTCGACGCGGCCCATGGCCTGCGCCCCCGAGGACACCGTGACCACCCGCGCCGGGGCGCTCGCGCGGAGCCGGTCGAGCAGCAGCCGGGTGAGCAGGAACGGGGCCAGGTGGTTGACCGCGAACGTGCGCTCCAGCCCGTCGACGGTCACCTGGCGGTGCGCCCACGAGCCACCGACGTTGTTCACCAGCACGTGCAGCCGGGGGAACGCCATGAGCACGTCCTCGGCGACACGGCGCACCTCCCGCTGCGAGGAGAGGTCGGCGAGGAACACCCGGACCCCGGCGCCGTACCGCTCGAGCCGCCGGACCGCGTCCTCGGCCCGGTCGGGGTCGCGGCCCACCACGCCCAGCGTGGCACCCAGCCGGGCCAGCCCCTCCGCCGTGGCCAGGCCGATGCCGCCGGTGCCGCCGGTGACGAGCACGGTGCGGCCGCTCATCGGGCCGGCGCCGGTCATGTCACCGCACGACCGAGATGTTGAACATGGGCGTGCCGAGCGCTCCCATGATCCGCAGCCACAGCGGCAGCCACATCTCGGTGCCCCGGGCGGTGCCGATGTCACCGAGGTCCACCACGTCGCGGTGGCCGAAGCTCTTCAGCAGCCGCGTCACCGTCGCCTTCGCGTCCGCGTCGTCGCCCGACACGAACACCGACGACGGCGCGCCGAGCCGGGCCGGGTCGACCATGACCGCGGCGGTCATCGTGTTGAGCGACTTGACCACCCGGGCCTGCGGGAACGCGCGCTGGACCTGCTCGCCGAGGGAGTCGGTGTCCTTGACGAACAAGGTCGGCGGGAAGCCCTGGGAGAAGTCCAGCGGGTTGGAGATGTCCAGCAGCACCTTCCCGGCCAGGTTCGCCTCACCCACCTGCCGCAGCACCTCGAGCGTCGCCTGGCCGCTGCTGGCGTTGACGACCAGCTCCGCGCCGGAGGCCGCCTCGGCGAACCCCGCCAGGGGGACGTCGGGGTGGTCGGCGGCCCACGCCGAGTAGGGCGGGTTGCCCATCTGGTCGGGACCGGTCCTGGCCATGGTCCCGGCGGGGTCGCGGGTGCCGACGGTGACCTGGTGGTCGAGGCCGGCCAGCCGGCCGGCGATGGTGCGGCCGACGATCCCGGTGCCGAGGACGGCGACCTTCATGGCGGCTCCTTCGGTAGACAGGTCTGTCTAGCTGACCGGAACGGTAACAGACAGACTGGTCTGTCTACAACGTAGGCTGGGCGCCGTGACCACGACTCCCGCGCGAACCAGCGCCGCGCGCGACCGGGTCGTGCAGGCCGCGTTCGCGCTGTTCTACGCCCACGGCATCCGCGCGGTGGGCGTCGACCGGATCATTGCCGAGTCCGGGGTCGCCAAGGCGACGTTCTACAAGCACTTCCCGGCCAAGGACGACCTGGTCGTCGCCTACCTGGACCGGGTGGACGGCATCTGGACCGGCCAGCTCCGCGCCGCCGCAGCCGCTGCCGGTCCCGCTCCGGAAGACCGGCTGGTGGGGCTCTTCGACGCGCTGCGGACGGCGTGCCGGCGCGACGGATACCGCGGCTGTGCGTTCATCAACGCCGCCGCGGAGTCCGAGCCCGGCACGCCGGTCCACGACCGCACGGTGCGCCACAAGGAGGCGGTGCTCGCCTGGGTCACCGAGCTGGCCGGCGAGGCCGGCGCCGCGGACCCGCCCGGGCTGGCCCGCGCTCTCACCCTCCTGCTCGACGGCGGCCTGGCCAGCGGGTCCCTCGACGCGTCCCCCGACGCGCCGGACGTCGCCAAGGCGTCCGCCCGCGCGCTGGTCGCGGCCGCGGTCGGGCCGCGTTCGAGCTGGTGAGCCCGCCGGTGGTCGAGGAGCGAGCGTGCGAGCGCGCCGGTGGTTGAGGAGCGAGCTTACGAGCGCGCCGGTGGTTGAGGAGCGAGCCGCTAGGCGAGCGTCTCGAAACCACCGGCACCCTGGCTGGGGCCCTGCCACCGTCCCGCTGGTTTCGAGACGCCTCCGCTAGCGCTCCGGCTCCTCAACCAGCGGTCCCGGTGGTTGAGGAGCGAGCTTGCGAGCGTCTCGAAACCACCGGCACCCTGGCTGGGGCCCTGCC
>JBIOUF010000292.1:0-2031 GCA_044866695.1 Nocardioidaceae bacterium | reverse complement strand
CAGCCGCGAGCCGGGTGAGCAGAGCCTCGTAGCCGTCGGCCACGTCCTCCCATCGGTAGAGGGTCTTGGCCCTGGCGCGCAGGGCCCGTCCGGTGTCGCGGGTCGCGCCCGGGGCGGCCTCGGCCTGCTCCAGCAGCCCGGCCAGGTCGTCGGGGGAGTGGAAGAACCGGCCACCGGCGCCCAGCACCTCGCGGTTGAACACGACGTCGTAGGCGACCACGGCAGCTCCGCCTCCCATCGCGCGGAGCAGCGACGGGTTGGTGCCGCCGACCGAGTGCCCGTGCACGTAGGTGAGCGAGTTCGCGTAGAGCTGGTCGAGCCGCTCCTGGTCCCAGAGGCCGCCGAGCAGCCGGATCCGCGAGTCCCCGGCCGCCGCGCGGCGCACCTCGGCGGTGTACTTGTCGGCGTACGGCGCGGAGCCGACCACGACCAGCGGCATGCTGGCAGCGGACCGTGCGTACCCCTGGACGATCTCGAGAACGTGGTTCTCCGGCTCGAACCGCGCCACCGCGACGTGGTACTTGCCGGGGAGCAGGTGAAGCTGGTCGACCAGGTGCGACCCCGGGTCGGTCAGGATCGGGGCGCCGTACGCGAGCAGCTCCGTGGCCGCGCCGAACTCCGCGGCGTAGTAGTCGGCGATGCCCTGCGCGTCGGCGATCAGCGCGTCCCCCCACCGCACCGCGAGTGACTCGGCCAGGCGGTAGTAGGTCCGGCCCACCCCCTGCCACTTGGCGCGCCGCCACTCCAGGCCGTCCACGTGGATCGCGGTCGGGATGCCGTGCCTGCGCAGGGCGGGCAGGAAGGGCGCGTTGGCGGCGTTGAACGCGATCGCGGCGTCCGCTCGGTGCCGGGCGGTCACCAGGTGCTGCACGGACAGCGCCGTGTGGCTGAGGGTCTCCAGCGACTTCCTGCGTGCCGCGGGCAGGTGCACCAGCTCCATGCCCAGGTGATGGCTCGGCCGGGGCCGCTCGGCGCCGCGGCAGTACACCACGACCTCGTGTCCGCGGGCGACCAGCCTCCGGCCGATCTCCTCCACGGCGGTCTCGAACCCCCCGTAACGGGCCGGGACCCCGCGGGTCCCAATCATCGCGATGCGCATGTGCCGCTCCCAAGACGACGCCAAGACGATGCCGGCGACGCTGCCCGCACCGGGTTGCTGGTCCCGGTCCTCGGCATTGCCGCCGACCGGGCCACCCCCTGCGGCAGATGGCGTATCCCGGTCATCCACCGTCGAGAGGAGTTTACCCTCTATACGTGGAGTGGGGGGGTTTCGGGTGCTGTGTTCCGCCTCTCGGCGGCTCACGTCCCGGCCAGCGGTGCGCGTCGAGGGTGCGCAGCTCCGCCCACCACTTGCGCAGGCCCCACACGAGGGCGGCAGCGTTGACCGCCGCGAGGAGCCCGTAGCCCCAGACGAAAGCCAGCGGCGCGCCGCCGAGCGCGAAGACCCAGCAGAGGGTGCCGTAGTCGGTGGGCAGGATCAGCCACTTGCGCAGCGGGTTCTCCGGCTGGTCCTCCGGCTGGACGGGTCCACTCGGCGGGACGGGTCGCGGCACGGCCGCGCTCGAACCCTTCGCGCGCAGCAGCGGCATCATGATCAGGCCGAAGTAGGTGACCACCTGGACCACCTCGAAGCCCAGGGGGAGCAGCAGAACGAGGTTGCTGTCGACCGGCGGGAAGCGGAACCACGCCACCAGGACGGCCAGGTGCAGCAGGCTGGTCTTGAAGCAGTCGACGGTGTGGTCCAGCCACTCCCCGGCAAGCGACCCGCTGCCCCGCAGCCGCGCCAGCTGGCCGTCGACTGAGTCCATGACGTATCCGCCGGCCAGCAGCAGGGCGACGCCCAGCCCCTGCGGCCAGGACGGCTCGACGCCGACGAGCAGCACCAGCCCGGCCGCCGACATGGTGGCGCTGACGGCCGTGGCCTGGTTCGGCGTCATCCCCGCGACGTGCGCGAGGGCGGCGACGCGCCGGCCGAGCGGCCGGTTCACCAGCCTGCTGTACGCCGCGGTGTCGCGGGACGGCTTCTGGGCG
>JBIOUF010000291.1:0-2678 GCA_044866695.1 Nocardioidaceae bacterium | reverse complement strand
TGGTCCAGGTGCGTGCATCGCAAGGCGGCGTCGCGACGGCAGACCGGGCGTCTTTCGAGCGATGCCAACGCTGCGAGGTGCGTGCCTGGGCCGCGCCGGCCCCGAAGAACTAACGGCGAGGACCACTAGCCGCGTGGGGAGAGCCCGGCGCGGCGGTAGCACTCGTCGACCAGCTCCGCGGTGGCGACCGACTCCTCGATGCCGGTCGGGTAGGGCTCACCGCCTCGGAGGAGGTCGGCGAGGAGGGCGAGCTGGTAGGTGTAGGAGGTCTGGTCGCCGAGCACCTCCTCGCTGCTGTGGCCCGCCCTGGTCACGAGGAGGCGGTTGTCCATGTGGGGTACGGCGAACGCGGGCGAGGTGGCAGCTCCCTCGGTGCCGGTGACGGTCCAGGTCATGGTGCGTTCGCTGGCGTCCATGTCCCACACACAGTGGGCGGTCGCCCCGCCGGGGTAGGCGAGCTGCACCCGCATCGACGCGTCGACCTGCGGCGAGTGCAGGGTTGCCTCCGCGGTCACCACCTCGGGCGCGCCGTCGATCCACGAGCCGACGTGGCGGGCCGCGTCGAGGACGTAGCAGCCGAGGTCCATGGTGGCCCCGCCGGCCAGCTCCAGCGACCACCGCGGGTCGGTGTCCGGCGGCGCCGGGATCGCCAGCACCAGGTCGACCCGCTGGATTCGGCCGAGCGCGCCGGAGGTGACGAGCTCGCGCAGCCTGCGGTTGACCGGGTGGTGGATGTAGTGGAACCCCTCGACGATCCGGCCCGAGGAGCCGCGGGCGGCCGCGGCCACCGAGCGTGCCTCGGTGGCGTTGCTGGTCAGCGGCTTCTCGCTGAGGACGTGCTTTCCGGCGGCCAGGGCGGCGAGGTTCCACCGGGCGTGCAGGGAGTTGACCAGCGCGTTGTAGACCAGGTCGACGCCGGGGTCGTCGATCACGTCGGCATAGCTGTCGTGCACCGTGGCGATGCCCCGCTCGGCGGCGAAGGCCTCGGCGCGGCCCCGGTCACGGGCCGCCACGGCCACCAGCTCGTGGCCGAGCGTCCGGGCGGGGCCGACGATGCCCTCGTCGGCGATCCGCGCGGCGCCGAGGAGGCCGATGCGAAGCGGGGTCATGCGGGCACCTCCACGGTGGAGCCGGTGGTGGCCGCCTCGACGACGGCCTGCTGGACCTGCAGGTTGCGCAGGCCGTCGGCGAAGGTGGCCTGGCGGGGCAGCCGGTCGAGGCCGGCGATCTCGTCCAGGAACGCGCGGGCCTGGTAGGTGAAGTACTCCTGGCCGCCGTGCCCGATGCCGGCGAACGGCATGGACTGGGCGGCGGCGATGTACGGGTGCTCGGGACCGACCACCACCCGCCGCCACCCGTTCGTCACGGGGTTGGGTGCGCCGTCCACGAACCCGAACTCGGAGTTGCGCGACAGGTCGAAGCGCGCTGCCGCTCCGGTGCCGAACACCTCGAAGGCCAGGTCGTTGGGGTGGGCGGTCACCGTTGTCACCTAGCCGATGAGGTCGAGCTCGGAGTGGGGGCCGGTGCGGTCGGTGGCAGCCGGGTGGCGGCGGCCGCGGCGCTGTGCCGCAGCCCCGGCAAGCACGACGAGCACGATGCCGACGACCTGGGCAGCCGAGGGCGTCTGGTGCAGCACGAGGAGCCCGAGCAGGACGCCGAAGGCGGGCTCGAGAGCCATCAGGGTTCCGAACGCCGTGGGTGTCATGTGGCGCAGGGCCAGCAGCTCGAACGTGAAGGGCAGGACGGGCAGCAGGACGGCCAGCCCGGCTGCGGAGATGAGGACGCCGACGGTGAGGTGACCGGAGGCCTGCGGGATGCCGGCGACCGCCGCCGTGGCGGCGGCCACCGGGACGGTGAGCGAGAGTCCCGTGATGCCGGTGAAGCGGTCGCCGATCCGCTGGGTCAGCACGATGTAGGTGGCCCACCCGGCCGCCGCGAGCCCGGCGAACGCCAGGCCGGCCGGGTTGACGTCGCCGTCCCAGGGTTCGGTGAGCAGAACGACTCCGAGCAGGGCCAGGGCGGGCCAGAGCAGCGCTCGCGTGCTGTGGCTGCGCACAGCGGCGACGGTCAACGGCCCGAGGAACTCGACCGCGACGGCGGTGCCCAGCGGGATCCGCGCGATCGCGGCGAGGAACGCGATGCTCACCAGTCCACTGGTGACGCCCAGACCCAGGAGCGTGGGCAGGTCGTGGCGGCGTACGGCGCGCAGCGGAGGGCGGGTCAGTGCCAGGAAGGTGGCCGCTCCCATGCTCAGCCGGAGCCATGCGGTCCCGGCCGGGCCGACGCTCGAGACCAGGCCCACCGACAGCGCCGACCCCAGCTGCACCGAGAACATCGCCGCCACGGCCAGCCCCCACGGCGGCACCACCGAGGTGCGCCGCACACCCCTCAGCCGGACGGCGTCGGTCTCCGTCGTCGGCCTCGTCATCCGGCGTCGCCCCGGGTGACCATGCGGCGGGCGACCCGGTGCAGCACCGAGATGGCGTTGTAGAGGAGCGCGTCCGGGTCAGCCATCGACGGCCTCCGGCCGGGGACCGGACCCCACACCCGGCTCGAAGACGGCCAGGGTGAACCTCGCCGGCTGGGTGTCGGGGTTGACGTAGGAGTGCGCGACGTCGCCGGGGAACGCCAGCGCGTCGCCGGCCCCGAGGGTGACCGACTGGTCCGCGACCTCGACC
>JBIOUF010000290.1:0-5198 GCA_044866695.1 Nocardioidaceae bacterium | reverse complement strand
AGATCACCCGGCTCAAGGCCGAGGACGGCGGCCCCATGGACATCGGCGGCGCCACACTCGCCGCGGCGGCCATGCGGGCCGGGCTGATCGACGAGTACGTGTTGGCCACCGCACCGGTCCTGGTGGGCGGCGGCACGCCGTTCTTCACGGCCCTGGACAGCTGGGTGACCCTGGACCTGGTGGAGACCCGGACGTTTCCCGACGGCGTGGTCCTGACCAGGTACGAGACCAAGCGCTGAGAGCGCGACGTCGGATCGGCGCGGGCCCAGCCTCGATCCACCGAAGGTCGTGGTGGTCGTGGTAGGGCACACGACTACTTGACATAATGCCACTTATCGGCGATCAAGGAGGACGAGTCGATGGTCGGGCTCGAAGCGCCCTGGAGATGACCTGGTCGTTCGTCAGCCCTGACGGGCGCGCCACCTTCGAGCTGCCCGGGCGACCGTGGTCCGTGACTGTGATCGTGTGTCCTTCTCGGACGATCGCCAGATGGCGCGACTCAGGCCGTCACGCAGCTCGCGCACCCCCACGTCCATCGCGGCGTCCCTTCCACTGTGGTCACAACAGACACTGTCAATATCGCCATTTTGACATTTTGACATGGCAGCTCGTCCCACCTCAACAGCTCCACGACTGGTTGCGTTCGACGCCGTCGAGGCGTTCCATGGACCCCAACGACGTGCCGCGGTCGCCGTCGACGGCGGGCTGACCGGCACGAGTCCCCTCACAAGGACGGCCATGCTCGAGAGCATCGACCTGCCGCTCGGCGTCCGGTGGACGAACTGGGTCGGCAACCGGTCCTTCACGCCGCGGCACGCCGCGTCGGCCCGGGACGAGGACGAGGTTGCGGCGTTGGTGCGGTCGGCCAGCCGGCAGGGCCTGCATGTCCGGGTCGGCGCCACCGGCCACTCGTTCACGCCGATCGTCGAGACCGACGGGCTTCTGCTCGACCTCTCCGCTCTGCGTGGAGTTATGGGCGTCGACGTCGAGCGTCAGCGCGCGACCGCTCTGGCCGGGACCCCGATCAACGGCTTCTACGAGCCCTTGTGGAGCCAGGGCCTCGCCCTGGTCAACCAGGGGGACATCGACACCCAGCAGATCGCCGGCGCGGTGTCGACGGCCACCCACGGCTCGGGCACGCGGTACACGAGCCTCTCCGGCGTGGTGCGGGGTGTGCGGCTCGTGACGGCGTCGGGCGAGCTGCGTGACGTCGGCGAGGACGAGCCGGAGCTGTTGCGCGCGGCCCAGGTCGCCGTCGGCATGCTCGGGGTCATCACCCGCCTCGAGCTGCAGGTCACGGACGCCTACCGCCTCAAGGAGCAGGTGGACCTGCGGCCGTGGCAGGAGGTGATGGAGCGCTGGGACGAGCTGGTCGAGGGACACCGGCACTTCGGCTTCTTCTGGCTGCCTACCGAGGAGTCCGGGGCGCTCTACAACCTTTCCGGTCACGGCGAGACGATGGCGGACAAGTGCTACGTGAAGATCTACGACGAGGCGGCGGCCGACGAGCCCGACGACGCCACCCCCGGCCGGCGGGTCGACCGGTGCTATCGGATCTATCCGATGGTCTACGACCCCAACTTCCACGAGCTCGAGTACTTCGTGCCCCTGGAGAAGGGCACAGACGCTCTGGCCGCGATGCGCGACCTCATGCGTCGCAGTCTCCCCCAGTCGCTGTACCCGATGGAGGTGCGGACCGTCGGCCCCGACGATGCCTACCTCTCGCCGAGCTACCAGACCGCCACAACGGTGATCTCCGTGTCCGGACAGCCCGGCACCGACTACTGGAGCTACCTGCGCTCGGTGGACGCGCTGCTCAGCGAGTTCGACGCCCGCGTGCACTGGGGCAAGCTCCACTTCCTCACCCCCGAGCGCCTGCGCGCTCTCTACCCACGGGCCGAGGACTTCGTCGCCATCAGGCGACAGCTCGATCCGGAGGGCGTGTTCCTCAACGACCACCTGCGCGAGCTCTTCGTCTGAGAGGGCCGAGCGCCGCGCGTGCGCTCAGCAGTCGAACGCCGACCAGCAGATGTCGTTCCGCAACCGCTGGTCGTCGAGTACGAGCTCGCGAATCGCCTCCGGGAGCTGGTCGCGCTGCCAGCGGCACTCGGCTCGCCCTGCGCTCTCGCCCTCGCCCTCCGGCGCGGCGGCACGTGCGGCCCTGATCGCATAGGCGGCCGCGCCGAGCTCGTGGGCGGCGACGTGCGCGACGGCCGCGGCCTGGCCGGCGGCGTACGCCGCATGCCGCGCTGCCCCACGCAGGTCCCTGGCTGCGGCCATTGCATGGCCGGCCGCCGTGCGAGCCTCTGTCATCGTGACCTCGCCACGCACCCAGGCGCAGGCCCGCTCGATCGCCTGACGGGGTCGTGGGTCATCCGGCCGAGCCGACTCGAAGAGGTCCAGGACGTGCTGCGCGCACGATGCCGCCCAGAGCGCGAGGAGCTGGTGGTCGGAGTCGCTGAGGGTCCCACCGCGGCGGATCGTCACGAGGCGAGGGACCCGCGCCTTCGGGAGGATCATGGTGGCACTCCTTTCCAGCGCCGCCGTTCAGGTTAGAGGGGTCGAACGACCGGTACGTCGTACGCGCCGAACCGAGGGTCGGCCGAGACCATGGTCAGGCGCTCGAGACGAGCCTGAGCGATCAGCAGCCGGTCGAACGGGTCGCGGTGGTGAAGCGGCAGCTGCCCCACCTCCAGACCGTGAGCGGGCTCGAGCGGGAGGACCGAGACACCGCTCCGACGCACCGCCTCATCGAACCCGAGAGGGATCCGCAGCTTCCCGACGGCCGACTTCACGCCCAGCTCGGCATAGGAGACGACGCTGAGGTACAGCACCGACGCCTGCTCGATCGCCGCGGTAGCGTCCGGCCCCAGCGCGCGGCTCCCCGACAGCTGGCCAAGACTGGCCAAGGTCGCTAGTGCCGGCGATCGATCCGGCCCACGGCGCGGAGCCAGAATGCGCTCAGTGCCGGGCCGTCGACCGCGCTCACCACGCGGGCCGGTCTACCACCGGGGTCGTCCACCGTGCGCAGCAGGTCACCATGGCGGACCGTGGCCACCCTGCGGTCCGTGAGCGTCGCGCCGGACCAGCCGATCGCCACCGCGCAGGCCGCGACGTCGTACTGGAAGTTCAGCAGGTCGTCCGGCAGCGCCGGCCAGGCGGCACCCAGGCCCGGCATGTCGAACTCCTCGCCGTGCGCGGCTGCCTGGTCCGCGAGCAGGGCTCCCACCGCTCCGGCGGCCCGCAGCCCGGGCAGCTCACTGGCGCGCAACCACGTGGTCAGGGTGGCGGGGAGCGGCACGAGGGTCAGCTCGCCGGCGCGGTCGATCACGAGCTCGGCCGCGTCGGGGTCGTGCTGGAGGTTGAAGTCCATGTCCGGCCCCCACGGCACAAGTCCCTCTGCCGGTGGCTCGAAGTACCCTCCCATGGCCACCACGCGCATGTCGGCGAGGGCCCCAGGGCGCATCACCTCGAGCAGGGCGAGGTTGGTCAACGGGCCGATCGCGATCACCGTGGCACCGGTGGCGACCGCCTGGGCCAACGCATCCAGTGCCGATCCCGGCGATGTCGCCAGTGGCAGGACACCCCCCGGCCACTGCCGACGGGCTCCCGTGGAGTCCTCGGCAGGGGCCTTGCGGCTCAACGACAACGCGGCCCCGGCGGCCACTGGCACGTCAACGCGGCCGGCCATGCCCAGGAGCCGGCGAGTCGCGCCGGCACGCGCTCCGCGCGCGTCGATCGTGGTCGTGACGCCGACCAGGTCGACGTCGGGAGCCCCCAACAGCATCGCCAGCGCACAGGCGTCGTCGGTGTCGCCCCCGAGATCGGTGTCCAGATGAGCTCTCATGGCCGTTCGGTCAGAGGTTCGCGCCCGGCTTCTCGGCGACGAGCTGAACGAGGTTGCCGCAGGTGTCGTCGAAGACCGCCACGACGGCGGTGCCGACGTCCGTCGGGGGCTGGGTGAACTCCACGCCCCGTGCGGTCAGCCGCTCGTGCTCGGCGGCGACGTCGTCGACGGCGAACTGGACGAGTGGGATGCCGTCCTCGACGAGGGCGTCCCGAAAGGGCTTCACCGCCGGGTGCCCGGCCGGCTCCAGCAGGAGCTCCGGACCGTCGGGCGCCTCGGGTGAGACGACCGTGAGCCAGAAGTCGTCCCCCAGCGGGATGTCCCGTCGCTTCTGGAAGCCCAGGACGTCGGTGTAGAAGGCGAGGGCCGCTCGCTGGTCGTCGACGAAGACGCTGGTCAGGCTGATTCTCATTGGTTGGTCCTCTCGCTACTTGTAGTGGAAGCGGGCCTGCACGATGACCAGATCGTCCCCGTCCACAAGGTAGACGAGGCGGTGCTCGTCGGTGATCCGTCGAGACCAGGCACCGGTCAGCACATGCTTGAGCGGCTCGGGCTTGCCGATCCCGCCCGTCGGGTCTCTCCGCGCCTCGTCGATGAGGCGGTTGACTCGCGTCATAGTCTGACGATCGGCCCGTAGCCAATGGTTGTAGTCGTCCCAGCCGTCCGGTGTGAAGACGAGCCTCACTCCGCGAGCTCGTGGGTGTGCCGTTCTCCGGACCAGGCTTGGTGCAGACTCTCCAGCAGCCGCTTCGCGTTGGCCGGCACTCTCAGGAGGTAGGCGGTCTCCTCGAGGGCCGCGAACTCCTCGGCGGACAGGAGTACGGCATTGCCACGTCGCGACGTGATCTCGACAGCGACGCGGTCGTTGTTCACCTTCTCGATCAGCGGGAACAGCTGCTTGCGCGCCTCACTTGCGGTGACGGACATCCTCGCCTCCAAGGAGAGTGGTACGACATCATGGTACCAGTCCAGGTGGAGGCCGGATGGGTCCCGTCGCTCGGATCCATCGAGCGACCGGCGCCGGAGGGCTGCGAGACCAGCCGGCCGCCTGTTGACTGGTGGTCATGCAGGCACCGTCGAAGGCAGTGCCGGGCGACAAGGTTGCGGTGGTCTCCCCGTCGTTCGCCGCGCCAGGCGTCGGGCCCGGCGTGCACGAGCAGGCCATGCGGCGCCTGGAGGAGCTCACCGGGCTGGTGCCGGTCGAGTACCCGACCACCCGCCAGGTCGGATCGTCGCCGGCCGACCGCGCCAGGGATCTGAACGCGGCCTTCGCCGACCCCGAGATCCGGGCCGTGCTCGCGACCATCGGCGGAGAGGACCAGATCACCGTCATCGGGCACCTGGACCCCGA
>JBIOUF010000289.1:0-6753 GCA_044866695.1 Nocardioidaceae bacterium | reverse complement strand
TCTGCTCAGCCAGTCGCGTGTCCTGCTTCTCGATCACCGCAGCCTGAGCGGTCAGCACCGCGAGCAGCTCCTCGCGCGACAACCCCTCCAGCCCGGCCACCGCAGGATCATCGAGCACCGACCCCCCAGCCAGGCGCAGACACGCTGACCTACGTCACACCAGTCACACGCGCAACACGTGAATGGTTACACGCTACATGCGGGTTCGGTCGGGCTTATCCGGTGAGCCGTGTCTGGGTTTACCGGCTGAGACAGCAGACGGATATCGTTGCGAGGTGCGCAGTGCCCTTGTTGGACGTGACCGGGAGTTGGCTGCGCTTTCCGAGTACCTGGTGGCCGCACAGCAGGGACATCCGAGCATCGTGCTGTGCCGGGGAGAGCCGGGGATAGGCAAGACGAGGCTGGCCGAGGAGCTGGCGGCATTGGCTGGGCAACGCCACGTGCCGGCCTTATGGGGCGTCGGCGTCGAGTCTGAAGGCGCGCCGCCGTACTGGCCGTGGCGTCAGATCCTTCGCGGAGCGGCCGATCTCGTCCCCATCGCGAATGTCGACCCCGACCTCGGCCGGTTGGCGCCCGAGGTAGTCAACGGTCCGACGTCGACCCCGGCGAGCACCGCAGGGGCCGAGGACCGCTTTCGCCAGTTCGAGGCGGTCGCGCGACTGTTCCGCAAGATCAGCGGACAAACCGCGCTGGTCGTGATCCTCGACGACGCGCACTGGGCTGACCGCCCATCGGTCCTCTTGCTGCGGCACTTTGCGCGGACGCTGCGGGACGAACGACTGCTCGTGATGGTGAGCCACCGCGACACTGAGCACGAACACGCCGCGGAGTTCGCCGAGCTCGTCCGGGAGCCGATCACCCGACAGATCGACCTGACCGGTCTGACCGTGCCGGACGTGGCGGTGCACCTTGCCTCTGTTGTGGGCCACGATGTCAATCCCAGTGACGCGGAACAGGTGCATGCGCTCACCCTGGGGAATCCGTTCTTCGTGGGCGAGGTGGGTCGTGTACTCCCCGCGGGCAAGGTTGCCGGAGGACTAGCCCCGGTGACGACCAACGTGCGGGAAGCGATCCGCAGCCGTCTGAGCCGCTTGTCACCCGTTGCGGTGCGCATGATCCACGCGGCGTCGATCGTCGGCCGCGAGTTCTCCACGGCCGTCGCCGCGCCTATGGTCGGTCTTTCGTCGGGAAGCTGCCTGGCGGCGCTCGACGAAGCCGCCGCTGCGGGGCTGGTCGAACCGGGGACGATCCCCGGAGATTACAGGTTCACCCATGCGCTGGTTCGGGACGCCGTCGAGGCGGGTCTGTCGACGTCCGAGCGCGTGCGGCTGCACCGGGCGGCCGCCGAGACGATCGAGCCCGTGTACGCCGGACGAATCGAGCCGCACTTGTCCGACCTCGCGCGTCACTGGGTGGTCGCGGCGGTGGACGCCGACCCCACTCGCGTCGCGCACTGGATCGAACGTGCCGCGGACGAGGCCATGCGCACGCTCGCCTACGAGGAGGGAGCCCGGCTGTATCGTCTTGCGCTCAGCCTCGGAGAGAACGACGTGGACGACGAGTTGCTGTGCCGGCTGTATCTCGGCCTGGCCCGCGCGCTGAATGCGTCGACCGACATCGCGGGAGGCGTCGACGCGAGCGTGCGGGCGGCGGCGCATGCGCAGGCTCTGTCCCGGCCGGACCTTCTCGCCGAGGCGGCACTCGTGCGGGAAGCGATTGCCCCGTCGCCTTTGGAAGCGACGACGCAGCGACTCTGCGAGGAAGCTCTCCCCGGCGTCGACCCGGCCGATGTCGCGCTGCGAGCGCGGCTTCTGGCACGGCTTTCGGAAGCGTCGATCTACAACGCGTGGGGCACCTCCCACGGGTACGAGGAGTACGAGGTCGCCGAACGCTCAAGCGCGGAGGCCCTGGCGCTGGCTCAGGAGTCGGGCGACCGCGCGGCGCTGGAAGCCGCTCTGCGGGCGAGGCGCCTTGCTCGCTCGGGCCCGGAGGGTCTGGAAGAGCGCGGGACGCTCGCCGACCGAATGTTGAAGCTTGGCCGCGAGGCCGCCGACCCGCAAACGCAGATGTGGGCGCATTTGTGGCACATCGACGCGGCGTTCGAACGGGGCGATCTGTTCCGGGTGGGGCGCGAGCTGGAGGTGTTGTCGTGGTGCGTCGACCGGGTCCGCGGGCCGCACGCGCGATATGAGTTGCTCAAATGCCGGGCCGTGCTGGCTCAGGCTCAGGCTCGGTTCGGCGACGCGCTGCGGCTGGCCGACGAGGCCTTCTCACAACTGGCGACGATCGGCAACGACATCGGCTTCCAGGAGCGCGCCGGGCTGCTGTCCCAGATGGGACTTCAGATCGGACATGAATCCACCGGATCGCGGGAAGCGAGCGGCTACGCCGATGTCACGGTGTTCGAGCGAGAGCTCCCGACGGCCGGTGTGATCATCGCCGTCGCCAACGCGCACATGCTTGCGTCGCTCGGGCGCCTGGACGAAGCCGCCGCGATATTTCGCTCGCTTGGCCCGCCGGCCGAATGGAAACCCTCGCCGCACGCGGCGCTGGCGGCGTTTGCCTTCGGCGTCAACGTCGCCATCATGGTGGGCGCGGCCGGCGACGTCGCCACGCTCGTGGAGCGGCTCGGCAGGTACCGCGGTCACCACGTTTGCAGCGGAGCCGGACAGGTCGCCTACGGCGGTCCGGTCGAGCTGTGGACCGGTCGCGGCCTGGCCTTCGTCGGGCACTTCGACGAGGCCGTCGCGGACCTCCAGACGGCGGTGGAGGTGTGCTTGGCCAACGGAGCGGTCGGGTATCTCGCCGAAGCGCAGTACGAGCTCGCGTCAGCGCTGTTACGCCGGCGCCGACCCGGGGACATCGCGCGGGCCCGGTCTCTGCTCACGTCCAGTTCGCGGCAGGCCTCGGCACTGGGCATGGGAGTGATCAAGGACAAGACGGACGCTCTCGTCGAGGAGCTCGGAGCCGCCGGGCCTCTGACCCGGCGCGAGTGGGACGTGGCCGGGCTTGTCGCCGCCGGAAAGACGAATCGGGAGATCGCGCAGGAGTTGTGGCTGTCCGAGCGGACCGCGCAGAACCACGTGCAACACGTCCTCACCAAACTTGGTCTGTCGAACCGGAGCCAGATCGTGGCATGGGTGGCTCACCAGGGGTATGAGTAGCCCGGTTGAGTAGTTCGGCGGACGTTTCTGAATCGCCGGCTCCCATACCGTCGAAGCATCCGAAAAGCATTCGGAGTGCATTCGAGAGGAAGGAGTAGATCATGGCGATTGTCATGGTTTCGGACGCAGGAGCGGACAGCGTCGAGCAGTATGACCAACTTAGCCAGAAGCTCGAGGAAGCCGGCCACGGTAATCCCCCGGGGCGCCTGTTGCACACGTGCGCGCTCAAGGACAACGGCAGCTACTTCGTGGTGGACGTCTGGGAGTCCCCCGAGGCTCTTCAAGGGTTCGCGCAGGTACTCATGCCGCTGATCGAGGAGGTGGGCGGAGGGGCACCGAACCTTCAGATCTCGCCGGTCCACAACATGATCGACGCTCGCTAGGACGGGGATCGAGATGAGGCTTCCCCCGCTGACGGATCTAGAACTCAAGCCGTTCCTGGCGGAGGGTGTCTGGGTGGCGAAGCTGGCCACCATCAACACGGATGGCACCATCAGGATCACGCCGTTGACGTACGGCGTCGAAGACGGCGACATCATCTTCAGCACCTGGCAGAACAGCGACGCCGTTCGTAACGCGCGTCGGAACGGCACCGCTTCGGTCCTGATCGACAAGGCTGACCAGCCCTACGCCGGCGTGCATTACACCGGCCAGGCGGAGGTGCTCGGCGGCGACATCACGGCCGAGCAGTACGGCAAATGGTTCCAGCGCTACATCGGGGACTACGACCAGGCGGTGGAGTCCTACAAGTTCCTCGTCGGCCTGGGGATCGGCGAACGCGCGTTCATTCGCTTCCGGCCGGCCAAAGCCGTCACCTGGGACTTCGCAAAAATCCCGGGCTAGACCGAAAACCGGCTCTTCTGCCGTTTCCGTGGGTGAGTTGGGGGCTGGGTGAGCGCGACATGCCGTACCCCGTCGAGGGTTCTGGCTTGTTCAGGGTCAGCAACCACAGGTCGGAGTACGGCGTGCGCAGCGTCAGGGTATGGCAGCGGCTGCTCGGGGTCGAGCACACGGTGATCGAGGGCGTCGAGCTGGTGGAGGAGGGCGGCGAGGAGGTCGTGGTCGCCAGGGTGCGGCCGACCCGGTCGCGGCGGTCGCGGTGCTCGCGGTGTGAGCGTCGCTGCCGGGGGTACGACGCGGGGTCGGGTCGGCGTCGGTGGCGGACGCTGGATCTGGGCACGGTCCGGGTGTACCTGGAGGCGGACGCGCCGCGGGTGTCCTGCCCCGAGCACGGTGTGGTGGTCGCCGCGGTGCCGTGGGCCCGTCCGGGTGCTCGGTTCAGCTGCGCTTTCGAGGACACCGTCGCGTGGTTGGCTGCGCACGCGGCGTTCACGACGGTGATGGTGTTGCTGCGGGTGACCTGGCGCAGCGTCGCGGCGATCGTGACTCGGGTGGTCGATGACCTGGCCGGGAAGACCGACCGGCTCGAGGGGCTGCGTCGGATCGGCATCGACGAGATCGCACACCGCAAGGGACACCGGTACCTGACCGTGGTTGTCGACCACGACACCGGGCGGCTGGTGTGGGCCGCCCCCGGCCGCGACACCGCCACCGTCTGCGCGTTCTTCGACGCCCTGGGCGCCGAACGCGCCGCCGCGTTGACCCATGTCAGCGCCGACGGCGCGGAGTGGATCCATGCCGCGGTCGCCCAGCGGGCACCCCAAGCGGTGCTGGGGCTGGACCCGTTCCACGTGGTCGCCTGGGCCACCGAGGCTCTCGACGAGGTTCGCCGCGGGGTGTGGAACGACCTGCGCCGCGCCGGGAAGCCCGAGCAGGCCAAGACGTTGAAGGGCAGCCGCTGGGCACTGGTGAAGAACCCCGAGGACCTCACCGGGGAGCAGAAGACCACGTTGGCGTCGATCGCGGTGACCAACAAGGGGCTGTACCGGGCCTACCTGCTCAAGGAGCAGCTCCGTGCGGTGTTCGCCGCCAAGGGCACCAAGGGCCGGGTCCTGCTCGCCGGGTGGCTGGCCTGGGCCAGACGCTCCCGGCTCCCGGCGTTCGTCAAGCTCGCCAAGTCCATCGACAGGTACCGGCCGCTGATCTGGAACACCCTGGATCACGAACTCTCCAACGCCCGGGTCGAGGCCACCAACACCCATCTGCGCGTCCTGACCCGCCGCGCCTACGGCTTCCACACTCCCCAGTCCCTCATCGCCCTGGCCATGCTCACCCGAGGCGGTCTGTGTCCCACCCTCCCCGGCCGGGTCGCCTGAACGACCCACCCCCGCACGCCGAGGCTGGCCTCGTCCTCACCGGCGTCAAGGCCAAGCCCTTCGGGTGGCCTCCGGCCAGCCTTGACCCCGGCTCCGGGCGAGACCCCTAGGCAACGAGCGGGAGCGGGCCGGCACCTCCAAGACCACGACTCAACCGCATCAACCGCTCGCCATCCCCACCCACGGGAATGGCAGGAGACCCGTATATGAGCTAGCAGGTCATCGTTGATTCCTACCACGTCCGCAGGGACGATGCAGTCCCTCATGCACGCGTCTTTTCGGTGCATCCTGGCTTGTGCAATCGACTCCCAGCTGACTGCTCCCTGGAGTTCCCTCGTCCCAGCGAGGACAGGGAGTTGGGAGAAGTCTCCGTGCAACATGAGCGACTGGGCCCTTGCGAGGGAGTCATCACGGCTCACTGACACCACACCACGCGACGCCGACTCGAGCCCGCTGACTCGGAGCGTCAGTCCCGCGGCGGCTGAGACGGTCGCCTGGTCTTCACTTATGACAGGGGGAGTCTCGTCAGCGGTCCGCGACGCAGCCCCTCTGTGCAAGGGAACCAGCTTGACGTAGTTGTCGATCCACCCTTCCTCGAACGAAGGCATTGTGGCGAGCTCCATCTCTGCCAAGTCATTACGTATGGTCCAGACGTACCAGTACCCGCGCCGCCTCGCGCCCCAGTAGCCGATGAACTCACGGATGGGCAGGGGTAACCATTCAGGTCGCGAATGACGGTTCTGGCCCGGGTGGTCGCCAGGGGTTTCCGGTGACGGCGTCGTGGAGGGCGGTGTAGACGTCGAGGCGGTGTTTGCGGACGGTGGAGATGTAGCCGCGGATCCTTAGCCAGGCTTGGGCTCCGGTGGTCGAGCGGTGGCAGCCGGAGATCTTGATCTGGGTCTTGACTGGGCGCAGGTCTCGTTCGCTTCCGTTGTTGGTGAACGGCACGGTCGGGTCGGTGGCGAACCGCAGGATCTCGGCTTGGCGATCGCGGAGCCGCTGCAGGAGGTTGCGGGTCTTGGTCTGCTTGCGGCCGTCGGCGCGGCGGTGCTGGGCGAGGCCGACCAGGACCGCATGCCGGAACAGCCGCAGCGGCTCCGCCGCGACCTGGTCCGGGATCGCGGTCAGGCCCTGTTCTCGGGCCGCTCCGGCGGCGTCGGCGAGGTCGGACAACGCCGTACGCGCCTGGGCCGGCCAGATCTGGTCGGGGTGAGCTTCGGCCGCGGCGGTGAGGTCGCGGATGAGGTGGGCCCCGCACAACGCATGGGTCGCTGGGTAGATGTCGTAGACCGACAGCGCGTCGCGGACCAGGGTGCCGACATAGCCGGGAAGCACCCCGAAGTCGTTCACCGCCTTGCGGCCTCTGCTGTGAT
>JBIOUF010000288.1:0-12019 GCA_044866695.1 Nocardioidaceae bacterium | reverse complement strand
ACCCCCCTCTCACCCTTCTCGCCGAGCCGTCAATCTTGGTGGGTCGAGCCGTCAATCTTGGTGGGTCGAGCCGTGAGTCTTGGTGGGTCGAGCCGTGAGTGTTGGTGGGTCGAGCCGTGAGTCTTGGTGGGTCGAAGCGTCAGTCCTGGTGGGTCGTGCGTTGGGTGCCGGTGGCTCGGAGCCATGCGTTCGTCGGCCCGCCAGAGTCGACGGCTCGGCCGCCGGAGTTGACGGTTCGGCCCGCCAAAATTGACGGTTCGACCCGCCAAGATTGACGGTTCGACCCGCCAAGATTGACGGTTCGACGGGGGAGAGGGGCGGGTGCGGGTGCGGGAGCGGCTCCGGGCGATGCGGATGGACACCACGCCGCTGCGGCGGTCGCGGGACTTCCGGCTGCTGTTCCTGGCCGGGACGGTCTTCTACCTCGGGCAGATGGTCACCTACGTGGCCGTGCCGTTCCAGGTCTACTCGCTGACCGGGTCGAACTTCGCGGTGGGGGCGGTCGCGCTGGCCGAGCTGGTGCCGCTGGTGGTGTTCGGGCTGTACGGCGGGGCGCTGGCCGACCACGTCGACCGGCGCCGGCTGCTGGTCGGCTGCGGGCTGGCGCAGGTCGTGCTCACCGCGGCACTGGCCGCCAACGCCTTCCTGGCCGAGCCCCGGGTCTGGGTGGTCTTCGTGGTGGCCGGTCTCCTCGCCGCGGCCGGGTCCATGCAGCGGCCGTCGCGGGAGGCGCTGGTGCCGCGCACCGTGAGCCACGACCAGGTCACCGCGGCCAACGCGCTGAGCAGCTTCGGCATGCAGGTCGGCCTGCTGGTCGGCCCGGGCGTCAGCGGGCTGCTGGTCGCGTTCGCCGGCGTCGGCTGGTGCTACCTGGTCGACATCGCCGGGCTGGTGGTCGCGACGACGCTGTTCTGGCTCTTGCGGCCCTACCCGCACCTCGGCGAGACCACCCCGCCGAGCCTGCGCGGCATCGGCGAGGGGCTGCGCTACGCGGTGGGCCGCCGGGACCTCCTCGGGACCTATGTGGTCGACCTGGTCGCCATGGTGTTCGCGATCCCGGTGGTGCTGTTCCCGGCGCTGGCGGAGGAGGTGTTCGACCGCCCCGAGGCACTCGGTCTGCTCTACACCGCGGAGACCGTCGGCGCCATGCTCGCGACGGGCCTCAGCGGCTGGACGTCGCGGGTGCACCAGCACGGCCGGGCGATCGTGGTCGCCGCGGCGGCGTACGGCGGGTTCGTGGCGCTGGCCGGCCTGGCGCCCACCATCTGGGTGGCGCTGGGCTGTCTCGTCCTGGCCGGAGCCGCGGACATGGTGTCGGGGGTGTTCCGGATGACGGTGTGGAACCAGACCGTCCCCGACCAGATGCGGGGCCGCCTGGCCGGCATCGAGATGCTGAGCTACTCCCTGGGCCCGCTGGGCGGCCAGGTGCGGGCCGGGTTCGTCGCGGACGCCTGGAGCGTGCGCGGCTCGATCGTCAGCGGAGGGCTCGCGTGCGTGGGCGGGGTGGCGCTGACCGCGGGGCTGCTGCGCGGGTTCTGGTCCTACGACAACCGCACCGACCCGCATGCCGTCGCCGAGCGGGAGGCCCGGGCCCGCCGAGCCGGTGAGGTTTCCTAGGTACCGGCGGACCAGGACGCGAGGACGTCGGCCACCGCCGAGGAGCCCGGCGCAGGCGGGGGCCCGTCGAGGGTGGCCGGGGTGCGGGAGAACCGTGGCGCGGGGGCCGGCTGCACCATCCCGTGGGCCTCGAGGAACACCTGGCGGGCGGCCAGGTGGGGGTCGCCCGGCGCCTCTGCCATGTCCAGCACCGCGGCGACGCAGGCGTCGGTGCCGTCGAAGACGTCGGCCCACTCGGCGCGCGAGCGGGTGCGGAACCGCGCGGCGACCCGCTCGCGCAGGCCGGGCCACCGGGACCGGTCGTGCTGGCGGTCCGGCGGCTCGTCCAGGCCGAGCCCGGCGAGGAACGCGGCGTAGAAGCGCGGCTCCAGCGCGCCGACCGCCATGTACCCGCCGTCGGCGGTCTGGTAGACCGAGTAGAAGGGGGCGCCGCCGTCGAGCAGGTTGTGGCCGCGCCGGAGGTCCCAGACCCCGGCCTGCGCGAGGCAGTGCACCATCGCGTTGAGGTGGGCGGCACCGTCGACGATCGCGGCGTCGACGACCTGACCGCGGCCGGTGGACCGGGACTCCAGCAGCCCGGCCAGCACCCCGACGACCAGGTACATCGCCCCGCCGCCCATGTCGCCGACCAGGTTGAGCGGGATGGCGGGTGGCTCGTCCGCCCGGCCGATCGCGGCCAGGACCCCGGTCGGCGCGATGTAGGCCAGGTCGTGGCCGGCCGCCTGGGCCCGCGGGCCGGTCTGGCCCCATCCGGTCATGCGCCCGTAGACCAGACCGGGCCGCCTGGCCAGGCAGGGGTCGGGGCCGACGCCGAGCCGCTCGGCGACCCCCGGGCGGAAGCCCTCGAGCAGGACGTCGGCGCGCGCCACCAGGCCTAGCACGACCTCGGCCCCCGCAGGGGAGGACAGGTCGACGACGACCGAGCGCTTCCCCCGTCCGAGCACGTCGCGGTCCGCGGGGAGCAGCGCAGTCCCCCCACCCGGCCGGTCCACTCGGACCACGTCGGCGCCCAGGTCGGCCAGCAGCATCGCGGCGAACGGGGCCGGCCCGATGCCGGCCAGCTCCACCACTCGTACGCCGGTCAGCGGACCGGAGCGGGGCACCGCGGTGGCCTGGCCGTCCACGGTTCAGGCGGTGGCCGCCCGGCGCACGGCCGCGGCGACCGCGGGAGCGACGTGGGCGTCGAAGACCGAGGGGACGATGTAGCTGGCGTTCAGCTCCGAGGGCGCCACGGAGTCGGCGATCGCCCGGGCCGCGGCGAGCATGACCGGCTGGTCGATCACGTGGGTGCCAGCGTCGAGCATGCCCCGGAAGAAGCCCGGGAAGGCGAGCACGTTGTTGATCTGGTTGGGGTAGTCCGACCGGCCGGTGGCCACGACCGAGGCATGGGCGCCGGCCTCCGCCGGGTCCACCTCGGGGTCGGGGTTGGACAGCGCGAACACGATCGCCCCTGCGGCCATCGTGGCCACCGTCTCGCCGGTGAACAGCCCGGGCCCGGACACCCCGACGAACACGTCGGCTCCGGCCAGCGCCTCGACCAGGCTGCCGCCGAACCCCTCCTGGTTGGTGTGGTCGGCGATCCACTGCTTCGACTCCGACAGGCCGGTCCGCCCCCGATGGAGTGCGCCCTTCCGGTCGCAGGCGACGATGTGCCGGGCGCCCTCCGCCTGCAGCAAGGTGATGATGGCGTGGCCCGCCGCGCCGGCTCCGCTGACCACGATCCGTACGTCGGACAGCTCCTTGCCGACCACGCGCAGCGCGTTGGTCATCGCGGCCAGCACGACGATCGCCGTGCCGTGCTGGTCGTCGTGGAACACCGGGATGTCGAGCTCGGCGCGCAGCCGGGCCTCGATCTCGAAGCACCGCGGGGCGGCGATGTCCTCCAGGTTCACCCCGCCGTACACCGGCGCGATGGCCTTGACGATGCCGATGATCTCCTCGGTGTCCTGGGTGTCCAGGCACACCGGCCAGGCGTCGACCCCGGCGAACCGTTTGAACAGGGCGGCCTTGCCCTCCATCACCGGCAGCGCCGCCGCGGGGCCGATGTTGCCCAGGCCGAGCACCGCCGAGCCGTCGGTGACCACTGCGACGGTGTTGCGCTTGATGGTCAGCCGGCGGGCGTCGTCGGGGTTCGCGGCGATCGCCATGCAGACCCGCGCGACCCCCGGCGTGTAGGCGCGGGACAGGTCGTCGCGGTGCTTCAGCGGCACCTTGGGGACCACCTCCAGCTTGCCGCCCAGGTGCATCAGGAAGGTCCGGTCGCTCACCTTGCGCACGCGTACGCCGTCCACGGACGACAGCGACTCGGTGATCCGGTCCGCGTGCTCGGCGTCGGAGGCGTTGCAGCTGACGTCGACGACCAGCCGGTCGACGTGGGACTCCGCGACGTCCAAGGCGGTCACCGAGCCGCCGGCCGCGCTCACCGCCGCCACCAGGTCGCCGGTCGCCCGGGCAGAGGAGGGGGCGTCCACCCGGACGGTGATCGAGTAGCCGGGGCTGGGTGTGGCCATGAGTGCGCTCCGATCCGTGGCCGTGATCGTGGTCAACGTAGCGCCCGGAGGGCCGCCCGCGGGACGTGGCGCTCAGCGCGGCGCCTCGGGCGAGCGTGCCGCGATCCCGCGCAGCAGCTGCACGCCCGGCCCGTCGCCCGGCCCGTCGCCCGGCCCGTCGAGCGGCTGGGCCCCGGCCCAGCCGCCGGCGTCGGCGATCCGGAGCGCGTCGCGGGCCACGGCGGGCGCGTCCGGGGCGCCGCGGCCGGCCAGGGCGAGCACCAGGCACAGCCGGCCCTCGTAGTGGCCCAGCGGCGGGCCGTCCCGCAGCGCCGCCCGGGCCAGCCGCTCCGCCTCGGCCCATCGGCGCTGCGACACCGCGACCAGCCCGAGCCGCGCCAGCGCCCACGAGGCGAACAGTGGCAGGTGCTCAGAACAGGCCAGGGACGCCTCGAAGGCGGCGCGGGCCGCGGGCAGGTCTCCGGCGACCTGCGCCGCGAGCCCCTCGGCGCGGTGGGCCGTCGCGGTCCAGCCGCGATGGCCGATCCGGCGGGCGACCGCGAGCGCCTCGGCCGCGACCCGGACCGCCGGCTCGGCACGGCCGAGTGCGCTGAGCGCCTCGCTGACGTGCCACCCGGCGTAGGCCTCGGACTCGGCGCTGCCCAGCTCGCGGGACAGGTCGAGGGCCGCCTGCGCCTCCGCCAGACCCGCCGCCGGGTGACCGGCGAGCACGAGGGCGTGGCCCCGCGTCGACCTCGGCGTGACCACGCGCAGCAGCCGGCCGAGGTCGGCGAACAGCTCGGCGACCCGGCCGAACGCGGCGGCGCCCTCGGTGACGCCGCCGCCGAGGAAGGTCGCCATCGCCTGCGCGTCCAGCACGTCGGCCACGCCGCCGGCGTCGGCGGCGCGTCGGAACAGCGCCAGCGCCTCGTCGTACCGGGCCGCCGCACGGTCCGGACGGCCCAGGTTCATGTCCACGACGGCGGCCACCCGCAGCGCGCCCGCGCGGGCGACCAGGTCGGCGCCGGCCTCGGCGAGGGCCAGGTCGGCGAGCTGCTCGGCGCGGAGCAGGTCCTCCGCGCCGCCGGCCTGGCGGGCGAGCTCGGCCAGCAGCCAGGAGCGCTGACCCGGCTCGGACGAGAGGCGCAGCGCCGTGCGCAGGTCCTCCTGGGCGCCGGGCCGGTCACCGGACCGGGAGCGCGCCTCCGCGCGGACCCGCAGCAGGTCGGCCCGGACCGGCTCCTCGGTGGCGATCGCGAGGCCGGCGTCGGCGAGGGCGACCGCCTCGGGGTTCGCGTGGTCGTCGAGCCGGGCGCGGGCGGCCCGCGCGTAGGTCTCGGCCGCCGCGGCCCGCTCGCCGGCCCGCGCCAGGTGGTGCGCCCGCTCCGGCGCCGCCCGTGGACCGGGAGGCAGCGCGCCGGCGAGTGACGCGTGCAGCCGGACCCGCTGCGCCGGGTCGAGGCGCTCGGCCGCAGTCTCGGCGACCAGGTCGTGGGCCGGCGCCCAGCCGGGTCCGCGCGCCACCACGAGCCCGGCCCCGGCGAGCTCCTCGAGGAGATCGCGGACGCGCCCGGCGTCCACGCCGGCCCGGACCAGCAATGCCGGCTCGGCCGGCCGGCCGGCCAGGGCGAGCAGGGCGAGCATCTGGGCGGCGTCCGGGCTGCATGCGGCGATGCGGGCCGCGAGCGCCCGCCGTCGGCCGTCTGCGGCCGCCGCGCGCACCCGCTCGGCCACCTGCGGGCCGGGCCGCACGGGCGCCCAGGTGCCCTGGACGCGCCGGAGCACCCCCGACCTCTCCAGGGCGCCGAGCACCTCCAGCACCGAGAACGGGTTCCCGCCGGTCTCCTCGGCGAGCACGCCCGCCGCGTTCGGGTCGGTGAGCAGCACCGTCACCGCCGCCGCGTCGAGCGGTGGGACCTGCGCGGGTACGACGCCGGGCAGGCCGCCGAGCCGGTCCAGGAACCGCGCCACCTCGGTAGCCAACGGCTCCTGGGACCGGCAGGCCACCAGGATCTCGTGGCGACGGGCCTGGGCGAGCACCGTCAGCAGCTCCAGGCTGCTCGGGTCCGACCACTGCAGGTCGTCCACCACGACGGGAAGGTGCCGGGTCTCGTCCAGCAGCAGCCGGGCCGCGTCCAGGGCCAGCGCGCGGCGGCTCGGCGCGTCCAGCGCCTCGGCGGGACCGGGCTCGAGCTCCGGCAGGACGTCGGCCAGAGCGGTCCGCTGCCGAGGCGACAGGACCGTCACGTCCGCGCCACCTGCTCGCGCCGAGCGGAGCAGCCTGCGGGCCAGGGCCCACGGTGCCTGCTGCTCGGGCTGGAGCGCCCGCGCGCCGACCACGGCAGCGGGCGACGGATGCGCCTCGTCGAACCCGGTGAGCTCGGCCAGCAGCCGGGACTTGCCGCCCCCGGCCGGCGCACGCAGCAGGAGCACCCGGCCGGGACCGCGCGCATCCGCCAGCCCGTCGAGGAGGTCGGCGCGCCCGACCAGCGGCGGCCGCAGCGGCTCCGCCTGCGGGCGCAGGTCCGGCGCGGCACCACGCAGCAGCCGGGCCTGCAGCGCCTGGGCCGGCTGCGAGGGGTCGACGCCGAGCTCGTCGGCAAGCCGGGTCCGCATCGCGTCGTACTCGGCCAGCGCGGCGGCGGCGTCGCCGGCCACGGCCAGGGCACGCACCCGCAGCAGCGAGGCGGACTCCCGCAGCGGCTCGAGAGACGCCGCCTCGCCGGCCCAGTCCAGCGCGGTGGTGACCTCGCCGAGGGCGAGCGCGGCGCCGGCGCCGGTCTCGAGCACCTCCTGGCGCAGCGCCCGCAGCCGGTCGCGGTGCGGCCGGGCCCAGTCGGCGTACCGCTCCTCCGGGAGCGGCTCGCCGCGCCACAGGGCCAGCGCCCTGCGGCACCCGGCCACGGTGGCCGCCGGGTCCTGCTCGCCCAGCGCCTGGCGGCAAGCCCGCACCAGCTCCAGCGCGTCGACGCGCACCCAGGGCGCCATCAGGTACCCACCCGGCGCGGTCTCGACCGCGGTGTGGTCCCCGCAGGCCCGGCGGGCCCGGTTGACCAGCACGTTGAGGCCGGACTCGGGGTCCGCGGGCAGCGCGACCCACAGCACGTCGAGCAGCTCCTCGCGCGTGACGAGCCGCCCGCGGTCGACCGCGAGCCGGCGCAGCAGGCGCTGCGCCTGGCGGCCGCCGAACGACGAACCGGGGACGGTCCGGCCGTCCCGGCGCACGGCGAAGCGGCCGAGCAGGTCGATCTCCAGGTCGGCGCGCACCGCCCCGCCGCCCTCCGCAGCTCCTCCGGCGCCCGGCGCGCCGGTCCTTCGAGGCAATCCTCGCCGATCGGCGCGACCCGCGGCGAGCCCTCTCCTCAGGCGTCGGCCTCGGAGGGTGGGGTGCCGGCGCGAGGGTCGCCCGAATCCCCGTCGCCCGCCCAGGACACCGGCGCGTGCGCCCCCGGGTCCACGGTGAGCCGCAGCACGTCGGGGCGGCCGTAGTGACCCGTCGGGTCGAACATGCCGCGCTCACCCAGGCACCGGTCCAGGTCGAGCTCGGCGACGACGAGCCCTTCCTCCTCCTCCAGGGGCCCGGCCAGCACCGTGCCACCCGGGGCCACCACCGTGGACAGCCCCCGCGCCAGCCACTCCCCGCCGTACAGCTCGTCGCGGCCGGGCAGGTCGTCGGGCAGGTCGCGGCTGTGCAGCACCTGGCAGCAGCCGACGACGAACGTGCGTCCCTCCTTGGCGATGTGGCGCAGCGTCGGCACCCAGACGTCGCTGGTGTCCCAGGTCGGCGCGAGATGCACCTGCATGTCCTGGGCGTAGAGCGCCGCCCGGGCCAGCGGCATGTAGTTCTCCCAGCACACCAGGGCACCGATCCGGCCGGCCGGGGTGGGAAGGACGCGGAGGCTCGAGCCGTCGCCGTACCCCCAGACCAGGCGTTCGCCACCGGTCGGCATGAGCTTGCGGTGCCGGTGCAGCAGCGTGCCGTCCGGACCCAGCACCAGCAGCGTGTTGTACAGCGTCGAGCCGTGCCGCTCGTCGACGCCGACGGCCAGGTGCACGCCCGCGGTCCGCGCCGTGGCACCCAGCCGGTCCAGGTCCGGCCCGGGCACGACCACCGCTTCGGCCGCGAGGCGGCGGTAGCAGGCCTGGGCCGTCGGGCTCCATGCGGGGGTGCGCCAGACCCAGTCCGGGTAGCCGGGCACGAACGCCTCGGGAAAGACCACCAGCCCGGCCCCTCGCGCGGCCGCCTCGTGGGTGAGCGTGTGCACCCGCTGCAGCGTCGCGGCCTTGTCCAGTACGACGGGGGCCGCCTGGACGGCGGCCACGACGACCCTGCGCCCCTGCGTCGCGGGGGCCATCACCGGCCCCCCGTCCGGGCCGGGTCCCGGGCGGGCAGCGCGTCGTGCGCCCAGGGGGCGCGCTTCCAGTCCGGCACCGGTGGCGCGACGCCCGCGACCGGGACGTAGGGGCTGCGCTCGACCCGCCGCATGCGGTGGACGTAGCGCGGACAGTTGGGGAACACCGCCGTGACGGCCACGCGCACGACCAGCTGCACGCCCGGCCACGAGCCGGCCAGCGGGTCGTCGTCGGACGCCGACGCCTCGCCGTGCACCCGCAGCCGCTGCGGCCGCTCGAAGTCGAGGAAGAGCAGCCCGACCTGGCGGGTCGCCGCGACGTTGCCGAGGGAGAGGAACATCCCGTTGCCGTCGTACCAGGGGAAGGCGACGGTCGCCGGGTCGAGCACCCGAACCAGCCCGGGCTCGCCGCCCTTGTAGGAGCAGGTCGGCTGGCCCGTGCCGTCCACGGTGGCCAGGAAGAACATGTCCCGGCTCTCCACGAACGCCCGGGCCCCGTCGTCGAGCACGTCGCGGACCAGGAGCTGGTCGATCCGGTCGGCGATCCGCCGGCTGTCGAAGCGGTCCTGCAGCTGCCGCTGCGCTGGGGTGTATCGCATGCCGGCAGGCTAGGCCGCCGGGGTTGCGGGGACCTTGCGGCGCCGCCGCGGTGTCGGGTGCGGCGCCGCCGCGGGGTCAGGGCTCGGTGCGTTTCTGGTTCTTCACCAGGGCCCGGCGGAGCTGGTAGATCCGCAGCGAGCCGGGGATCGCGACCAGCAGGACGCCCACGACGGCGGCCGCCAGGACCGCGACCGCGAGCGGCATCTCGCCCGCCCAGCCGAAGAACCGGAACCGGACCGGGTCGGAGTTCTGCACGATGAACACCAGGAGCAGGACCATCAGCACGGCGGCGCTGACCGCGCCCCACCACGCCGCGCTGCTGCGGGTGCGGCGCACGTGTCCCTTGTCGTCGAAACCGGACGGCCGCCGCTGCGGGACCGGGGCCTCGGCAGGCCGCTCCGGGTCGGGCACCGGCGGGGGCGTCGGGCCGGGCAGGTCGGGGTCGGACGGGGGGCCGGGTCCCGGGCTCTGGGTGGGATCGGACATCGGCACTCCTCGTTCCGGCTGCCCCCAGTTGTACCCGGCCCCAGCGCATGGAACCAGCCGGCGAACACCGGTTTGGCATCCTGTGGCCATGGGCGAGGCGGGAAGCGGCAGGTCGGCGCCGGCGCGGCTCGGGATGGAGATCCTGGGCTGGGTCCTGCTGGCGGCCGGCGTCGCGGCGCTGGTCCTGCCCGGTCCCGGACTGCTGCTGCTCGCGTTGGGCCTGTGGGTCCTCTCGCAGAACTACGAGTGGGCCGACCGGTTGCTGGACCCGGTGAAGCGGGCGGCGTACAAGGCCGCCCAGGAGGGCGTGCAGTCCTGGCCGCGGATCGTGATGTCCGCGCTGGGCGCCCTGGCGATCATGGGCGTCGGGGTGGTGTGGGGCATCCACCCGTCGGCGCCGAGCTGGTGGCCGGTCGGGGACAGGTGGTGGCTGCTGGGCGGCTGGGGCACGGGGGTGTTCCTGATCGCCTCGGGCGTGCTGGCGCTCGGCCTGCTGGGGTGGAGCATGAAGAACTTCCGGTACGGCGACAAGACGCTGGAGGAGGTCTACGAGGAGAAGCACCTCAACGACTGAGCCTGGCTCCAGGCCGAGCCCTTCGGCCGGGCGGGGGACCGGGAGGCCTTGCGCGCCAGGGGGGATGGGCGCAAGGCCTCGCAGCGCTCCTCTGCGGCACACGGTGGTGCCGCGGAGCGCCGGGCGTCGTGGGCGCTGCCGGGCGGTGGGGGGATCGACCGGGTGCCACAGGACTCCGCTCCCAGGGTCTCACACAGGCTGGGAAATGGGCTACAGATGGTGCTGCAGAGACCCGTGTGGCGGTCAGGCCGGGTGGCTGCGGACGGTCCCGGGCAGCGTGGCCGGCGGGACCGCGGCGGTCGACACCCCGGCCGGCGGGACTCCGGGGGGCCCCGCCGCGCCGCCGGGCTGCGTGGGCACGGGCAGCCGGCCGGTGCCGGTCGCCGGGCCCGGGACCAGCTGGGCGGGGCCGCCGAAGCGGCCGTTCCTCCCGCCCGGCCCGGCGTCGCCGCCGGCTCCGCCGGCCACCGCCGCCAGGGCCGTGCCTCCGGCTGCGGCCAGGGTCACGGCGGCGACGCCGGTCACGACGGGGTGCGGAGGGACCAAGCCCGGGCCCGCTCGCGGGCCGGTCCGGGCGGCCGGCTCTGGTCTGGCTGGTCGCTCATGCCCACCACCGTGCCGGGACCGGCTGTGTCCGCCCTGTGCGGCCGCTACCGATGCCGTGTGGCCAGACGTGCACAGCAACCACACAGGGAGCTCCTAGGAACCGCGCGGGCCGGCGCGAGACAGTGCGTCTGGAGGATCGAGACAGGAAGGGAGGACCGGCATGGTGACCCCAGCGCTGGTACGTCCGGACGGGAGCCCGGTGCACGTGCTGGTCGTCGACGACGAGCCGAACATCGCCGAGCTGGTCGGGATGGCGCTGCGCTACGAGGGTTGGCAGACCTCCCTCGCCCACACCGGCACCCAGGCGGTCACCGTCGCGAAGGACGTCCGCCCCGACGCGGTGGTCCTGGACATGATGCTGCCCGACATCGACGGCATGGAGGTACTGCGGCGGATGCGCGGGCACCTGCCCGACGTACCGGTGCTGTTCCTCACCGCCCGGGACTCCGTCGAGGACCGCGTCGCCGGGCTCACCGCGGGCGGGGACGACTATGTGACCAAGCCGTTCTCGCTGGAGGAGGTCGTCGCCCGGCTCCGGGCGCTGATGCGGCGCGCGGGCGCCACGTCCCGCACCGACCGGTCGGTGCTGACCGTCGGCGACCTGACCCTCGACGAGGACAGCCGTGAGGTCGCGCGGGCGGGCCAGCCGGTGACCCTCACCGCGACCGAGTTCGAGCTGCTGCGCTTCCTGATGCGCAACCCGCGCCGCGTCCTGTCGAAGGCGCAGATCCTGGACCGGGTGTGGAACTACGACTTCGGCGGCCAGGCCAACGTCGTGGAGCTGTACATCTCCTACCTGCGCAAGAAGATCGACGCCGGGCGCAGCCCGATGATCCACACCATGCGCGGCGCGGGCTACGTCTTGAAGCCCGTGGACTGACGTGCGCCTCGTCCCGCGCACGCTCAGCGGGCGGCTGGTGGCCACCGCGGTCCTGCTGGTCGCCGCGGTCGGGCTGCTGGTGACTCTGGCCACGACTCTGGTGATGCGCGACTTCCTGGCCGGCCAGCTCGACCGGCAGCTCCAGGCCTCGGCGCAGCGCTCGGCCGGGATGCTGCTGCCGGAGTCGGGTCCTCGTGACCAGGACGACGGGCGTGGCGGTCTCGACGGGCCGGACGGGCCGGGGGGCCGGGCCCCCGGGGCCCCGGGCACGCTGACCGCCTACTACCCGGCCGGCGGCCCCGCGTCCGGGGCGGTCGCCGGCACCAACGACGCCCGGCTGTCCACCGCCGCGCTCGAGCGGCTCGACGACGTGCCCGCCGACGGCGAGCCTCACTCCGTCGACGTGCCCGGTCGG
>JBIOUF010000287.1:0-4038 GCA_044866695.1 Nocardioidaceae bacterium | reverse complement strand
GACCGCGACGCGAGGTGACGACGGGGTCGTCGGTGACAGCGCCGGCCTCCACCACGCTGACCGCGGTCAGGCTGCCTGGGTCCCGCGCAGGCCTTGGGCGCCCTCGCACGCTTCCGTGCCGCCGGCTGCGGCTGGCGCACGACTGACGCAGCACCCCGGTCGTTCCGGCTCGAGGGTGTCAGGGAGAGCAGATGCTCGACGACGAGACCACACCGACCCGACCCGACCAGCCCCGACCCGACCAGCCCGGGCCCGACCAGCCCGGGCCCGACCAGCCTGGGCCCGAGGACGCCGCGGGAGCTCCGCCGGTCAAGCGGGCGGCCAGGAAGGCGCCCGCGAAGAAGACCGCGGCCAAGCGCGTGGCGAGGAAGACCGCCGCCCGGGCCGCCACCAGTGACCTTCCCCCCGACGGCGCCGAGCCCGACGGTCAGGGCAGCGAGCCGGTGGCGAAGCGCGCCGCGACCGGCCGGGCTCGCAAGACCGCTGCCGCGACGCAGGAGGTGCCGGCCCCGGCGGACGGCGACCCGGGCGCAGTAGCCCCAGTGGCCCCAGTGACCCCTGAGACCCCGGTTCGGAAGCGGACCACGGCCAAGCGCCCGGCCTCCCGCCGCACGGCCAAGAAGGCTGCGGTCGCCCCCGAGGCGGCCGCGGCCGCCGAGCCCCTCGAGGTGACCGAGGTGACCGAGGTGACCGAGGCGACCGAGGCGACCGGGTCCGCCGAGCCCCTTGAGACCCCTGAGGCGGTCGAGACGACGGCGGCCGAGGCCACCGAGGTCGAGGCCGTCGACGTGGGGGCCGCCGCGCCACCTGAGCAGCCCGAGCTCGGGGCCGAGGGGGTCGCCGGCCTCCACGAGCCGGCCGTCGCCCTGGTCACCCCGCTCTTCCAGCCGCCCGTGCCAGCGCCAGCGCCATCGGCCGTGCCGTCACCCGTGTCGCCGTCTGTGCCGTCAGCCGGGCTGGCGGGAGCGCCCTCGGAGGAACCCGGTGGGCCGGCCGGGGAGGTGGCCGCCGGGGGCGACGCGGCAGTGGAGACTGCGCAGCCCGAGGGGCCAGCCGAGGAGACCCGCGCCGATGAGGCCCGCGCCGATGGGGCCGGCGGTGAGGAGACCACTCCCGAGGGCGCGAGTGAGGACGTCGGCGAGGAGCAGGCCGCCGACGGCGGCCCCCGCCGTCGGCGCCGCCGAGGAGGCCGCCGCCGCCGCAAGCCGGGCGGTGCCGAGCCCGACGACTCCGATGGTGACCTGACCGAGGAGACCACCGGTCCGGCGGCCGCCGCGGCCGAGCCGGCGGCCGGCGAGGACGCCGAACCGGCCGGCGGTGCCGCGGCCTCCGACGAGACCGCCGCGTCCACCCGGCGCCGGCGCCGGCGGCGGCGCGCCGGGGAGGCCGACGAGGGCGGCGAGGACGACCCGCAGAACACCGTCGTCCGGGTCCGCCAGACCCGGCGGCCCGAGGACGAGATCACCGGCCTCACCGGGTCTACCCGGCTGGAGGCCAAGAAGCAGCGCCGCCGGGAGGGCCGCGAGGCCGGACGACGCCGCGCCCCCGTGATCAGCGAGGCGGAGTTCCTGGCCCGCAGGGAGGCCGTGAGACGGGTCATGGTGATCCGCCAGCGCGACGACCTGACCCAGATCGCCGTCCTGGAGGACCAGGTGCTCGTCGAGCACTACGTCGCGCGGGAGTCGCAGACGTCGCTGATCGGCAATGTCTACCTCGGGCGGGTGCAGAACGTGCTGCCCTCCATGGAGGCGGCGTTCATCGACATCGGGAAGGGCCGCAACGCCGTGCTGTACGCCGGCGAGGTCAACTGGGAGGCGCTCGGGGCCAAGAACGGCGCATCGCGGAAGATCGAGGCGGTGCTGAAGCCCGGTCAGGCCGTGCTGGTCCAGGTCACCAAGGACCCGGTCGGGCACAAGGGCGCCAGGCTGACCAGCCAGGTCAGCCTGCCCGGCCGGTTCTTGGTGTACGTGCCCGACGGCACCACCAGCGGCATCTCCCGCAAGCTGCCGGACACGGAGCGGGGCCGCCTGAAGGCCCTGCTCAAGGAGATCGTGCCCGACACCGCCGGGGTGATCGTGCGGACGGCGGCCGAGGGCGCCAGCGAGGACGAGCTCACCCGCGACGTCCAGCGGCTCACCGCGCGGTGGGCCGACATCGAGGCGAAGGTGGCCGCGGGCAACGCCCCCCAGCTGCTGTACGGGGAGCCGGACCTCACCTTGAAGGTGGTCCGGGACCTGTTCACCGAGGACTTCGTCAAGCTCGTGGTCAGCGGTGAGGAGGCGTGGGAGACGGTCAAGCAGTACGTCGACCTCGTCGCCCCGGACCTCGCCGACCGGCTGGAGCGCTACGAGCCGGCCGGTGAGGAGGACGCCTTCGCGGCCTACCGCATCGACGAGCAGATCGCGAAGGGCCTGGACCGCAAGGTGTGGCTGCCCTCGGGCGGCTCCCTGGTCGTGGACCGCACCGAGGCGATGACCGTCGTCGACGTGAACACCGGGAAGTTCACCGGCTCCGGCGGCAACCTGGAGGAGACGGTCACCAAGAACAACCTCGAGGCGGCCGAGGAGATCGTGCGCCAGCTCCGGCTGCGCGACATCGGCGGCATCATCGTCGTGGACTTCATCGACATGGTCTTGGAGAGCAACCGCGAGCTGGTGCTGCGGCGCCTCGTGGAGTGCCTGGGTCGCGACCGCACCCGTCACCAGGTCGCGGAGGTCACATCCCTGGGGCTGGTACAGATGACCCGCAAGCGGATCGGCACCGGGCTGCTCGAGGCCTTCAGCGAGCCCTGCGAGACCTGCCAGGGCCGAGGCCTGGTCGTCCACCAGCACCCGGTTGAGACCAAGCGCCGGACCGACGAGGACCGGGCACCGCGCCGGGGCCGGGGTCGCGGCGGTCGCGGCCGGGCCGACGAGCCGGGCGCCGCGCCCGCCGTCCGGGTCCCCACTCCGGCCGACCTGGCCGCGATCGCCCGCCACGACGACCAGCCGGCGGCCGAGCCTCCCGAGCCTCCCGTGCCGCCCGACCGCACCGAGACGGTCGAGCCGCCCAAGCCGTCCGAGCCGCCCGAGCCGCCCGAGCCGGTCGGGTCGGTCGATCTGGTCGGGCCGGCCGAGCCGCGCGACGCCCTGCTCGGCCTCGGCGGCGAGGCGCTCGAGCCGCTCGAGCTGGCCGAGCCGCTCGCGCCGGCCGCCCCGGTCGAGCCGCCGGCCCAGGCGACCGACGGGGCGGGACCCCCGGCTGCCGCCGGCCAGGAGTCCGCCCTGGAGGATGCCGGCAGCGCCACCGACGGCGCTCTCGGTGACGGGGAGGCCGGCCCGTTCTCCTCACCGCCGGTGCCACCGCGGATCATCACGACGACCCGGCGGCGAGGGGCGACGCGCGCGGCCGGCCCTCCTGCGACCGTGTCCGTGCGCCGTGCCGACGCAGAGCCGGGCCCGACCGACCCGACCGACCCGGCCGACCCGGCGGACCCGGCGGACCCGGCCGGCCCGGCCGACGAGGCCGACCCGGCGGACCGCATCGACCCGGCCGACTCCCGTGACCCGGACGCGAGCGCCGATGGGGGAGCGGGGATCGCTACCGACGGCGAGCCGGACGACGACGGGATCGCCACCGACGGCGAGCCGGACGACGACGACGGGTCCGGCGTGTCGGACGACCCCGACGCGGAGCTGGTGCACGCCTCCTGGGCGCATGTCCCGATCAAGAAGAAGGGGTCGCGCAAGCGCTGAGCCGCGCGGCGCCGAGGGGTGGTCCGCGCTTTGACCGGACTCGGCACGGTTGCGTAGACTCGATCCTTGGCGCGCTCGCGTGCCCTCTTGTCGTGCGCCATGGCGCAGCTCTCCGGCCTTCGCTCGGTGACGCCTGTGCGACGCCTGGCAGGAGCCTTCGAGCAGACGACTCCAGATGACAGAGGAGAGTGAGCCCGCGGTGTACGCGATCGTGCGCAACGGCGGCCGGCAGCAGAAGGTCGCGGTCGGCGACGTGATCGAGATCGACAAGATGTCCGGCGCGGTCGGCGACTCGGTCTCGCTG
>JBIOUF010000286.1:0-25397 GCA_044866695.1 Nocardioidaceae bacterium | reverse complement strand
CTCCAGGTCCAGTCCCGGAACTGCCGGCTTGTCTGCGCCGGGATACCAGCGCTGTGCCTTCTCGAAGGTCACGGTGGCCATGCTGAACTCCCTTCACCGGCAGGTACGTGCCGGACGATCCGTAGTGAAGTGACGGCGTTCACACTACGGGCAGCACCCACCGAAGTCGAACGCCCGCGCCCCGCCGGCGCCTGATCCGCCGGTCAGGCGCCGGTCGAGGCCACGTGCAGCACGTACGCCGACTGGGGCGCCGTCGCGGGAAGCCGTACGCCGACGCGGCCGAGCAGCCCGCCGCTGACGACCACTCCGTCCCCGTCCAGCCAGGAGCCGCCCAGGTCCGCGAGCCTGCCCTCGCTGGTGCGCGGCGCTGCCGACCGCACCAGGTAGCGCCGGTCCGCGTCGAGCCCGTCGAGCAGCACCGCCGCCGGTGTCTGGGTCGCGGCGGCGGCGGGCACGGCGACGACGTACACCGCCTCGCGCCGGTCCTCGGCGACCAGGCCGGTCACGACGACGGCAGGGTCGGGGTGGTCGCCACGCACCAGCGTGCCGTCGACCACGAGGTGACGGATCCCCTTGTACGCGTCGACCCACGCCCGCAGCTGCGCGCGCTCCGACGCCGTCGCCGCCGACAGGTCCCACTCGACGCCGAAGTGGCCCAGCAGCGCGGTTGCGGCGCGGAAGTCCAGCGAGGTCGCCCGCCCGGTGGTGTGCGACACCGGGCCGCCCACGTGGGTGCCGAGCAGCTCCGGCGGCAGCAGGAGCGTCGTCCACCGCTGGATGCTGGTGCGCTCGACCGGGTCGAGGGTGTCGCTCGGCCAGACCCGGTCGGTGCGCTCCAGGATGCCCAGGTCGACCCGGCCGCCACCGGAGGCGCAGCTCTCGATCTCCAGGCCGGGATGGGCTTCGCGCAGCTCGTCGAGCAACCGGTAGAGCGCCGTCGTCTGGCCGTGCACGGCGGGCCGGCCTTCGTGCGCGACGTCGACCAGGTCGCGGTTGTGGTCCCACTTCAGGAACGAGACCGGGTACTCCTCGAGCAGCGCGGCCAGGGCGTCGCGCACGTGGGCGTAGGCGTCCGGGTGCTGCAGGTCGAGCACCTGCTGGTGCCGCCAGCCCGGCGACGGCGCCGCGCGGCCGCACAGCACCCAGTTCGGGTGGGCGCGGGCCAGGTCGGAGTCGTCGTTGACCATCTCCGGCTCGACCCACAGCCCGAACTGCATCCCGCGCTCGAGCACGTGGTCTGCGAGCGGGTGCAGCCCGGACGGCCACACCACCTCGTCGACGTACCAGTCGCCGAGCCCGGCCCGGTCGTTGCGCCGGCCGCGGAACCAGCCGTCGTCGAGCACGAACCTCTCGGCGCCGACCTCCGCCGCCGCGTCGGCGAGCGCGTGCAGGCGGTCCAGGTCATGGTCGAAGTACGCCGCCTCCCAGGTGTTCACCACGACCGGCCGCGGGCTCCGGGTGCGCGGCTGGTGCCGGCGGGTCCAGCGGTGCAGCCGCTCGCTCAGCCCGTCCAGGCCACGGTCCGACCAGCTGCCCAGCAGCCAGGGCGTGGTGTACGACGCTCCCTCGGCGAGCACCACCTCCCCGGGCCCGAGCAGCTCCGCGGCGCCGAGGAGGCTCTCGCCCTCGGGGGTCCGCTCGGCGTACGTCGTGTGGTCGCCGCTCCACGCCAGGTGCACGCCCCAGACCCGGCCGGACCGGAAGCCGAACCCCGGCGTCCCGGCCACCAGCAGCAGCGTGGCGTCGTGGCCGGTGCGGCCGTGCCGCCCGGACCTGGTCCAGGTGCCCTGCGGCCAACCGTGCCGCTGCGGCACCCGTTCACGGCACCACCGCCCGGTGAGGTCGAGCAGCTCGGCCGCCGAGGCCGGCACCGGGAGGCACACCCGGACCGCCTGGACGACGTAGTCGCCGGGGACGGTATTGGTCACTGTGACACGAACTCGCAGCAGCCCCTCGTCGGTGAGCTCCGCGACCCAGTCGGCCTCGAGGCCGGCCTCGTCGTCGCGGGAGGTGAGCCGCACGCGCCTGTGGTCGCCGACCCACGACCAGGAGTGGAACCGCGGGGCCCAGGTGTCCGTGGCGGCAGTCCGGAACCCCTCCACCGCGGGCGTCCCGGTGAACCCGGACACCGTGTCGGGCAGGACCGAGAGGTGGCGGGGCTCGTCGAGCGCCGAGTGCGGGATGCCGGGCCGATGCAGCTCCACCAGCGCGCCGAGGTCCTCGGCGGAGAGGTCGCCGAGGTCCGGACCCCAGTGCCGCAGCACCGGCACACCAGACGGCGAGGGCGTGAGCAGGACGCTCACGCCCCCGCCGCGGAGATGGTGCGGCTCGGGGGTCACCCCTTGACGGCGCCGGCGGTCATGCCGCGGACGAAGTACCGCTGCAACGCGAAGAACACGACCAGCGGGATCACCATCGAGATGAAGGCGCCGGCGGTCAGGATCTCCTGGCCCTGCCCCTGGGTGCCGAGCAGCTGCTGCAGCTTCACGATCACCGTGGTGTTGGCGTTGGACAAGAACAGCTTGGCGATGAGCAGGTCGTTCCAGACCCACAGGAACTGCAGGATCGCGAAGGCCGCGAGCACCGGCACCGACATCGGCACGATCAGCCGCCAGAACGTCTGGAAGTGGCTGGCGCCGTCGATCTTCGCCGACTCGATCACGGTCATCGGGAGCGTGGTCATGTAGTTGCGGATCGTATAGATCGCCAGCGGCATGCCGAAGCCAGTGTGCAGGATCCACACCGCGACGTAGTCACCGGAGATGCCCAGCCCGTTCGGTCCGAAGAAGTCCAGCATCGGCCCGAAGGCGACCTGGATCGGCACCACCATCACCGCCACGATGACGATGAAGATGACGTCCTTTCCCGGGAAGTCCATGAACGTGAAGGCGTATGCGGCGAAGGCCGCGAACATGATCGGCAGGATCGTCGCCGGCACCGCGACCGCGATGCTGTTGATGAAGCCCTGCCCCATCTGGATCTGCTCGCTGTTCAGGGCCCGGTCGTAGTTGGCCAGCGTCCAGTCGCTGCTGAACGGGTTGAACAGCGCGGTCCACCAGCCCGACGTCTGCGCGTCGGTAGCCGTGCGGAACGACGTCACCAGCAGGCCGATCGTGGGGATGCACCACAGCACCACCAGCACGGCGACCGTGATGATCGCCGTCCAGCTGCGCGGGCGACCGTCCTTCATCAGCGAGGTCATCGGTTCGCCTCCTCGGCACGGAAGTGCCGGACCTGGTAGACCAGGATCGGCATCACCAGGATCAGCAGGATCACCACGATCGCGGAGGCCAGACCGGCCTGGTCGTTGGCGAACAGCTCGTTGAAGAACATGACCACCAGCACGTTGGTCTTGTCCAGGCCGTTCTTGAGCACGTAGACGATGTCGAAGACCTTCAGCACCAGGATCGTCACGGTGACGAAGACGGTGATGATGGTGCCCTTCACCTGGGGGATGATGACCTGCCAGAAGATCTTCCACTCGTTGGCGCCGTCGATGCGGGCCGCCTCGAGGGTCTCTTCGGGGACGCCCTTGATCGCCGACGACAGCAGGATCATCGCGAACCCGACCTGCAGCCAGATCAGGATGACCATCATCAGGAACGAGTTGAACCGCAGCGTGCTGATCGACAGCCAGGCCTGAGCCTGCCCGCCCAGGCCCGTCCACAGGGCGTTCAGCAGGCCGGTCTGGACCTCGCCGGGGTCGTAGGCGTAGATCAGGTTCCAGACCGCCGAGGCCCCCACGAAGCTGATCGCCATCGGCATGAAGACCAGGCTCTTGGAGCTCTTCTCTCCTCGCTGTGACAGCTTGTCGGCCAGCACCGCCATCACCACGCCCAGCGCCACCGTCACGGCGGGGACCACCAGCAGCCACAGTGCGTTGTTGACGATCGAGATCCAGAACTGGTCGTCGTTGAACAGGTCCTCGAAGTTCTGCAGCCCGACGTACGCGGTGCTGTCGGCGTTGGCGAAGGCGTAGTTGATGCTCTGGATGGTCGGGTAGAGCAGCATCAGCCCGATCAGCGCCAGCGCGGGCAGCACGTAGGCGTAGGGCATCAGCGCGATCGACGTTCTCGAGGGCAGGCCCTCGATGAACATGTTGAGGAACCAGAAGAACACCGCCGCGCCGAGGACCCCCGCGACCAGCGCCACGACCGCGATGACGATCTTGGACCCGAACTTCTCCGGGTAGTAGCCGAACGCCAGGAACAGGTTGGTCAGCGCCCAGGCGGTGACCACCATGCCGACCAGGCCCAGCCCGGTCCTGCCGGGGTTGAAGCGGCCTTGCCCGTCCGACGTCCCTTGTGGCGCCGGCGTGAGGGTCGTGCCCTCCCCTGTGGTCTCGGTGGTCATGACTCGGGCCAGGAGTTCTCGATGTCGGTGGCTGCCTGCTGGGCCGACTTGGAGCCGTTCATCCACTCCACCATCCCGGTCCAGAAGGTCCCGGAGCCGACCTCCTTCGGCATCAGGTCCGAGGCGTCGAAGCGGAACACGTCGGCGCTCGACGCGATCTCGGCGATGCTGCGGGTGGTGTCGTCGGGGTAGTTGCTGCCGTCGAAGGTCTTGTGCGGCGACAGCCAGCCGCCGGCCTGTGCCCACTCCTTGCCGAACTGGTCGGAGGTCAGCCAGTTCATCACCTCGATGGCGTCGTCGTCGTCGCCGTTCATCAGCGCGGCGAGGTCACCGCCGCCCAGGATCGGCTGGCCGGCGAAGCCGTCGGCGTCCGGCGGGAAGACGAACAGCCCGACGTGGCTGTCCAGGTCGGCCTGGACGTCCTCGGGGAAGAAGCCGGTGGCGAAGTTGCCCTGCCGCATCAGGTAGCAGTCGGGCTTGGGCTTCAGAGCCGGGTTGAACGCCTCGTCGAAGCCGGTGTTGAGGATGCCCTTCGTGCCGCCCCAGACGTTGCCCTGGGTCTTGGCCAGCTTGCCGAACGCGTCGAAGGCCGCGATGACCTTCTTGTCGTTGAACGGGATCTCGTGGGACACCCACTCGTCGTACACGTCGGGTCCCCACAGCCGGAGCATGTACTCCTCGATCCAGTCCGTGCCCACCCATCCCGTGGCCTGGTCCGACTCCCAGCCCATGCACCACGGCGCGGTGCCGTCGGCCTTGATCTTGTCGGTGACCTTCGTCAGGTCCTGCAGCGAGTCGGCCTTGGTGGGGTAGCCGGCGTCCTCGTACGTCGGCTTGGGGTACCACACCAGGCTCTTGACGGCCATCCGCATGGGAGCGCCGTAGACCCGGCCGTTGAGCCGTGCCGCCTCGAGGAAGCCCGGGATCAGCGTCTTCTCCAGGGCGTCGTAGTCCGCGAACGTGTCGAGCGGCTGGATCTCACCCTGCTCGGCCAGCTCGAGCAGGCCGCCGGGCTGGGGGAACATCGCGATGTCGGGGGCCTGGCCGGAGTTGACCCGCTGCTTGATCGTGGTCGTGAAGTCCTGGTCCGGGATGTACTCGATGTCGATCCCGGACTCCTCCTCGAAGGGCTTGACCGTCGCTTCGAAGGCCTCCGCCTCGGGGCCGCCGAACGCGCCGAGGAGCTGAACCTCGCCGTCGCCGTCCGACGTGCCGCCGGCGGCGAACCCTCCCTCGGCGGGGTTGCCCCCGGAACCGCTCGCACCCTCCGGGTCCTGTAGACACCCGGCGGCCCCGAAGGCCACGAGCGCGCACAGCCCCGCCAACGCCCCCCGCCTGCCCATGCTCCGAACTGACATGCCTGCTCCTCGTGAGACAGCACCACGGGCCCCGGACGGCCCGAGAGTTCTTGCAGGCGTGATGCGCGTCACGCCATGCCGGGACCCATCTTTACCTCCTGACACATCCGACCGCCAGAGGCACAGACGAGACACTGCAAATCGTTACATCCCGCCTCGCGTTGCCCCGGGGACCGGCCCGCGAAGGCCGGAGCGAGCCTTCGGCGCCCCCCTGCGCTCAGTGCCGGCGCAGCATCCTCGGGGTCTCCCCCGGCATCGCCTTGCGCCTGACGTTGACCCGGCCCATGAGCGCCAGCCCGCGCACCTCGACCACGGGGGACCCGGGCCCGACCTCGGCCGGCACCTTGGGGCGGGACTCGCTGAAGTCGCCCATGATGGCGACCCCGTTGACGACGACCTGGGTGTGCGCGTTGACCACGATGTCGATGCCCCCCATCACCGCGCTCGCGGTGACGACCACCTCGCGGGCGGTCAGCCGGGCCTCGCGGAGGTCCACGACCACGCCGCCCATCAGCGCGAACGCCGCGTGCGTGGGCCCGACCTCCCAGACCCCGGTGCGCTTGGTCTCCGACATCATCGCGAACGAGCTGGCGTACGCCGGCGCCGCGACGACCGGATGGCGCACCGCCGCGACCGGCTCGACGGTGCCCTGCTTGGGCAGGTCGGCGGTGATCGGTACCAGGTCGGCGTAGGTCTTGGCGGCGTAGGTCGCCTCGAGCCGCTCGTCGAGCTCGTCCAGGTCGAGCCGGCCCTCTCCGGCGGCGGTGCGCAGCAGCTCGGCCACCACGTGCCGCTCGGCGTCCGACACCCGCATCTGCGCCGGGTCGCGCGGCTGCATCGCCCCGTCGTTCACGCCCGCCGCTCCCCTCGTGTCCTGGCCCCTGGCCGGTCGCCTCTTGTCCGGTCCTCAGCGTAGTCGGCTTGGTTGTGGCCGATCCCTGCACGAGCCTGCGCTTGTGGCCCGAGGCTGCAGCGACACGCCGGTGGAGGCTGCGGGCATCGGCCACACTGCGCCCGACCCGGAGGCGGGCGCTCTCTACGCTGGAGGGCGTGGAGTACGTCGAGGTGGCCCGCGACCACGGCCGGCTCGGCGAGACCGTGCTGCGACGCAGGCTGTCCGACGGCGCCGTGGAGCTGCGGGTGAACGGCGTGCTGGTGATGGACTCGGTCGAGACCGGCAGCGAGCGCGCGCTGGCCCACGCCGCCCTGGCCGCGGTCGACGAACCGCGCGACGTGCTCGTCGCCGGTCTCGGGCTCGGGGTGACCGTCGACGAGGTGCTGGCCGACCACCGGGTCCGGCGCCTGGTCGTCGTCGAGGTCGAGGAGGCGGTCCTCGGCTGGCTGCGGGACGGCGTGGTGCCGCACGGGCCGGCCCTGCTGGCCGACGAGCGGGTGACCGTGGTGGTCGCCGACGTCCACCAGGCCGTGGAGGAGGCGACGCGCGCGGCGTACGACGTGGTGCTGATGGACGTCGACAACGGTCCCGGGTACCTGGTCCACCCGCAGAACGCCGACCTGTACACCGCGGCGTTCCTGGCCCGGCTGCGGCGGGTGCTCCGGCCCGGCGGCGCCGTGGTGGTCTGGTCGGCGAGCCCGGCCCCGGCGCTCGAGGAGGCGATGGCCGAGGTATTCGACGACGTGGCGGTGCATCCCCACGACGTCCGGCTGATGGACCGGGAGGAGCGCTACTGGCTGTACCTGGCCCGGGTAGGTTGCTCCCGTGGATGACTACCGCGTCGAGCACGACAGCATGGGAGAGGTCCGGGTCCCCACGGACGCGTTGTGGCGGGCCCAGACCCAGCGGGCCGTGGAGAACTTCCCGATCAGCGGCACCGGGCTCCAGCCGGAGCACGTCCGCGCGCTGGCGCAGGTGAAGGCGGCGGCGGCGCGGGTGAACGCCCGGCTCGGCGTCGTCGACGAGGAGAAGGCGGCGGCCATCGCCGAGGCCGCGGACGCGGTCGCAGCGGGGGAGCACGCCGACGCGTTCCCCGTCGACGTCTTCCAGACCGGCTCGGGGACCAGCTCCAACATGAACATGAACGAGGTGCTGGCCACGCTCGCCGGCCGCGCCGGCGTCGACGTGCACCCCAACGACCACGTCAACGCCAGCCAGTCCAGCAACGACGTGTTCCCGACCTCTATCCACGTCGCCGCGACGACCGCGACCGCGGACCAGCTGGTCCCGGCCCTGGACCACCTCGCCGACGTCCTGGAGGACAAGGCGGCGGAGTTCGCCGAGTTGGTCAAGTCCGGCCGCACCCACCTGATGGACGCCACCCCGGTCACCCTCGGCCAGGAGATGGGCGGGTACGCCGCCGCCCTGCGCCTGGGCATCGAACGGCTCGAGAGCACCCTGCCGCGGGTGGCCGAGCTGCCCCTGGGCGGGACCGCGGTCGGCACCGGGATCAACACGCCGCCGGGCTTCTCCGAGGCGGTGATCGACGAGCTGGCGCGGCGTACCGGGCTGCCGTTCACCGAGGCACGCAACCACTTCGAGGCCCAAGGCGCCCGGGACGCGCTGGTCGAGCTGTCCGGCCAGCTCCGCGTCGTCGCGGTCTCGCTCACCAAGATCTGCAACGACCTGCGCTGGATGGCCTCGGGCCCCCGCACCGGGCTGGCCGAGATCAACCTGCCCGACCTGCAGCCCGGCTCGAGCATCATGCCCGGCAAGGTCAACCCGGTCATCCCCGAGGCGACGCTCATGGTCTGCGCCCAGGTGGTGGGCAACGACCACGCCATCGCGGTGGCGGGCGCCTCGGGCAGCTTCGAGCTCAACGTGATGCTGCCGGTCATCGCGCGGAACCTGCTGGAGTCCATCCGGCTGCTCGCCGAGGTCAGCCACCTGCTCGCCGACCGGTGCGTCGCGGGCATCACGGCCAACCGCGACCGGATGCAGCGCTACGCCGAGTCGTCGCCGTCGGTGGTGACCCCGCTGAACCGGTACATCGGCTACGAGAACGCCGCCAAGGTCGCCAAGAAGGCACTCGCCGAGGAGCGCACCATCCGGGAGACCGTGATCGACCTGGGGTTCGTCGAGTCCGGCGCGATCACCGAGGAGCAGCTGGACGAGGCCCTCGACCTGATGAGCATGACCCACCCGTGACCGACCGCGCCTGGACCCCCGACCGCGTGCTCCGGTACGCCGACGAGTGGGTCTGGGTGCCCGAGGGGGCCGACGAGGTCCGCACGGACGAGTACCACCTGGTGGCGTATCCGGAGAGCATGTCCATCCCCACCCAGGTGGCGTGGTGCCGGTCGGCTCGCCCGCCGCGGGACCTGGTCGCCGACGTGGCCGACCAGGTGCGCCGGTGGGGTCGCGGGGAGGTCAGCTTCTGGGTGTCGGAGCGGACCTCGCCCGCCGACCTGGAGGACCACCTCCGCTCCCTCGACGCGGAGCACGTCGAGACCGTCGACGTCCTCGCGCTGCCGCTGGCGGCCCAGCAGGTGGACGTCGGAGCGATCGGCGACCGGGTGAGCGTGCGGGTGGTCGACGACGAGCGGCTGGTCCGCCTCGCGGTCCGGGTCTCCGACGAGGTGTGGGGGGCCACGACGCCCGAGCGGGAGGTCCGGCGACAGGTCGACGCCCTGGCCTCGGGCCCTGGCGCCGGCGCTGAGTGGCGGGTCCTGGCGTTCGTCGGCGACCAGCCCTCGACGGTCGCGGGCCTGCGGTACGACGCCGACGCCGGCGTGGCGCGGCTGTGGGGAGGAGCGACCCGCCCCGCGCTGAGGGGTCTGGGCGGCTACCGGGCCACGTTGCTCGAGCGGCTGCGCCTGGCGCGCTCGCTCGGCGCGGACCTGGCGATGGTGAAGGGCGTCGCGGACACCTCGGGGCCGATCCTGCGCTCGGTCGGCTTCACGTCGTACGGCTCGTCCCGCCGGTACCGGCTCCCCCTCCCGCCCCCTGCCTGACCCCGACGCCGAGTCGGCGCATCTTCCGCCGGCTCGACGGCCCACCCGGCCCAAGATGCGCCGGCTCGACCGCCCACCCGGCCCAAGATGCGCCGGCTCGACCGCCCACCCGGCCCAAGACCCGCCGGCTCGACCGCCCACCCGACCCAAGACCCGCCGGCTCGACCGCCCACCCGGCCCAAGATGCGCCGGCTCGACCAGCCACCCGGAGGAGGATGCGCCGGCTCGACCAGCCACCTGGAGGAGGATGCGCCGGCTCGACCAGCTACCCGGAGGAGGATGCGCCGGCTCGGCGAGAGGTGGGTGGGGTCAGTACCAGCCGGAGGACTCGGAGTGGTCCCAGGCGCCGCAGGGGGTGCCGTAGCGGGCCTGGATGTAGCCGAGGCCCCAACGGATCTGGGTGGCCGGGTTGGTCTCCCAGTCCGCTCCCGCCGAGGCCATCTTGGAGCCGGGCAGCGCCTGCGGGATGCCATACGCACCCGAGGAGGGGTTGGCGGCCGTGTGGCTCCAGCCGCTCTCCCGGGTCCACAGCGCGTCCAGGCAGTCGAACTGGTCGGCGCCGAAGCCGAACTCCGGCAGCAGCGCGCGAGCGACGTCGCGCGGGTCGCCGGACGCGAGCCGCTGGGCACGGGTGACCTGGCGGCCGGAGGGCTGGTCCAGAGCACGCAGCGTGGTCACGCGGGCGGTGCGTGAGGTCGAGCGGGAGACCTCCTTCGCCTCCGCCGTCCGCTGCGCGATCAGCGCGTCGACGTCGGGGGGCTCGTCGCTCTCCGCGGTGGCCCCGGCCAGACTGGCCGTCACCGGGCTCGACCCGCCCGCTGCCTGCGGGACTCCCTGCGAGGCTCCCCGCCAGGCTCCTCGCAGCCCGAGCAGCGCGACCGTCGCGACCAGGGCGGCGGCGGCGGCGAACGCCGTCAGCCGCACGACGCGGGCGAACGACCGCGGACCTCGGCTGGCGCGGTGTGCGGGTGCTTCCGGGCTGGGCTGGTGCGGCGGCGAAGGGGACTGTCGTCGGGGCACGGGGATGCTCTCGTCGGGGGGCGGGGGGTCCGAGACGTCGCTGGGCGCGTCCCGAGCCTCCACCGTGCGGGCCGCGGGGGCGCCGAGGCAAATCGGGAGCCCGGCCGGTCCAGGGCCCCGCCGTTGCGTCCCGCCGTTCTGCTCGCGGGGCGAAGTCGCTGGTCAGGACGGCGTGTCGCCGGCCGGGCGGTCGGGGCGCGCGGCCGCCCGGGACTGGACCAGCGTGGTCGTTCTCACACGAACGACCTCCGCGGGAGAGCGGTCAGAGGGTGACGTCCTCGAGCATCTCGGTGACCAGCGCCGCGATCGGCGACCGTTCGGAGCGGGTGAGCGTGACATGGGCGAACAGTGGGTGGCCCTTGAGCCGTTCGACGACGGCGACCACGCCGTCGTGGCGGCCAACGCGCAGGTTGTCCCGCTGGGCGATGTCGTGGGTGAGCACGACCTTGGAGCTGGCGCCGATCCGGGACAGGACGGTGAGCAGTACGTTGCGCTCCAGCGACTGGGCCTCGTCGACGACCACGAACGCGTCGTGGAGGGACCGGCCGCGGATGTGGGTGAGCGGAAGGACCTCGAGCATCCCGCGGTGGAGCACCTCCTCGATCACCTCCCCGGAGGTGACCGCGCCCAGGGTGTCGAACACCGCCTGCGCCCAGGGCGACATCTTCTCGGCCTCGTTGCCGGGCAGGTACCCCAGCTCCTGACCGCCGACCGCGTAGAGCGGACGGAACACGACGACCTTCTTGTGCTGGCGCCGCTCCAGGACGGCCTCGAGCCCCGCGCACAGGGCCAGCGCGGACTTGCCCGTGCCGGCCCGGCCACCGAGCGACACGATCCCGATGTCAGGGTCGAGCAGCAGCTCCAGCGCCACCCGCTGCTCGGCGGACCGGCCGTGGATGCCGAACGCGTCCCGGTCGCCGCGGACCAGCTGCACCGCCTTGTCCGGCCGGACCCGGCCCAGGGCGCTGCCCCGCTCGGACAGCAGCACCAGCCCGGTGTGGCAGGGCAGCTCCCGGGCGTCCGGGAGGTCCAGCGTGCCGGAGTGGTACAGCGCGTCGAGGTCGGCCGCGGTGAGGTCCAGCTCGACCATCCCGGTCCATCCGGACTCGACGGCGAGCTCGGCGCGGTACTCCGCCGCGTCCAGCCCCACCGACGAGGCCTTGATCCGCATCGGCAGGTCCTTGGACACCAGCGTGACCCGGGCGCCGTCGGCGGCGAGGTTGCCGGCCACGGCCAGGATCCGCGAGTCGTTGTCGGCCAGCCGGAACCCGGACGGCAGCGCGCCCGGGTCGGTGTGGTTGAGCTCGACGCGCAGCGTGCCGCCGGCCTCCCCGACCGGCACCGGCCGGTCCAGCCTGCCGTGCTGCACGCGCAGGTCGTCCAGCATCCGCAGGGCCGACCGGGCGAAGTAGCCGAGCTCGGGGTGGTGGCGCTTGGCCTCCAGCTCGGTGATCACCACCACCGGCAGGACCACCTCGTGCTCCTCGAACCGCCGCAGTGCGGCCGGGTCGGCCAGCAGCACGCTGGTGTCCAGGACGTAGGTCCGGATCGCGGACCTGTCGGGACCTGCACCGGCCGGGGTGCGGCGCGCGTCGTCGGTCCGGGGCGGCTGGTCGGCCACTTCTGCTCCTCGCGGACCGACGCGTGCACTCGGGCGCCCCGGTCCTCGTTCGAACGTGCGCACGGACGGGGACCGGGGACCGGAGTGCTGGTCCGGTGGGTGCTGCTGGTCGTCGGTCACGGACGGGCCTCCCGTACGGCGGGCTTCCCCACCCGCCGTCACTTCGACGGTACGGCGCGGTTCGCCCGGCCCGTGGCGGGACACGCCCACCGGTGGAAAACCTGCGCTGCAGCGGCTCTCCGGGTCAGGCGCCGAACCGCCGGGACCGCTCGGTGTAGGCGCGGAGCGCCCGCAGGAAGTCGACGCGGCGGAAGTCGGGCCAGTACGCCTCGCAGAAGTAGAACTCGCTGTGCGCGCTCTGCCAGAGCAGGAACCCGCCCAGCCGCTGCTCGCCCGACGTGCGGATGACCAGGTCCGGGTCGGGCTGGCCCTTGGTGTACAGGTGCTCGGCGATGTGCTCGACGTCGAGGAACTCGGCCAGCTCCTCGATCGAGGTCCCCTGGGAGGCATGGTGGTGCAGCAGGGAGCGCACGGCGTCGGCGATCTCGCGCCGGCCGCCGTACCCGACCGCGACGTTGACCACCATGCCGTCGATCTCCCGGGTGCGGTCCGCGGCCTCCTTCAGCGAGGTGGCGGTCGCGTCCGGGAGCAGGTCGAGGGCGCCGACCGGGTTGACCCGCCACCGGCCCTGGTCGGCGAGGTCGTCGACGACCTCCTCGATGATGGTGAGCAGCGCGGCGAGCTCGGCCGGCGGGCGGTTCAGGTTGTCGGTGGACAGCAGCCAGAGCGTGACCACCTCGATGCCGATCTCGTCACACCACTGCAGAAGCGGAGAGATGTTCTCCGCCCCGGCCCGGTGACCGGTGGCGGTGTCGGCGCCGACCGCCCTCGCCCAGCGGCGGTTCCCGTCCAGCATCACCCCCACGTGCTTGGGGAGCCGGTCCGCGGGCAGCCGCCTGACCAGGCGCGCCTCGTAGGCCGGGTAGACCACTCGCTTGACCGCGTCCCGCAGGCTCGCCACGGCCTCAGCGTACCCAGGCCCGCGCCGGTCAGGCCCCGGCTCGGGCCCGCCGCCCTGGGGCCGCCCGGTGTGTGACGCTGCACCCACCGGACCGCTGCCGGGGCGACATACCTACGCCTGCGTAGGTACCGTGGAGGCATGAAGGGACACCCCTCCGAGGTCGTGCATGCCGCCGTCACCGCGGGAGAGCGGATCGGCGACCAGGTGCGCGCCGCCGTCGAGGAGGTCAAGCCCCGGCTCCGCGGCTGGCTGCACGCCGTGACCGCGCCGCTCACGCTGGTGGCCGGCATAGTGCTCGTCGCCTTGTCCCCCACCGCCGCGACCCGGGTGGGGTCGACGGTCTTCACCCTCACCGCGCTGCTGCTCTTCACCGTCTCGGGGATCTACCACCGGGGCAGCTGGGGTCCGCGGGCGTGGGCGTTCCTGCGCCGGTTCGACCACGCCAACATCTTCTTGCTGATCGCGGGCAGCTACACGCCGTTCACGCTGCTGCTGCTGGAGGGCCGCCAGCAGACGATGCTGCTCTCCATCGTGTGGGGTGGGGCGCTGCTCGGCGTCGCGTTCCGGGTGCTGTGGCCGCGGGCGCCACGCTGGCTGTACGTGCCGATCTACGTCGCGCTGGGCTGGGCAGCGGTCTTCTTCCTCGGTGACCTGGCCGCGGCGACCACCGGCGCCGTGCTCACGCTGGTGGTGGCGGGCGGGGTGCTCTACACGCTGGGCGGCCTGGTGTACGGCCTGCGCCGGCCCGACCCGTTCCCGCGGTGGTTCGGGTTCCACGAGGTCTTCCACACGTTCACGATCGCGGCCTTCGTCTCCCACTACGTCGGGGTGTCCCTGGCGACGTACTCGCTGCGATGAGCCGGGGCTGACCCGGGGGCCGGTCGGGGCGCCACGAGCAGCCGGCGCAGGTCGTCCACGCCGGTGACCGGCCGGTCGCAGACCAGCCTCCGGCACACGTACGCCGCCGCGCGCCCGTCGACCAGCCCGCGCCCCTCCAGCAGCGGGGTGCCCCGGGTCCCCGGAGCACCCCACACGACAACCACGCCGGGGCCGCCGGCCTCGCGAGCGACGCCCACCAGGCGCCCGACCGCCGGGTCCCCCGGCTCTCCGACGACCGCCACCTCGACCGGGCCGGCCACGGCCGCCTCGGCGGCAGCGAGCGACCAGGCGGCGAACCGCGGGGCCCGCTCGGCCAGCGTCCGCACCGTCCGCAGCGCGGCCTCCGCGGCGTCCCGGTGCCGGCCCGACCCGGTCAGCGCAGACCAGGTGAGCAGTGCGTGCACCGCTGCGGAGTGCCCGCTCGGGCTGGCGTTGTCGGTCGGGTCCCGAGGCCGCGTCACCAGCCGCTGGGCGTCCTCGGCGGTGTCGTAGAAGCCGCCGTCGGCCGCCCCGAACCGGGTCAGCACCGTCTCGACCAGCGCCTCGGCCGGCGGCAGCCACGCCGGCTCGCCGGTCACCTGGTGCAGCGTCATCAGCGCCGAGGCGACCAGCGCATGGTCCTCGAGCACGCCGGCGTGCGCACCGACCCTCCCGTCCCGGGACACCCGGCGCAGCCGGTCGCCGGTCACGTGCACCTCGAGCAGCAACCGGGCCGCGGCCTCGGCGGCCCTCACGTAGCGCGGCTCGCCGAGCAGGTCGCCGGCCTCGGCGAGCGCGCCGATCGCCAGGCCGTTCCACCCGGCCACCACCTTGTCGTCGCGAGCCGGCCGCACCCGCGTCGCGCGGTGGTCGTACAGCGCCCGCCGCACCCGCTGCCAGCGCGCCGGGTCGTCGGGGTCGCTGCGCAGCTGAAGGGTCGACGTACCGTGCTCGAACGTGCCGTCGGGGGTCACCGTCAGCAGCGCGGCGGCCCAGGCGCCGTCGCCGGGGCCCAGAGCGTCGACCAGCCCGGCGGGCGTCCAGACGTAGAAGCGGCCCTCCTCGCCCTCGCTGTCGGCGTCCAGCGCGGAGGCGAACCCGCCCTTGTCGGTGCGCAGCTCGCGCAGCAGGAAGTCCGCGGTCTCGCGGGCGACCCGGGCGCCGAGCAGGTTGCCGGAGCGCCGCCACCACCGGGCGTACACCCCGAGCAGCTGGGCGTTGTCGTAGAGCATCTTCTCGAAGTGCGGCACCACCCACCCACGGTCGACGCCGTAGCGGGCGAAGCCGCCGCCGAGCTGGTCGTAGATGCCGCCTCGGGCCATCGCGTCGCAGGTCGCGTCCAGCATCCGCCGGGCCGGCGCCGATCGGGCCCGGGCGTCGTGGCGGAGCAGGTGCTCCAAGGTCATCGACGGCGGGAACTTCGGCGCGGTCCCGAAGCCGCCGGCCAGCGGGTCGAACTCCGCCGCGAGCGTGTCGACCGTCCCGGCCAGCAGAGCCCGGTCGAGGTCTCCGGCGCCGGCGAGGGCAGTCTCTCGGCGCAGGTGCTCGGTGATCCGCGCTGCCGCGCGGGTCAGGTCGGCACGGCGGTCGGTCCAGGCGTCGGTCACCGCGGCCAGCACCTGGCGGAACGACGGCTGGCCGTGCCGGGGCCGGTCCGGGAAGTAGGTGCCGGCGTAGAACGGCTCGCCGTCCGGGGTCAGGAACACCGTCATCGGCCAGCCGCCCTGACCCGTCATGGCCTGGGTGGCCTGCATGTACACCGCGTCGACGTCGGGGCGCTCCTCCCGGTCCACCTTCACGGCGACGAAGCCGGCGTTGAGCTGCCCTGCCGTCGCCGGGTCCTCGAACGACTCGTGCGCCATGACGTGACACCAGTGGCAGGCGGCGTAGCCGACGCTCAGGAGGACTGGTGTATCGCGGCGTCTCGCCTCGGCGAACGCTTCAGGCCCCCACTCCCACCAGTCCACCGGGTTCTCCGCGTGTTGGAGCAGGTAGGGGCTGGTCGCGTCGGCGAGACGGTTGGCCATTCCTCGGACTCCTGACGACCGGCACGTGCATCTCTTCTTCGCCAGTGATACACGAAGCGGGTTCTCGGGGCCCCGCTGGTTCCTGAGGTGCAAGGAGCGCAGCGACGAGCCTCGAAGGGCCCACCCGTCCAGCCTAGGAGGGAGGCCGGTGGCCACTCGGAAGAAGCCGACGCTGCTCGCACAGGGCAAGGCGCGCACGCTCGGCGGGAGCACGCGACCGTGGCGAGTGCGGCTGTACGCCCCGGACGATGGCGGCACGAAGTACCAGGTCATGTTCCGCGCCCTCCGGCGAGGGCGAGCCGTGGAAGCGGGGGCTGGGCCGGGCCAATTCCCAGGCCGAGGCCCCGCAGGATCTTCGACCAGGCCGAGGCGGCGCTAGACACACCGAGAGGGAGGCGCCGCCGGTGCCGATGTCCGCGCCGCTCGCATGATCCGCATGCTTGGCGAGGAGTATCTCAGGGACAGCATCGAGCGCGGCAAGCAGCCGCGGACGATGGAGCAGCGCGTGTGGCGGCTCAACGCCCACATCCTGCCGACGATCGGCGACGTGCCCGTGACGAAGTGGCGCGTCGAGCACAGCCGCCTCGTCATGGAGAAGGGCTCCAAGAGCCTGTTCTCTCAGCGCGGCCGCGAGGATCTGCGCGGCCCGCTCGCGGCGATGCGCAAAGCTCGCCTGGCGCCTCGGCTGGCTCGACCGCAGCATCGACCCACTCGACGGGTTGAAGATCGGGCGAGCGACCATGCATCACGGGGCAACAGCGCAGTACGTCGACCCGCGCCTGCGACCAGAGACGCGTCAGGTCAAGGCGATGGCCGCCGCGGCCGACAAGCTGTGCGGCCCCGAGGGCACCGATCCGCTGATGACCCGCCTCCCGTTGTTCGGCACCAAGATCCGCGTCGCCGGCGCCGACACCAAGTTGTTGTGTTCTATTTCTTGGCACCAAACCTCAACAACTTCACGTAGGCTAGCTATCAAGTTGTCGTGTTCCTATTAGTTTGGCCACAACGCGACGACTTCGCCGCCCCCGGAAGGATCACAGCGACATGGCCCGCGGACGCCCCTCACGCCAGACCGTCTACAACCAACTCGACGAGGCGATCGACGACCTGCGAACCCGCCTGGGCGGCCTACCCAGCCCGGCGGAAGCCGAGCAGATCTGGGCCGAACTGTGGCACCAGGAGGCGCACCACTCCACCGCCCTCGAAGGAAACACCCTCATCCTCAACGAGGTTCGCAAGCTGCTCGAGGAGGGCAGGGCGGTCGGCTCCAAGGAGCTCAAGGAGTACATGGAGGTCATCGGCTACGGCGCTGCGGCCAAGTGGGTATACGGCCAGGCGATGGAGCCGGGTGACTGGACGACGGGTGACCTCCTGAGCATCCAGGAGGTACGCACGGTTCACTACGAGGCGATGACGCCCGTGTGGAACGTCGCTCCGCATCCCCACGGGACTCCCGCAGAGACGCCCGGCAACTGGCGCCAGCACGACATCCAGCCGTTCCCCGAGGGCATGACGCCGCCACCGTTTCCCGAGGTGGACCACCGCATGAGCGACTGGGTGGCGCAGGTGAACCGGCTCCGCGAGCCCGATGAAATCCCCTTCCCGGAGCGACTGGCCCAGGTGCACAACGAGTTCGAGAGGATCCACCCCTACCTCGACGGCAACGGCCGCGCGGGACGGCTGCTGCTCAACCTCCTGCTGGTTCGTCTGGGCTACCCACCGGCCATCGTCTTCAAGAACGAACGCACGAAGTATCTGAAGGCGATGCGCAAGGCCGACAAGGGCGAGTACGGGCCCTTGGGCGAGCTGATCGCTCGCGCCGTCACTAACAACCTCTACAGGTTCGTCGTACCCGCGGTCGCTGGGCCGGCACGGCTCGTTCCCCTCGCAAGCCTGGTCGATCCCAAGAAGGGCATCACAGCCACCGCACTTCGAGCAGCCGCGGAACGCGGTCGCCTTCGCGCCCAGAAGGCCGACAACGGAACCTGGCTCAGCTCAAAGAACTGGGTGGCCGAGTACCAGCGCAACAAGCACAAGCGCGTCGAGGGATCCACTGGCAAGCGCTCTGAGTGATGCACGAGGCCCCGGCCTGCGCCGAGCTACTGCAACAACGGCGTTTCAGTAGGTTGCTTCAGTACCTCGACCGGCAGGATTGACGCCGTGAGCGATCTGCAAGCCGAGCTGGAAAGTCTGCGGACCGAGAACGCCCGCCTGCGTAAGCTCCTCAAGCTGACTGACGCGGAGGCGGCTCCAGCTCGTGGCACCCAGGCAGCGTGGTTCGACAAGGCACCGGGTCCGGTGGACGGGCGTTCCTCCTCGCGGGCCAAGGTCGAGTTCTATGCCGCGTTGTTCGGCGCACGACGTGACGTCTACGCCGTACGCTGGGAGAACGCCCGCACGAACAAGTCGGGGTGGATGCCCGTCGTCGTGGGCGGATGGCGCAAGGGCCGCCCAGCCTCGGAGGTGCGGCACCTCCCACTGACCCCCCAGGTACTGGCCGCGCATCTGACGGGCGACGTCCACATCGGCCTCTATCCGATGCTCGCCGGCGATCAGACCCCACCTTCACGCACGCCGACCCCGACACCCTCGAAGGTGCCAACGCCAACGCCGAGCGGCCACGCCCCGTACTCGTCGTTCACCTCACGTCATTCCAGCTGCCGGAACCGGTCGACTTCTCCATCCCGGGCGCGATCGCGGGCGTCCACACGGCACGCGCAGGGACGTGGCGCGCAACGAGCAGATTCTCGCCGATGTCGTCGACGCTCTGGAGCGCGGATGACACTGCCTTGTCCTGGCCCAGCGCACCGGCCACGTCGACCACCTCGCAGCAGCGCTCACCGCGCAGGGGCTGGACCCAGTAGTTCTCAAGGGTGGGATGGGCGCCAAGCAACGCGCCGCGGCGACCGAACGGCTGGTCCCCACCGATGACGGCCCACCGTTGCTCGTCGTTGCCACTGGCCACTTCGTCGGGGAGGGCTTCGACTGTCCCGCCCTGGACACGCTCTTCCTGGCCGGGCCGATCTCGTTCAAGGGACGCCTCGTCCAGTACGCCGGCCGGGTCCTTCGAGCCCTTCCGGGCAAGCAGACTGCCGAGGTGCACGACTACCACGACGTCGAGGTTCCAGTCCTCGCGGCAGCGCTCACCAAGCGCGCACCCGTACACGAAGCGGGTTCTCGGGGCCCCGCTGGTTCCTGAGGTGCAAGGAGCGCAGCGACGAGCCTCGAAGGGCCCACCCGTCCAACCAAGGAAGGACGAAGGTCGGGGGCGGCCCTGATGCCGACCTTCGCTCGGTCCACTTACCTCACTCAGTGCGCGTCAACACGTCGAGGAGCTCATGGTTGACGAAGAGGAGCTCCCTGCCAACCTTGACATCGCGGAGGAGACCTGCCTCCACCAGGGCGTGCAGCCACGACGACGCGGTCTGACGAGAGACGTCGCATTGGTTGGCGACAGTGTTGATGCGGCAGTAAGGCTGTTCGAACAGGGCGGCCAAGAACTGTGCGTCCCGCCCACCCGGGGTGGCAGCGCGAGCTCGCTCGGCAATGTCCTCCTGACACCAACGAATGGCCGCGATCTTGCGCGTGGTCGACGTTGCGGACTCGCGGACCACGGCGAGCATGTAGAGGACCCATTCGATCCAGGCGCCATCGACTGTGACGGCTCGCAGGAGTCGGTAGTAGTCGTTCTTGCGGGCGATGATCGCGCGTGAGAGATAGAGGATCGGATCGCGGAGAAGACCCGCCTGAATCAACATCACGATGTTGATGACGCGGCCGGTGCGTCCGTTGCCATCATGGAACGGGTGGATCGCCTCGAACTGGTAGTGGGCCACTGCCATACGCACCAGCGGGTCGAGATCGTCCTCAGCGTGGACGAAGCGCTCCCAGGCCGAGAGCTTCTCGCGAATGAGGTCGGCCCCCTCGGGCGGGGCATACACAACCTGCCGTGTGGTCGGGTTCGCAATCCGCGTGCCAGGCACTGTGCGAACCGCCATGTCCCGACCCTGCAGTTCGGAGCAGATCCGGGCAGCGGTCGCCGCGGTGAGCGGCCGCTTCCTGATCGACTCGACCCCGGCGAACAGAGCGCTCCGGTAGCGCAGTGCCTCCTTGGTGGCGTGGTCTCCCCCGCCCGAGTCGACGTGCTTGAACAGCTCATCGGCCGTGGTCACGATGTTCTCGATCTCGGAGCTGGCCTGCGCCTCGAGCAGCGGGACGGCGTGGATCAGGATGTTGGGGTTCGGCAGCAGCTGCCCGGCTTGGGCGAGTGTCGCCAGCGCAGTGCGGGCTTCGACGGTGGCCTTGAGCACGGGCTTGGGCTCGAGGTCGAGGCCGACCGGCGGCAGCGGTGGCAGATCGTTGAAGGGGACTTCTGGGCTCCAGGCCACGTGTAAGCTCCTTCGACACATCCACTCTACGTGTTAGGAATTTCCGATAGACCTAACACGTTATCGGGACGTGTCAGCAGACCCGACACGTTGCGGAGGCACCCGAGTGACACACGTCCACGGGGTTGCCGGCGTCCTGCAGCAGGTACGGCGACGTGGCGCTGGCCAGACGGCCGACCACCCCATGTGCTCCTCTCGTGGACGGTCCTCGCGCCGGGCGACGCAGGCGCGGGCGGCCTTGGGAGGACTCCACGTCCCGCCAGTCCGCCGCTCCCTGGCGCGCCCCGCTCGGTGACCGTCGGCCGGGCCGGCCGGCGGCCTCAGGCTCGGCCGTCGCCTTCAGCTACCCGGCCCCGCTCGGCGAGCCCGTTGCTCGGCCAGCCCGAGGATGTACTCGGCGACCTCGAGGCTCGGCTCGGCCTGGCTCGGGTCCTCGGGCCACTGCCTGACGACGTCCGCGGCCCACGTTGCCCAGCGGTCGACGAGGTCGTAGAAGTCGACCAGGAACCGGGCCCCGGGTGAGGTGACCGCGAGCCGCCGGGGGAACGGGCCGCGCCTGTCGAGATAGTCGCGCGCGGACCGCTCGAACACCGCCATCTGCTCGGCCGCCCAGGCTCGGGACGCCGCGAGCGTGGCCAGGGCGTCGTCGCGGCTGCCGAAGTCGGCGAAGAAGAGCTTCAGGTGCTGCTCGAACTCCAGGCTGGGCCCCTCCCCGGGCGACCGCAGCCACTCGCCCAGCGCGCGGCGGCCCTCGTCGGTGATCGCGTACACCGTCCGCGGCCGTCGCCCGACGGACTCCTTCGTCGCCTCCGCCAGCCCGTGCGCCACCAGCTTCTTCGGCTCCTCGTACAGCCGGCTCCGGGCCCGAGGCCAGCTGCGGGAGAGGGTCCGTTCCATCTGGACGGCGAGCTCGTACGTCGTCCAGGGCTGGATCGCCAGCAGCCCGAGGATGGCGAACGAGGTCGTGGTCAGCGCAGGGGGCCGCTCCAGCCTTGACACAATGGTCTCCTTAGGAGTATTCCTGAGTAGTCCACATGAGACTATCTGACGGGGGACGCTATGACGACCACCGATCACTGGCAGCCCCGTGGCGACCGGCCGGGAGGCGCCGACGTGCCGGTCGCACCCGGCAACCGTGACCAGCTCGCCGCGTGGAACGGCGAGGAAGGGGACAGCTGGGCGGCGCATCCGCAGTTCTACGACGCCGGGGTTCGCAACCTCCATGCGCCGCTCATGGCTGCCGCCGCGGTCCGGCCCGCCGACCGGGTCCTCGACGTCGGCTGCGGCACCGGGCAGTGCGCTCGCGACGCCGCGAGAGCGGCGACCCAGGGCAGCGCGCTCGGCATCGACCTGTCCCAGCCGATGCTCCGCGTCGCACGGGCCACCGCGGAACGGGAGGGCCTGGGCAACGCGGCGTACGTGCAGGGCGACGGTCAGATCTACCCGTTCGACGACGCGGCCTTCGACGTGGTCGTGAGCCGCACCGGGGCCACCTTCTTCGCCGACCAGGTGGCCGGCTTCACCAACCTCGCCCGCGCGCTCCGCCCGGGCGGCCGGCTCGCGCTGGTGTCCTGGCGCAGCCCGGCCGAGAACGAGTGGATCGGCTCGCTGGCCCAGGCGTTGCGGCCCGACGCTCCAGCTCCGCAGCCGCCGCCGGACGCGCCGAACCCGTTCCGGCACGCGGACCCGGAGGGTACGACGGCGATCCTGACCGCCGCCGGGTTCGAGCAGGTCCGGCTCCGTCCGCTGGACGCGGCCATGTACTTCGGCCGCGACGCCGACGAGGGTTTCCCGATCCTGGCAGACCTGCTCGGCTGGATGGTCCGCGACCTGTCGCCCACGGCGCGTGAGACGTCGCTGGAGCGGCTGCGACGGCTGCTGGCCGAGCACCAGACCGCCGACGGGGTCGCCATGGGCTGCGCCGCCTGGCTGGTCACGGCACTCCGCCCCCAGGGCTAGTGCCCGACCGCCAGTCGGAGAAGGCGGCCAGCAACCGCCGTCGCGCGGCTTCTGAGAGGGACTCCTCTCCCAGCTGGCCGACGAGGGCGATGGTCTGCCGGAGCTGCGCCACGTAGTCCTCGCAGCCCTTGCACAGCGCCAGGTGCTCCTCGAACGCGGCCTGCTCGGCCTTCGACAGCACGCCCTCGAGGTATGCCGTGACCAGCTCGACGAGCTCCCGGCAGGTCATCGGGCCTGCCCGCCGGCCGCCGCCGGCGCTCCGGTCAGGTAGCGCTCGAGATGGGCGCGGACGACGGCACGGCCCCGGTGCAGCAGCACGCGCTGGTTCGCGGCGGTGATGCCGAGCATCGAGCAGACCTCGTCGGCTGGGTGGCCGGCCAGGTCGCGGAGGGTCACCACCACCCGCTGGCGCGCGGGGAGCTCCACGAGCGCCGTACGGACCACCTCGTACACCTCACGCGTCATCGCCACGTGCTCGGGCCACTCGTGGGGGAACACCCGCCACCCGCCGCGGTACTCGTCCTGCCGACCGCGGAACCGCGACGGGTCGACCGTGGGACCCTCGTCCTCGGGCGTGACGCTGGCGAACGGCACCGTGCGCCGCTCGCGGACCCCCTCGCGCCTCGCCTGGTTGACCAGGATGCGGTACACCCAGGTGCGCAGCGACGCCTCGCCCCGAAAGCCGTCGAGGCCGCGGAGCACGGCCAGCCAGGTCTCCTGGACGACCTCCTCGGCGGCGCCGGCGGTCGACACGTGCTCCCGTGCCAGCCGCAGCATCCACCCCGACCAGCCGTCGACCAGCGCCGCGAACGCACCTTCGTCGCCGGCCCGGAGCGAGGCCACGAGGCTGCGCTCGCCGAAGCGGTCGCCGTCCTCGGCGGTGCCGGCCATGCGGCGACGGTACCGAGGTGCCGCGACGACCCGCCACGGCCGCCGGCCGCACGCGCGCCCGGTTGAGGACAGTGTGGTCAGCGGTACTCCGGGTTCTCGAAGTCGAACCGGCAGCCCGCGTCCCACTCGCTGCGCTGGTTGCCGTACGCCGGTATGCCGCCGGCGTCCTTGAGCATCCGGGCGGCGTGCATCAGGTTCCAGGTCATGAAGGTCGTGTTGCGGTTGGTGAAGTCGTTCTCGGGGCCGCCGCTGCCCGGGTCGAGGTAGGAGGGGCCCGGCCCCGCCTCACCGATCCAGCCGGCGTCGGCCTGGGGCGGGATGGTGTACCCGATGTGCTGCAGGGAGTACAGGACGTTCATCGCGCAGTGCTTGACGCCGTCCTCGTTGCCGGTGACCAGGCAGCCGCCGACCCGGCCGTAGTAGGCGTACTGGCCCTTCTCGTTGAGCTCCGCGGAGCCGGCGTACAGCCGTTCGATGACCTGCTTGGTGACACTGGAGTTGTCACCCAGCCAGATCGGGCCGGCGATCACCAGGATGTCGCTGGCCATCACCCGCTGGTAGATCGCGGGCCACTCGTCGGACTCCCACCCGTGCTCGGTCATGTCCAGGTAGACGCCGGTCGCGATGTCGTGGTCCACCGCGCGCAGCACCTCGACCTCGACCCCGTGCCTGGCCATGATCGAGGCGCTGACGTCGACCAGGCCCTGGGTGTGGCTCAGCGCCGGTGACCTCTTCAGCGTGCAGTTGACGTACATGGCGCGCAGACCGGAGAAGTCCTGGTTCGGGTCCGGCATCGTGGCTCCTTCGTGGTCGCTGGTCGTCGCGGTCCGGGTCGGCGGCGACCCCCCGCTCCGCAGTCAGTGCCGTTGCGGTGGCCGGGCGTTACAGTCCGGGCGTCCGGAATCAATCGGTCGCCACGCGCGTTCTCGCCTGCATGAGCACTGTCGCGCTGACCGCCACCGACTTCGAGAAGACCGTCACGGACAACGACATCGTCCTGGTGGACTTCTGGGCCTCCTGGTGCGGCCCGTGCCGCCAGTTCGCCCCGACGTACGAGAAGGCGTCGCAGACCCACTCCGACATCGTCTTCGGCAAGGTCGACACCGAGGCCGAGCAGGCCCTGGCTCGCGCGGCGAACATCACCTCGATCCCGACCTTGATGGCCTTCCGGGACGGCATCTTGGTCTTCGCGCAGCCCGGCGCGCTGCCCCCGCCCGCGCTGGAGCAGGTGATCACGGCCGTCCGCGGGCTGGACATGGACGAGGTCCGCGAGGCGGTCGAGGCCGAGCGGGCCGGCCGCTCGTAACCGCCGGCACCATCCTGCCCACGTGGACGCCCGGGGCTGGGACGAGAGGTACGCCGCGACGCCACTGGTCTGGTCGGCGGGACCCAACGCGTTCGTCGCCGCCGAGCTGGCCGGCCTGGCCCCCCGCCGGGCGCTCGACCTGGCCTGCGGCGAAGGCCGCAACGCGCTGTGGCTGGCCGAGCGCGGCTGGCAGGTGACCGCGCTGGACTTCTCCGCGGTCGCGGTCGGGAAGGGCCGCCGGATGGCCGACGCGCGCGGGGTCTCCGGCCGGGTCGCCTGGGTGGTCGGCGATGTCCTCGCCGCCCCCCTGCCCGAGGCCGACCTCGCCGTCCTCGCCTACCTGCAGCTCGTCGCGGCGGAGCGCCGCCTGGCCGTGCGCCGGGCGTGGGACGCACTCGCGCCGGGCGGCACCCTCCTGGTCGTCGCGCACGACAGCACCAACCTGACCGAGGGCACCGGCGGCCCTCAGGACCCGGACGTCCTCTACACCGCCGCCGACGTCCTGGACGACCTCGGCGGCCAGGCCTGCCAGGTCGTCCGAGCCGAGCGGGTCCCTCGGCCCGTCCCCCCCGACGACGACCACGGCGGCGATCCCGACCGCATCGCCTGGGACGCCCTGGCCCGCCTGGTCAAACCCACCTGACTGGCCCCCCGCCCCCCACCCACGTCGAGCCGTCAATCTTGGC